>JACPQZ010000005.1 GCA_016190205.1 Candidatus Omnitrophota bacterium | reverse complement strand
TCACGAGCTCGTCCAGGTTTCCATGGCGCCTGCAGCAGCTCCTCCGCAGGCGGGTATGAAACCGGAGACGCAAGTCTTTACGAACACCTTTGACACCATGCCCATCCCGGATGACCCCCGCGCCCTTACACTCTCAGGCATCCTGTGGGACGAGCACGACCCCTATGCCATCCTCAATGACCGGATCGTGCACCGGGGCGACCCCATCGGATCTGCCGTCGTGCGCGAGATCCGTGAGTCGGAGATCGTTCTGGAAACCCGGGACGAGATCGTTACTCTCAAGCTTTTCTAGACGAACTGGACGTAGAGCAGCAAATGTCATTGCGAGGAGATCCCTCGCGCGTCATTGCGAGGCCCGAAGGGCCGAAGCAATCTCATTACGACGCGCTCGGGATCAATTCGGCCCTATGAGTTGCTTTCAGCAACTCATGGCCTCATTGAGATTGCTTCGCCCCGCTGTGCGGGGCTCGCAATGACGTATGAAACCGCGTCTGCAGACCAAAGACTTCGAGGACCTGTGTCCGAGAAATCCCCTCCAAGTGTTTTTTCCCTCGAACAGCGAGTCATGCTCATAAGCCTGGCGGCCCTCGTCGTGGCAGGACTTGTGACGTCTTACTTTGTCGAAGGAAGGCGCCGGGCTTCCTTTACCCTCATTAGGGCGGAGGAGGCGGCCGAACTCGAGGCGGGCCGCACCGCAATAGAGACGCAGCGCCTCATTCACATTAATTCCGCCGAAACTGGGACCCTTGAGTTATTGCCCGGAATCGGTCCCGCCCTGGCACTACGAATAGTCGAGTGGCGCACCGCCCACGGGTCTTTCCGGCACCCCGAAGACCTCCTGAACGTGCGCGGTATCGGCCCCCGGCTTTTGGAGAAGATAAGCGGCAAGATCGTCTTCGACTAGATGTTATATTGCAAGACCTGACCCCATGCAGCGGCCCTTCCCCTGGATTGCCCCTTCCGTCATATTGGGAATCTTTCTGCAAGATTCCCTCCGTGCCTCGCCGATTATTCCGGGCGTATTGAGCGCGGCAATTTTTGTTTCGCTCGGGCTCTCTCTGCGCCGGACCCGGGTTTTCGTTAGTCTGCTCGTTGCGTTTTCCATGGCCGCCGGCGCGTTTTGGGTTTCTGTCTATGATCGCTGGCAGGAACCTTTTAATCTGGAGCCCTTTCAAGAGGCAGACGTCTATTGCCTGGGAGTCGTTCAAGATTCTGTAGAAAGTGAAAAGGGCTTCGGCGGCGCGCCCTCGCACCGGTTTGTCCTCGGGACAGTTTCTGTAGAAAAGGATGGGAAGGTCGAGGCTGCCCGGGGGCGTGTCCGTGTTTTTCTGCGCGCCCGCCGGCCGCCGGACCTAAAGCCGGGGGACCGGGTGGTTCTTTTTGGGAAGCTCGAGCAGGTGTCCGGAGCCACGAACCCCGGCGAGTGGAGCCGCCGCGACTGGCTCGCGCGGCGGTCGCAGTTTTATGAGCTTAAAGTCCCGTCGGCCCTTGACCTCTTCGTAACCCAAAAGGGCGGGTTTTCCCTGGCCCGGTTTTTATCTGATTTGAGATCAAGAGGCCTTAGCCTCATAGGGCGGTATGTAACCGCTCCTTATGCGGGGCTTGCCCAGGCGCTCGTTTTGGGGGACCGGACCGGAATAGAGCAGGCCATCAGCGACCGCTTTATCGAAACGGGGACTGTCCATGTCCTTTCAATTAGCGGTCTCCATGTCGGCATCTTGGCGGTCATTTTGCTCTTTGTCCTCCGCCATCTCATCGGCTCCATTCCTGTACGTATGACATTGCTCATCCTCCTCCTCGTAGTCTACATACCATTGACAGGTGCCCAGGCCCCTGTGGTGCGGTCGGTCCTCCTGTTCGTATTTCTGGCCCTGGGCCGCCTCGCAGGAGGGGGATCAGACCCTTTGAACTCCCTGGCGCTGGCGGCCCTCGTCCTTGTGGGTCTGAATCCCCATGGGGTTGAGGAAATAGGCTTTCAGCTTTCCTTCGGCGGGGTTCTCTCCATCATGCTCATGAGCCCATCCCTCATTGAGCGTTGGGATCCCTGGCTGGGCCGAAAGGCCCCGGGGAGGTTTTTGGTGCGCCTTGCGGCGGTGAGCACGGCGGCTTGGCTGGGGCTAGCCCCGCTCATCCTGCTTAGGTTTAATCTGGTGACCCCTGTTTCTCTCATAGCTAATCTGGCAGTAGTTCCATTATTGACTCCTATACTCGCACTCTTCGTAATCTTTTTTCTAGTCGCCCCCTTTGGAGTTTTTTGGGGTCAAGCCCTGGGCCGGGCGGTGGGCTGGTCGCTCGGGGCTTTGGATCTCACGGTGGATTTTTTTGCGGGTGTCCCTTATGGGTTTTATTATCTTTCGTCTCCTCTGCCTTGGGTCATAGGGGCGTGTTACGCGGTGCTGGTTGTTTTACTTTTTAAAGGGTATATCAGGCGATACGCGTTTCCCGTTCTTGCCGTTCTTCTCATCATGCTAAATCTTTGGGCTTGGAGATTTCTAGCACAGCGGAACAACAACTTAGCACTTGCGTTTCTAGACGTTGGCCAGGGGGATGCACTTGTACTCGAGGCGCCTGGAGGCGGGGTGTGGGTGGTAGACGCGGGGCTGGGGGAGCCTGCCGACAAAGGGCGCCGGGTCGTCGTACCTTACCTATGGAGTGAAGGTGTCCAGAGGGTATCCGGCACGATCGTAACCCACCCGGACGCTGATCACGCCGGCGGGATGGCGCGTATCGCCCGTCTTTTTCCGGCGCGCGCGGCCTTGGAGGGGGACTTACTAAATTCCCCGGGCCGGACTCTGGATCGTTATACCGAGGCGGTACGGACCGCGCGCGTCCCCCGGATGACCCTTGCCCGGGGAGACCGTATCCGCTCCCCGTCTGGGTTTGAGGTCGTGTGCCTTCATCCTCCCCGGGAATGGCACGGAGCCAGTCATATTTCGGAGAATGACCGCTCTCTGGTTCTTAAGGTAACGTACGGGGATTTCTCCGCCATCCTCACGGGCGATATTGAAGAGAAGGGGATTCGTTCTCTTCTGGATTCAGGGTTGGATATTAAGGCAGATGTCCTTAAGGTGCCTCATCACGGCGCCCGTCTTGACCCGGGTATTCTAGCAGAACTTATGGAAGGGGTAAGGCCCCGATACGCGGTCGTAAGTGTAGGCGCGGCTAACCGCTACGGCCATCCCGATCGGGGAACACTGGAACTCATCCAGGAATCCTGCCGGCTCTTACGTACCGACCTTTCCGGCGCGATCATCTTTCGCTTACGGGGCGGCGATCTTAAGGTCAGTACGTACGGGGACGGCAATTCCGTAACTCTTTGAGAGAGATAGGGTTCCTTGACAATTTGCGCCCGCCTGTGCTATAGTCTGCGTGCTATGTTGTCCCGCCTTTCCGCAACTCTCCTTCTTCTATTCTGGATTGAACTCTCCGCGGCCGCCCCCGCGCATGCCTTCTGGCTGTGGACTTCCCAAAAGGGCAAGTTTGAGCGTTCCGGCGAGGCGGCCGAGGCTACGGCCGCCGGGCAGTTTCGGTGGGCCCAGGAGCTTTTTCAAAAGGGGGATTTCGAGAAGGCCGCCCAGGAATTTGCCAAGGTCGCCAAGCGCTTTCCGAAATCCAAAGAGGCGATGGAGGCCCTCTATTTTAAGGGGGTTTCGCAGGAAGAGATGGGCGACGAGTACGAGGCTTATCAATCTTATCAAGAGGTCGTGAACCGTTATCCCGAGACCCAGCGCGTCGGGGAGATCGTGGACAGGCAGTTCCGTATCGGAAACTATTTTCTGACGAAGGAAGAGAAAAAGGTGGCGGGCGTGACCGTTCCCATCCTGCCCGGCCTCGACAGGGCAAAGGCCCTGGAAGTCTTTGAGCATGTGTCGGCCAACGCGCCTTATGGTCCCCATGCCGTAGAGGCGCTCAGCTCAATCGGGCACATCCATTTTGACGATGAGAAATATACCCTTTCGATCCGCGCGTTTGAGGAGCTCGTCAAGGATTTTCCGGCTTCTGAAAAGGCCGAGGAGGCGGAGTTCATGATCTCGAACGCGGCCTTCCGTCTGGCGGAGCAGTCGGGTCATGATGCGGCAGGCATGGGCGCGGCCCTCGACAAGCTGGAGGGATTTCTCGAGAAGTATCCGGAATCCAAATGGAAAGGGGAGGCGGAGGGGCTGCTCCTCGCGGTGAATGAGAAGATGGCCGAGGAGGAGTTCAACATCGCCGCCTTTTACGAAAAACAGAATTATTTTTCAAGCGCAGAGGTGTATTATAAAAACGTGTCTGAAAAATTCCCGGGGACCACGTGGGCGCTCATGGCGGAAGAGAAGCTCAAAGAGATAGATGCGCCTTTGTTAAAGGGCGGTGCGCAGTGAACCCTAAGTCGCGGATTCTGGTCGCCCTTATCTTAGGTGTGTGCGGGTGCGGCTATACCACAGGCGCCGTCCTCCCCAATAATATCAGGACGATTTACGTGGAAGGCTTCAAGAACGGGATCTCCCCGGAAACCTCCCAGTCCTATCAGCTCCAGCCGGGGGTGGAGCTGGATGTCACCAATAAAATCATCAACCGTTATATCTTTGACGGTAGTCTCAGGATCGCGCACCGGGAGAACGCCGACGCTGTTCTCGAGGGTACGCTCGTCGACTACTTGAAGGAGCCGCTCCGGTATGCCATAAACGACGAAGACGTGGAGCAGTACCGCCTGACCCTGCTCGTAAATATGAAGCTGACAGATCAGAGGAACGGCGAGGTCATCTTTCAAGAGAGCAGCTTTGCGGGGGACACCCTTTACGATACGACAGGTTCACGGCTCAAGACGGAGGGCGCCGCCCTCATCGAAGCCATGGATGATCTGGCCAAGAATATCGTCGACCGCACCATAGAGAATTGGTGATGAATAAAGATGTCCCAGGTCCCAGGTCCCAGGTCCCAGGTCTCGGGAAGCGGGAAGCGGGAAGCGGGAAGCGGCTCACGATTCACGATTCACGATCCACGATCCACGGCCGCGCACGCATTACCTTGATATGCGGCCCGGAAGCCTACTTAAGAAGGACCCATATCGAACGCCTGCGTGATCAGGCGCTGCCTTCCGCCGCCCGGGTCATGAACGAGACACGCCTTTCCGCTCACGAGGATTCCCTGGACCGCGCGCTCGAAGAGCTCAAGACCCTGCCTGTTGAGGCCAAGGGGCGGCTCGTGTGGGTAAGCGGCTGCGAGCGGCTCAAGTCAGAGGGGATCGAAGCGCTGCGGGCAGGCTGGGCCGGCACCCTCCCGGCGAATCACCTTCTTTTGGAGGCCGAGTCCCTGCGGAAGGACCACGCGCTCGTCCGTTTCGCGGGAGAGGCCGGTGTGGTCGTCTGGTGCGAGTCTCTTGCCGGCCCCAGGCTCACGGCATGGATTCAAACCGGATTAAGGGCCCGGGGACTCGAGCCCCTTCCAGATCTCGTGGCGCTTCTGGCGGACCGCCTGACCGGGAACATGGGAGAAATCGTGATGGCCATGGAGCGGATTCAGCTCTATACCCAAGGCGCCGGGAAACAAGACACCGACGCCGTGGACCGCCTCATCCCCGTGGTCCGCGAAGGCAGTCCCTATGAACTCACGAATGCCTTTTCCAAAAAAGACAGTGCCGGAGCCCTGCGTTTCGTGCACGAACTTTTGCTCAAAGGCAGGCGCGCCCCGGAGATCATTGGCCGCATCTTTTGGCAGCTCAAGCAGCTTGCGACCGCGCGCGCGTTTTTAAGCAGTGGGCGGTCGCCTCAAGAGCTGGCCGCAGCTTTGGGGACCCCTGACTTTGCCGCGGAGGCGCTCATCCGCCAGGCTAGGCTTTTTTCGCAGAAGGAGCTTATGCGGGATCTGAAGTGGGTGCTCGAGGCCGACCTTAAACTTAAGTCGACCGGTATGAAGGAAAGAACCGCACTCGAGGTTTTGGTCTTATGCCTTTGCGGATTGGAGCCGGTTTAGGCGAACTTTAAGGCGGGATTTTTTGCGCGACGCCCTGCTCTTGGGGATGATCCCCTTGACCGCCGCGCGGTCCAGGAGGCGCGAGAGGAGCTGGATTTTCGACTCGGCGTCGCTTGCCTTTTTCTCGTTCAGCAGTTTTTCGATTTTGTCGGAAAGGTGCTTGAGCTCTGTCGCGACCGCCTGATTGCGCAGGCGTCTTTTTTTGTCCTGTCGCACCGTCTTGTATCCGCTTCGCAATATGGGCATGCAGGCTCCTTGGCGTTTAGGGATGAATAGTACATCATAGGAAGGCCGTCTTGTCAACCCGTTCCGTATTAAGATCCTTCGGCATTATCAGTTTTTTTACCCTTCTCTCCAGGTGCCTCGGGCTCATCCGGGACATCGCGAGCGCAAGCCTTTTCGGAACCACGTTTGTTTGGGACGCCTTCCTCATTAGTTTTATGATTCCCAATCTCTTTCGCGGCCTCTTGGGGGAAGGCGCGTTGTCCAGTTCTTTTATACCTATCTTTGCCGATACCCTTAAAAGGGAAGGCCGTGACGGGGCCTGGCAGCTTACCAACAGGGTGCTCACTATCCTTTTCCTTGTGACCGCGGTCATCGTCCTGGCGGCGGTCGGAGTCCTTTTGCTGGTTGAGGATGCAGTGGGGGCGAACCCTAAACTCGCGCTCACCTTGTCCCTCACGCGGCTTCTTTTGCCCTACCTCATCCTGGTGAATCTGACGGCCCTCGCAATAGCGGCCTCGCAGTCGCTCGGGGGGTTTGGGATCCCGGCGGCGAGTCCCATCCTGCTTAATTTCGTCTGGATGGCTTCCCTGTATCTCATCTGTCCTTTTATGGGGCCGGGGCTGGGAGATAAGATTTATGGCCTGGCGTACGGGCTCTTGGCAGCTGGTGTGGCGCAGCTGGCCATGCAGTGTTTTTCGCTGCGAAAGAAAGGCTGGAGATACCGCCCGGCGGTGGACCACCCGGGCGTGCGGAAGATACTGGCCCTCATGGGGCCCGCCGCGGCCGGGGTCATGCTCCATCGCCTGAATGTCACTATTGACCTTGCCCTCGGATATACCTTAGGGGAGGGGGCGGTCTCGAGCCTCTGGTACGGGGGTCGGCTCATGCAGTTTCCCCTGGGTCTTTTTGCCATTGCCATGGGCACGGTGGTTCTTCCCACCTTCTCGGGGCAGACCGCGGCGGCCGAGATGGATAAGCTTAAGGAGACCCTTTCATTCTCGCTGCGGACTATTTTTATCATTATGATCCCCGCCTCCGTCGGGCTCATCGTATTGGCTCACCCCATTGTCCAGCTTCTTTTCGAGCGCAACGCCTTTGACTCCGTGTCCACGGCGAGGGCCGCCTCGACGCTCATGTTCTACTGTCTGGGCCTCGTGGCCTATTCCGGCGGGAAGATACTCGCCCCGTGTTTTTATGCGCTCAAGGACACGCGTACCCCCGTCCGCATTGTCATCGCCGCGGTCATCGTAAACTTGATCCTGAATCTCATCCTCATGCAATTCTTGCGTGAGGCCGGGCTTGCCCTGGCGACTTCCATATCAGGTTTTATGGAATACAGCCTTTTGTTTTTATTCCTGCGCCGCAAGATTGGAAACCTGGGGGGGAGGAAAGTGCTGCTGACGGCTGTGAAGGCGCTTTTCGCCTCCTCAATTATGGGGGCCGTGGCCCTTGTTCTGCATGCCTGGGTCATCCAGACCGCACCCCTGACCGGTCTTGCCCTCAAGGCCGCGGCCGTGCTGGGCCCTATTGCCGCGGGCGTCCTGGCCTATGTGGGTGTTTGTCTCTTGCTGCGCATGAGTGAAATGGAGGTCGTCTTGAAGCAAACTTTGGCTAAGGTTAAGGGGCGAAGCCGCTGTGCATGAAGTGGAGCGGGAAAAGGCGCGAGGGCTCCCTGAAGGACCCGGAGTCTATTTTATGAAGGGCGAAGGAGGCGCGGTCCTTTACGTCGGTAAGGCCGCCAGCCTGCGCAAGCGCGTCGCCTCTTATTTTGCGGGCCGCCTCGCGCATCCCCGCACCCGCAGTCTCGTCCAGCGCATCAGGCGCATCGCTTACCTCGTCACCCGCTCCGAGATCGAGGCCCTTCTTCTCGAAGCCAATTTCATCCGTGATTTAAAGCCTCCTTACAACGTGGAGCTCAAGGACGATAAGAGCTATCCCATGCTCAAGCTCACGATGGGGGAGGAATTTCCGCGGCTCGTCATTACCCGAAATCGAAGCGACCGGAAGGCCTTTTATTACGGTCCCTATACCGACGTGAAGACCTTGAGGCAGGCGGTGAGCTACCTCAAACGAATCTTTCCCATCCGGTCATGCCGGACCTTGCCTAAAACGGTGTGCCTCGAATACCATCTTAAGCAATGCGTCGGCCCCTGTGAATTTGCCGGGGCGCGCGAGGTCCACCGGCGCATCGTCAAGGAGCTGGACCTTTTTTTGCGGGGCGAGAGCCGGGAGGTCATGCGCGAGCTCGAGGCGCGCATGCGCCTTATGGCCTCGCGCCTTGAGTTTGAAGAGGCCTCCCGCCTGCGGGACCGCCTGCGCGCCCTGGAAGACATGCTGGGCCAGACCCGCATGCTGGATTTGGGTTCAGCCCTGGAAGAGCTGCGCCTCCATTTGGGGCTCGCCGAGATCCCGCACCGGATCCACGGGTTCGATATATCCAATATTCAGGGGAGGGCCGCAGTCGGGTCGCGCGTCTCCTTTTTGGATGGGCTCGCCGAAAAAGATCAGTACCGGAGATTTAGGGTTAGAACAGTCGCGGGGATAGATGATTATGCCATGATCCAGGAGATCGTGGGGCGTAGTCTGGAGACGCATGGGGGCGCCGACCCCTTTCCCGATCTCATACTCATTGACGGCGGATTGGGACACTTAAACGCGGCCCGGAAGGTTTTGGCGGAGCGGCACCGGGAGAAGATCCCAGCCATCAGTCTGGCCAAAGAGGAAGAAGAGATTTACCGCTGGAATCTTTCCCAGCCTTTGAGGCTCCCGCGCCGCTCGCGGGCCCTGCGTCTGCTTCAGCAGGTGCGCGACGAGGCGCACCGCTTCGCCGTGTCCTACCACAAGAATCTGCGCGCGAAAGCCATGGTTGCGTCTCGGCTGGATGATATCCGGGGCGTCGGCCCCGCCATCAAAAAGAGGCTCATGCAGCGCTTCGGGGACGTTCAAGCCATCCAGCGCGCCTCGCCGGGCGAGCTGGCTGGGGTGGAGGGGGTCAGCGCCAGGCTCGCAGAAACCATCTTGGAGATGCTCCGTACGGGATGAGGGCAACAGATCCCAGCCTTTGGTACTTGAATGCGTCTTAAGATGAGCTTAGAATGGGGGGCAATGTGAGGGGTAAGAGTCATGGCTGACAAGAAGAAAATCCTGGTAGTGGACGATGATGTAACCTTTGCGAAGCTCATTCAGGTCTCGCTGGAACAGACGGGTGAGTTTGAGGTGCGCATTGAGAAAAGGGGGGCCTTTGTCGTGCCCGTGGCGCAGGAGTACCGGCCTCATGCCATTCTGCTAGATGTCATGATGCCGCATATGGACGGCCCCGCGGTGGCCAGGACCCTTCAGGAAGACGAGAAGACCGCCCGGGTCCCGGTCGCCTTTTTGACCTCGATGGTCTCCAGGGACGAGACCGGTCCGGAGGGGCGCGTCATCAGGGGCTTTCCCTTCATGGCCAAGCCCGTCACCCCTCAGGAAATCAGAAACTTCGTGA
>JACPQZ010000004.1 GCA_016190205.1 Candidatus Omnitrophota bacterium | reverse complement strand
CGTGAACTGGGAGGAAGGCCGCCGGCGCGAGGAGATCAGGATGGACACGTATTTTTATCTGCCCGAGACGGCGAGGGAAAGGCTTGAGAAGTGAGCCGCAGGGGGTTTACGTTTCTCGAACTCATCACGGCCCTTGCGATTTTCGCGGTGCTGGCGGCCACGATTCAGATGACGGTGCAAACGGGTATCACCACATTTAATAAAGGAAAGGAGGGGGGAGGCGCGCGCTACCTGGCCCACCGCGCCCTGGACCTCGTGGCGAGGGAGGTCCGCGCCCTCGAACCCCTTTCGTTTCCCGAGGCTGAATTTAAGGGTGAACCAGGCCGCATGACCTATGCCGCCCGAATCCGCACGTCGGGAGAAGGGTGGGAGACAGGGCACCAAATGGGATGGGCTGCTTTCGGGCTCGGTCCGGATTCTCACAGCCAAGGCCGCGCGTTTGTCTGGGAACGTCACCTTTTGAGCGGAGACACCCTGCCGGGAGGAGAGGCGCTCACTTTGGTGAGTCCGGTTGAATCGCTCTCATTTTTGTACGGCGGTTATGAGGAGAATGAAGAGGAAGCGGCGGAGGGTGATAAGAAAGAACTTGTGTGGAGCGAGGAGTGGGAAAAAGACACGCTGCCGATCGGAATCGAAGTGTACCTGACGATCCGCGACCCGGAAGCGGGTGAGCCGGTGGAACTTGCGCGCACCCTCTATCTTCCTACGGGGGGACAGCCCCTGGCCTCGGAGCTCGTTCCGCTCATCCCTCCCGCGCAACCGGGTGGGACTGCAGGGACTCTTCCTGGGGGGACAGAGGGGCCTGGGGTTGAGGAACCCTTGCCGGATGTCGGGGGCCCTCCCGAAGGCATGATAGACGAACCGCCGGATTGGCTGCCCGAAGAACTGCTTCCGGAGGAACCCGATGAGTTTTAAAGATAAAGGTTCGTACAGCGTACAGCGTACAGCGTACAGCGTGGCGTCGGGGCGAGCGGGATTCGTACAGCGTACAGCGTCGTGCGTACAGCGAACGAAAACCCATTCTCAACTTTCACGCAGTACGCAGTACGCCGTACGCCGTACGCAGTACGCCGTACGCAGTACGCAGTACGAGCGCGGAACCATCCTTATCATTACGCTGTGGGTCGTATCCATCCTGGCCTTGTTCGCCGTCGGGATAGGTTACCGCATGGGGCTTCTCATCAAGATGGCGGGTTACAAGCGCGACGTCAAGGTGGCGAGGGAACTCGCCTTTGCAGGGTTCTCATGGAGCCTTGCCCAGCTCGCACAGGATGCGAATGCCTATGACAGCCTGTATGAATGCGGGATCACCCTTGAGGATGAAGAGGAGCCGGACAAGGTGTTTCAGAGACTGCCCGTTGGTCAAGGGTATTTCACCATTTCCCATGCGGTGCGAGAAAGCCGAAAGTGGATATTGAAACCAGGGTTTACCGACGAGGAACGCAAAATCAATGTCAACTTGGCACCTTTCGAGCTGCTCGCCGCCCTCCCGGGAGTAACCCCGTCGCTGGCATCGGCCATGATTGACTGGCGCGATAAGAATGACGATCCTCTGTTGGATGAGTCGGGAAACGAAAAACCCTTTGGGGCGGAACAGGAGCAGTACGAGGAGCTTGCCTTTTCCTGCAAGAATGCCCCGTTTCAGGCCATGGAGGAACTGCGGCTCGTTCTGGGAATGACCGATGAGGTCTATCGTGAGATTGAGCCCATGCTCACGGTGTACGGCGACGGGAAGGTGAACATCAACACGGCCCCCGCGCCGGTCCTCGAGGTCCTGGCGCGCGCCTCTTTCGACCAGGTGGGCGGCCTCGAGCGCGATATCGAGCACTTAGTGGAGCGCATCATAGACCACCGGGACGGCTTCGATGATGAGGAGGGGACTGAAGGCGACGAACCCTTCCAGAATATCAAAGGCGATATGAGCCGGCTTCTTCTGGGCACGGAGGAAAGGCGTCTCATGGACCACATGGCCGAACATTACCTGACGGTTTCCTCCCGCCTTTTCCAAATAGCCTCCTGGGGATTTTTGGAAAATCCCGAAAGGCGTTATCTCGTCCGGGCCCTCGTGGAGCGGGGGGGCGGGACGAAACCCACCCTGACGGTGCGGCGCTGGCAGGAGGGCTTCATGTGATGGGCCGGGGCGAGGTGCTGGCGATCGGATGGGGCGACGATGGGGTGAAGGTCGTGCTCCTGGACACGGGAAGGCGCAAGATAAAGGCCGCGGGCGTCGTGTCCCTGGGGGGCGTTCCTGAAAAAGATCGGCCGGCTGTTCTCTCGGAGGCCGTCAAGAAGCTGGGGGTTCGGGTCCGCGCCGTGCGCAAGGTGCTGGTGGTGGGCCGTCAGCAGACGACCATCAAGATGGTCCGGCTGCCTTCCGTAAAAGATGAGGAGCTCGCGCAAATGGCGGGCTTTCAGGCCGTGCGCCATATCCCGTTCAGCCGGGACGAGATATCGGTGGATTACGAAAAGATTGCGGTAGACGCCCAGGGGTACACGGTGGCGATGCTCGTTATTATCCCCCGTGCCTTTATCGACACCCAGCTTAACCTGCTGAAAGAGGCCGGGCTCGTACCGGAGCGCGCGCTCCTTTCTTCCCAGACCCTCTCCGCAGCCTATCTCAATGGACTGAATCCCAGGGACCGTGCGCTTACCCACTGCCTTGTGGACGTGGGTGAGGCCGAGGTCGAGGTGGCTGTCGTGCATCAGGGGAAGCTCATCTTTACCCGCAATATCGGCTTCGGCACGAAGGACGCCGGGCGCGATCCGCAGGGTCAGGACGCTTGGAATGACCGCCTGCTCGAGGAACTTGCCATGACGCTGCGGGCGTACCGGAAGCAGGACCCGGCGCCCCCCTTTCAAAGGGTGGTGTTCACACGGGGTTTTCCGGGGCTTGCCACAATCGTCGCAAGGACAAAGTCCCTGATAGGAATCACGCCTGTCCATATGGATCTCGTGGATTCATTCCGGGACCCCGCGGCGAAGGGCGTGTCCTGGGCCGAGCACCTGAAAAGGTTCAGCTTTTCCGGTCTGGTGGGGGCGTGTCTTAAGGATCCCCGCGGGACGGTGAACCTTCTCCCCGAAGAATGGCAGGCCCGCCGGCACGGCGACCGCAAGAGAAGGGAGCTCCTCTTCAGGGTTATCGTGATTTTGGGCATCACTTTTTCATTCGGCACCCTGGGGATGGCGAGGCTCGCCGCCCATCAGGATTACCTTCGTTTTCTTAAGTCCCGGCTTGCGGAAACGGATCCCCAGGCGAAGGAGGTGCGCACCCTGTCTGAACGGCTGGTGAGGATCCACGGGGCCTTGGCGCGGCGCCATCAGTGTCTCGAGACCCTGGCGGAGCTCTTCCGTGTCGTTCCGCAGGGGGTTACATTCACCCACTATACCTTTGATGAGGGCAAGGAGATTTCTCTGCGGGGGACGACGGATGATCTGGCCACAGTATTTCGGGCGAGGGATGCGCTCGAAAAATCCGAGCTCTTTGAAAAGGTGGAGGTGAAATATGCCACTGCGCGCAAGCGCCAGGGGCAGGATTTCGCGGATTTTCAAATCGACTGCCCTCTTAAAAAGCAGTCCGGCGGGGATAAGCGGTGATCCGGCATCTGTCCAAACGTGAGCGTGCCATCCTCCTCATGACCTTCGGGGTCGTGCTGGTGGCGTCCGGGGACCGGTTTATCCTGCGTCCGGCCTTGGGTTTTTTTAAGAGCCACCTGGAGGAGCTCGAGTCGACGGAGGCGAAACTTGCCAGAAACTACGCCCTCCTGGCCGGGCAGGAGACTGTGGCTGGAGAATACGGGCGCTACGCGGAGGTGTTTGGCCTCATACGCACCCCCGAGGCGGAGACGCAGGAGACTCTGAAGGCGGTGGAACAATTGGGGCAGGGCGCCCAGGTCAAGATTCTTGATATGAAGCCGCTCCCCGTCCGGGAGGGGGATTTCTCGAATGTCTTCAGTCTTCAGCTCGAATGCGAGGGGTCTCTTGAGGCCATTGCCAGGTTCCTGCTGAACATTGGCGAGTCCCGGGAGGGACTCCGGGTGGAAAAAATGCGGCTCGCGGCTCCCCGAAGCGGAGACAAAAGCCTGCGCGCAAACATGCAGGTCTCCACCATTCGGATGGTTGTCAAGGAGCCATGAAGACGCCGTAACTCGAATGTTGAATTTAGCTTTTGTCATTTTTCCACTTGTCCCTATGTCTTATAAAAGGTATACTTAATTGTCGGGAAGAATATGGAAAAGCGGATTTGTGGCGAAAAGGGCCTTACGCTGGTCGAGGTCATTGTGGCCTCGTTAATCGTGGCCACCGTGGCGGCAGGGATCCTTTCTGTTTTTGTGACAGGCGGGAGGATGACCCAGGTGGTTGACCAGCGGACCCTCGCCGTGAACTATGCCCAGGAGACCCTGGAGGGTCTCAAGAACTCGGTGAGCAGCGATACGACGGAAAGCCAAGCTCTGGATGTGAGCTTTTC
Source organism: Candidatus Omnitrophota bacterium (assembly GCA_016190205.1). Lineage (GTDB taxonomy): Bacteria > Omnitrophota > JACPQZ01 > JACPQZ01 > JACPQZ01 > JACPQZ01. The sequence goes on along the minus strand of JACPQZ010000004.1, from coordinate 15,186 downwards.
CTACGTGAATCCAGGATTGACTGGGCTTCCTGCCGGTACCACCCGCCGGTACGACGTTCAGGACGTGAACGTGGGGGGAGTGATCCTGAAAAAGGTAACGGTCACGGTAGACTGGCCTGATCCGTAGTAATCTGTGCAGACGATGCCGCGTCTCATGAATATTGAGTTAGGCGATGCAAGGAAAAGCGGGAGTTACATTGATCGAGGTCTTGACGGCTATTACGATCCTGGGAGGGGTCCTGATGGTGGCGTCAAGTCTGTTCGTGACAGGGATGAAGATGCAGCACTCTGTCATTGACCAGACCGGGGTCCAGACCGAGGCCCAGTTTCTGATGGAGCATATTTCTAAAAATTTTATTGAGGCGGTTGACATTTTGATTCCGCCGGTTGGCGAAACCCGGTCCGCACTCAACTTTGAAATCGACGGGGGCCTTCCCGGCACGCCGACTAATGAGGCTGATGATGTAGAGGACCCCACTTTACTTTATTCACACGGGTCGGGGCAGGTCCTTTTTCAAATGAATGTCGGACTGACTGCCGGACCGATACAGCCGATAGCAGATTCTATTACCTCTTTCACGGTATCTCGTCCGGGCCCGGCAAGGAATACAGTGGTCGTTGACATCACAGCGGATGCGGGCGGCGAAACGATTACGCTCCATTCCGAGCTGACCAGCCAGTCCATGACGGCGCAATAAGTGAGGAGATATGCACGGAAACAGGGGAGCGGCACTTTTAACGGCTATCGTTATGGCCCTCTTGATCTCCATCGCGGCAGGAACTATCTTTCTCATGAGCACCCATCAGGCTGAAATGACGGGGGAGACCGTCGAACATAAGGTCGCCCTCTATCTAAGTCAGGCGGGGACGGTGCTGGCGCATAACGGCATTCAAGATGGAGGATTGGTCGGAGGCGCTTTCGACATGGGTGCAACCCATCGCCTCGTGGGTGTGAGGGCCACGGGTCCCCCCCCCGATCTGGCAGTCATCCCCGAAGCACTTTTCAATACGTCGCTTCATGTCCGTATCGGACTGGTGGTCATAAGCGCCGAAGGGGTTACGACGGAGAGCGGCGCTCCATTACCCAACAGCCGGAGCGTGGAAGTTATTATCGATCCCGAAGGCGAGTTGACACACCTGGGAAGTTCTGTCACGGACGTCACGGATCCAGACGGATTCCGCGCATACATGTGATGAAAAACGATACAGCATGATCCTGCCTAAAAGACTCCGGTCTTCGCTATTCAATGTCTATAAACGGGGGACGGGTCTATTTATCGGTTCCCACACCGTGGACGTCGTGAGTGTGGTCAACGTGTTTGGGAAGATCCGTGTCTTAAAGAGCGGCCAGGTCGAGATCCGGCGCCCGGAGCACAAGCAGGGCGAGCAGGAAGAACACTACCGGGAGCGGTGCCGGGAGGCGGTGATCGACGCCGTCCGCGAGGCCTGGACCACTTATAAGATCAAGGACCGGGAGGTCGTAACATCCATCCCCGGGCGGGAGCTCGTGATGCGCTACTTCCAGATGGTCCGGATCCCTGCGGAAGAAAGGGCCAATGCCCTGCGCTTCGAGGCCAAGCGGCACGTCCCATTCAAGATGGAAGATCTGGAAATGGATTTTGAGGTGCTCGAAGAGCAGGGAGATGAGCGCATGGGGGTCGTGTGCGTTGCTGCCCTTAAGGAGGCGGTGTCGAACCAGCTGGATATCGTGGAACAGGCGGGACTCAAGGTGACGGCCCTGGATCCCACGCCGCTTGCGGTTTTAAGAGCCTTCCTGGAGGCGAAGCAGGTGACCCAGAAGGGGATATACGCCATTCTTTCTTCGGGCGGTCAGGACCTGGCGAATGTCACCGTGGTCAGGGACGGGGTTCCGTATCTTTCCCGAGATATCACTATTTCCACGGACCCCGAGGGCTCTTATGAGACGGTGCAGAGCGAGCTCGCTCTTACCCTGGATTATTTTAAACGCCAGTTCGCGCCGCATTCGGTCGAGACGGTTATTTTGTCCGGTGAAGACCGTGTGGCGGCCTGGGAACCCAAGCTCAAGAACGACCTGGCCGTGCCCGTGACGGTGGGGGATGTCAGCGTGTTTGGCGGGGGGGCGCAGTCACTCCTTCCTTCCTTAAGCGCAGCTTTCGGGCTTGCCTTGAGGGGGGCGAAGGCCGGACCTTTCGAGCTCAATCTCGTCCCTGAAAGCCGTAAACACGAGGCCACGCTAAAGGCCAATAGCAAGCTCTTGTTTCAAGAAGTGCTGGCAGGGGCCTTAATACTTCTGCTGATCCACTTTTTAACTTCCGTTCAGGTCAAGCAGGCCAGGGGGCCCTGGTTAGAACTTAAGAGCCAGCTAGCGGCAAATGAAAGGGGCCATCTGACGATCCAGGAGCTTGAGAAGCTGAAGCAGGATACTATTGAAAGGCAGCGGGTCATTCAGGCGTATGTCAAGGGGGGGATCAAGCTTACTCCTAAATTTAATGCCTTGGCAGAAATCTTGCCCGACGGCTTCTGGCTGGAGCACCTGGCATTTGGAGGCTCGGCGGAGTCTCGAGCAGGGAAGGGCCGGGGAAGACAGGAGGCGCAGGGCGCTGAGTCGGGATTGTCTATCGAGGGCGGGGTGTATTCTGACCCCCCCGAGGCGAGCCGCGAGTGGGTCATTTCCTGGGTCGATACCCTCAAAAAGAATAAGCAATTTCTCGCAGGCCTTAAAGAGCCCCAGCTTGTCTCGGTGCGGAGAAGCATGTTGGGGGAAGTACCTATCAACCAATTTCGAATCTCGTGCGCGACGGAGTAGGGGAAAGGACTCCATAAGAACATGGCCTTTGATTTAAAGGACCGGCTGAAGCTGAGCGGGACACAATTCAATATCCTGATTTCCGTAAGCCTTATCCTCGTTATATATCTCATCGGCTATCAGGGCATCTACAAGATGAGAACCCGCGAGACGTCACAGCTTGAGATCGATGCCGTCGAATTTAAAGGTAAGCTCGCGGTCATTCGCTCGTTAGAGGAAGAAGAGAAAAAGGTGGCGGAGGGTGAGGCCCGGTTGGGTGGTTTCCGCGAGGCCTCTGATCTTGTCCAGCTCGTCAACCGCCTCGCCGCGGAGCTGGGGATAACTGTGAACGGCATCGAGCCCCAGGCGGTGCGCGATGAAACTTTTGTCGAGATCCAGCCGGTCTCCATTGACCTCGTGTGTACCTACCATTCCCTCGGCACGCTCTTGAGCCGGATCGAGTCGCAGGGTCCCCACATCCGAATCGAGTCTGTAGATCTAAGGGCCCTCGAGTCCGCAGGGCTTACGAGAAGCTACGGCGGATACGGACGTGACGCTCAACCGTGGATGGAGTCCGTTCCGGGCGGGGATGACGCCTTTTCCCCCCGCGGGACGGTCCACGTGGTATTGGCGGGAATCAGGCCGAAAAAGTAATCCCCATCCCTTGTGGGTCTTCTACCCGCCGCCCGATCAAGAACCCCACAACTAGTTTTGCCTTTCACTCCATTTGAACCTGCAAGCCATTTGACCTTGACGCCTAGGCGGGGCTATGGGATACTGACTGCCATCCTAGACTTATGGCGAGTCGAAGTTGATGAACCTTGGTATAGCTTGAATATGATGACCAAAAAGCTCTACACCACGCTAGAGGTGCTCCGGCGGGTAAAGATCGCGCGCAACACGCTCTACAAATGGCTGCGGGAGGGCAAGATCCCCGAGGTCTACCGGGACCGTAACAACTTCAGGTTGTTTACGCCCTCGGATATCCAGAAACTATTGAGGTACAAAAATATGATCCGCAGGCCTGTCCTGTCGCACGAACGAGAGAGCAACAATCATGGATAGACAGAAGCGGGAGCTCCTCATTGTCGCGGCACTCCTCGCGGTCTTTGGGCTTGTGCTGGTGCGCAGTATCGCACGGGGGCACTCGAAGTCGCGCAATGAAGAACGGGCCGGCGAGATTCAGCAGATGATTACTGCCGCCGAACGACCGGATGAGGAAGCGGCCCCCGGTCCGGTCGAGGGCGAGGCCGGGCCTGAAAAAGGAGGGGATGTTTTGAAGGAGGTGGCCTATGAGGGTCATGGGTATCGTGACCCCCTGCAGAAACCAGAGGCCCTGATCGCACTTCTCACTAAACCCAAGCCTGTTCCGCCCGGGCCCGTCGGCCCGCCGGCGGCGGAGACTCCACTCATGGTCCCCATCGATTTACCTGTGGAACCGCCCAAATTGGAGGTGAAGGGGCTTATTTGGGGAGTGGAGCCTGCCCAGGCCATTATCGGTAATCAGGTCGTGCGCGTGGGAGACACTGTTCAGGGCGCGCTCATCACGGGCCTGGATGCGCAGGGCGTGCACGTGGAATATAAAGGAAAGGATTTCGTCCTGGCGGTTCGTTCGCAATACGACAAGGACGAGGGAGGAAGGCTCGACAGCGGGATGGCCTACAGTCCAGGCATGCCATATGAGCCGGACGCCGAGCCTTCTTATTAAGAAGAGTATCGCAGTACGCAATACGCAGTACGCTGTACGCAGTACGGGAGAGGCTATAAACTAAATAAAGGGGTGAGTAGATGAAAACGACCGCTTGTTTCCTGACATTTCTTTTGCTGACCACACCCGGGACGGGTTTGATCGGACCCTCCCTAATCCACGCCGGCGAAGCGATACAGCTCGCCAGCCTGGCCGATGTCTCACCTGACCTGGCTCAAGCCTCCATCCCGCGTATCTCCATGAACATGCAGGAGGTCGAACTCAAGGACCTCCTCAAGGCATTTTCCCAGCAGTCGGGGCTTAATTTTATTGCCGGGGAGGAGGTCAAGGAGAGAAAGGTGACGCTCTATGTATCTGAGGTTTCGGTGGAAGACGCCCTCACCTCCATCATCAACGCCACAGGCCTCACGTACCGCCAGCTCGAAGAAAGCGACATCTTTATCGTAGATGAGCCGCCGGCGGCCTATGTCCCCACGGAGACGCGTATCTTTAAGCTTCAGTACGCGCGGGTGACCGGGTTCGGGTTTGCGGTGCAGGGGGGTGGTGCCGGAACCTCATTGGGGGGCTCGTCCGGCGGGGCCACATCCCAGCTTTTGCCCTCCCTTGAGCTCGAACAGTCCGGCGAGCCGACGGAGGGGATTGATAAGGTCATAGAAGAAATGCTCTCCGAGCACGGCAAGCTCGTGGCCGACCAGAGGACCAATAGCCTCATTGTGACGGACACCCCGGAGCGCATGGAAACAATCGCAGAGACGATTGCGCGCCTGGACAGCCGCACCCCGCAGGTCATGATCGCGGCTGATATCCTCGACACGACCACCCAGATAGTGGATGACATCGGGTTTGAGTGGGGCACGGGCACGGATGGAGAAGTCCTAACCGCCTCAGGGGCGAGCCGGCCCACCTCCTGGCCGTTCAATCTGGGGATAGGGCGTTTGAGCAAGTTTAACAAAGGGACCGACGGCACCATCACGGCCGGCACCTTGGGCTTCAACAGTTTGGACATGACCTTGGATCTCTTGACCCAAAATACGGATACCGAGATCCTGGCCCGGCCGCGCATCTTGACCTTGGCCAATGAGGCCGCGGTCATCAAGCTCACGACCCAGGCGTCCATTGCCAATGTCACGACCGTGGCGGAGACGTCTTCGGGGCTGGGTGCGGAGGCGCAGAACACGGCCGAGCGCGTCGAGACCGGTATTTCCCTGCGCGTCACGCCGCAGGTGAACGATTTCGGATACATCACGATGCTCGTGGAGCCGTCCGTGATTGACACCAAACCCACCGGCCTTTCCGGGGCCTCCTTCCTGGATCCTCGCATCCGCAGCAGCAAGAGCACCGTGCGCGTCACCGACGGTGAGACCATCGTGATCGGCGGCTTAATCAGCAAAGACAACACCGAGACCATCCGCAAGGTGCCCCTCCTGGGCGACATGCCGCTCGTCGGATATCTGTTCACGCGCGTGGACCACAACGACACCGACCGGGAGCTTGTCATGTTCATCACGCCCCACGTGGTTCAGGAAAGCAATTTTCACATGGCTGGAGGCGAGTTTGTCCCCGGGGGTGAGGTGAGCGTTTCTCTGGACCGGCCTGGTGCGGACGCAATGACGGCCCTGGGCGGGATGGGAGAGAGGGAACAGAGTCTTTTGGACTACGCCGGCGCGCACGAGGAGAGAGAGATTAAGATCGACGAAGCCGTCAAACGCCTCACCGACGGGATCGAACATTGAGAAAATCCAAGGTCAAGCTGGGCGAGCTCCTTATTAAGGGCGGTTATATCACCCAGGAGGAGCTCGTGCATGCCACGGAGACCCAGAAACAGGAGGGCGGAAGGATTGGGGAGATCCTGGTCCGTCTCGGGGTCCTGGCCGAAAAAGACATCGTGGATGCCCTGGGAAAACAGCTGGGGATTCCCTACCTTTCTCTCACCCATTCCGTCATAGAGCCGGCAATCACCCAAAACCTGCGCGAGTTTATCCCGGAGGAGTTTGCCCGGTCGCACCTCGTGGTGCCTCTCTCCAAACACCTGGGTTCCATGACCTGCGCCTTCGTGGACCCCCTGGATCTCATGACGACGGACAATGTCCGCCGCATGGCCAAGTGCGAGGTCAACCCCGTCATCTCCACGAAGAGCGACGTCGAGAACGCGATCAACGAGATCTATGGAGCGCATGATTTTCTTAAAGAAGCCGTGCAGAGCTCATACTCGGCCGACGACAGCAAGGTCGAGGCCATTACCATTGAAAAGGAGGAGCTCTCGCTCGACCGCCTGATCGCGCGGGCGGAAGAGGCGCCGGTCGTAAAGCTCGTCAACCTCCTGCTCATGCAGGCCGTCAAAGACCGCGCGAGCGACATCCACCTAGAGCCTTTTCAAAGCCGTGTCGTGATCCGGTTCAGGATCGACGGGGTCCTGTATGAGATCCCGCCTCCCTCGACGGCCCTTCTGCCTGCTCTGGTCTCACGGGTGAAAATTCTGGCGAAGCTCGACATTGCCGAGAAACGCCTGCCCCAGGACGGCGGCTTTGGCATTAAGGTGGACAACAAGCTTGTGGATTTGCGGGTAAGCTCCATCCCGGCCATCTATGGAGAAAAGGTGGTGATCCGCATCCTGGATAAGGGCGCGATGCCGGAAAACCTGGAAGACCTGGGTTTTGAACCCGCCCATCTCGCCCTATTCGAGCGGGCCATCAAGAGGCCCTATGGCCTCGTTTTTCTTACAGGCCCCACGGGAAGCGGCAAGACGACCACGCTCTATGCGGCCTTGAGGCGTATCCGGACTCCCGAAAAAAACATCTTGACCATCGAGGACCCCGTGGAATACCGCCTCGATGGCGTCAATCAGGTGCAGACGAAGCCCCAAATCGGGCTCACCTTCGCGGCGGGCTTAAGGGCTTTTTTACGGCAGGACCCGGACATCATTATGGTGGGCGAGGTGCGAGACCTGGAGACGGCCGAGATCTGTGTCAAGGCGGCCCTGACGGGCCACCTGGTTCTCTCCACCCTGCACACCAACGACGCCCCGTCGGCCGTCACGCGCCTCGTGGACATCGGGGTGGAGCCCTTCCTCGTTTCAAGCGCCGTGGTCCTGGTCGTGGCCCAAAGGCTCGTCCGCCGCCTGTGCGAGAACTGCCGGGAGTCTTTCGAGCCGAAGCCGGAGCTTGCCCAAAAGCTCAACCTGGCGGGGCACACTATTTATAAACCCAGGGGCTGTCCGGAATGCCGGAATACAGGCTACCACGGGCGGTGCGCCATTTATGAGATGTTTTTTGTGAGTGAGGCCCTTAAGAATGTCATTAATGAGAAACCCAGGGCGGAGCTTTTAAGGCAGGAGTCTAAGAAAGCGGGCATGATGACCCTGTGGGAGAGCGGGCTCGAGAAGGCAAAAAGAGGGATCACGAGCCTGGAGGAAGTGGCGGGCGTTACGGTGGGGGACTGATGGCGGTTTTTAGTTACACGGTCAGAAATAGGCGCGGGGAGATCGAGCGGGGAACGCTCACAGATATGACCCAGGAGCAGGTGATCTCTCACCTTCAGGAAAAAGGTTATGCGGTCATCAGCGTCACGGAGGCGAGGACGCAGAAGGGGGAGGCTGGGGCGGGAATTGCAAGGGCGCTCAAGCCCGCCCAGAGACGCTTTCACAGGGCTGTAAAGCTCGATGACCTCATCGTCTTTGCCCGCCAGCTTGCCGTGCTTCTCGATGCCGGCGTCACCCTCTTAAAAAGCCTGACGCTTCTTTCCCAGCAGATCGAAAGCCTAGCGCTTTTCAACGCCGCGGAGCAGGTCAGGAAAGATGTGGAAGAAGGATCCAGCTTCAAGAATGCCCTGGCGAAACACCCCAAGATTTTTTCCGCTTATTGGGTGAGCCTCGTGGAGACTGGAGAAGCCACTGGCCAGCTTTCAACCGTCATTGAGGAGCTCGCCAATCACCTGGAAAAAGCAGGGGCGCTAAGGCGGAAGGTGGTGTCCGCTCTCATGTATCCTATCCTTCTCGTCTGCGCCTCGGGAGGCGCCATCATCTTTTTCATGGTTTTTATCATCCCGGTCTTTAGCGGCATATTCGCGACGGCCGAAGTAGACCTTCCGCTCATGACGCGCATTGTGGTGGGCTTGAGCACCCTGATCCGAAAATACTTTATCCTTCTTATCTTTGCCGGAGGCCTGGCTGCTTATGGGGGCTATCTCTACGTGCGCACGGAGGCCGGCCGCTGGAACGTGGATTTTTTTTCCATGCAAATCCCTGTGGTGGGCGATCTCCTGCGCCGCCTTGCTACGGCCCGTTTCGCAAGCAGTCTCGCCACTCTTATTAAGAGCGGCACGCCGATCGTCAGCAGTATGGATATTTTGGTCAACACCACGGAAAATAGGGTCGTGAAGAAAGCCCTGCAGGGAGTGCGCGAGAGCGTCAAGGAGGGAAAGGGCATGGCGGGGCCGTTGGCCGCAAGCGGGGTCTTTCCCCTCCTCGTGGGCCAGATGGTGCAGGTGGGGGAGGAAACCGGGGAGCTCTCCAACATGCTCGAGCGGCTCTCCCGCTTTTATGAAGAGCGCGTCTCTGCCACCGTGGAGAGGATGACGGCGCTTTTTGAGCCCGTCATGCTCATATTTATGGGTGCGATAGTGGGTTTCCTGGTCATATCCATGTTCATGCCCATATTCAAGTTGGGGCAGACGGTGCGTTAGAAGACGTAACTGGATATAACGCAACCGGTTAGGAAAATAATAATATTTGACAATTTTATATAGTATGGTATTATTTTACGTGATATTAACCATATATATAAACAAGCACACAAATATTGACAGTTCATAAGCAGATTGTTTGCACATAATCCAAAAGGGAACATGGAGGCATTCAGATGAGAGGTCATAAGGGTTTTACGCTTTTGGAGCTTCTGATCGTGGTGATAATCATTGGTATTCTTGCTACCGTGGCGATTCCGCAGTTCGGGAATTTTACGGAGAAGGCGCGCGGTGCGGAAGCCCTTGCCAATATGGGCGCCATACGCAGCGCTGTGATGGCAGCTATATTGGAGGGGGGTGCAACCGGGGCAACACTTACCACTGCCGGGACCAATGCACAATACCGTGTGCAGGTTAGTGATAAAGACTGGGATACATACACAGTGGGTGCTGTTACAGCCGGCGGCTCTTTTACAATTCAAGCACTACGTAACGGCGGGCCAGCGGACAATGACGCTATTACGCTCACCCAAAGTGGAACTGTTGCGGGTGCCTGGAAGACAAAATACTAAACATTCGTAACAGGACGCGTTTTTTAAACTCTAGTGCCGTTCTGAATTCGTCAGAACGGCACTAGTGCATTGGACATGCTTAAAAGGTGGGTCTTACCGATGTCAAAGGGGAGGGGCGTGCGGGGAGTTACTCTCATTGAACTGATTGTTGTTATTGTTATAGTGGGAATTCTTGTTACGATTGCACTGCCCGGTTACCAGGGGATCATGCAACGCGAAGAATTCCGCCGGGCCGAGGTGAATCTCCAAGCCATCCGCAGTGCAGAACGCTTTTTCTTTTTTCGGGATGGGAGCAATAGTTACACAGCCGATTGGGATGCGTTGGACGACTACCTGGACATGGCGGGCATAAGCACAAGTAACGCTAATGCCCGGGCGAATGGCCATCGTTTTTACTACCTTTTTACTGGCGGGACTCCGCCTACCGGCGCTGAAGCGCGCTCTCTAAGTGATATCTGGGAGCGGCGCATCAATTTTGACTCGGGTGCTATAACAGAGCCATGATCGAAACCGAACGCCTGCTTCGCTACATGGTCGAGCGCCGGGCCTCGGACATGCACATCGTGGTGGGCTTACCCCCCCAGATGCGTATTGACGGGGAGCTTACGGCGAGCCCGGGCGAAGCACTCAAACCCGAGGATAGCAAGCAAGTCGCCTTTAGTTTTCTGACCCCTAAACAGATTGAGCAGTTTGAGAAGGAAAAGGAGTTGGACTGCTCTTTCGGCCTTGCCGGACTTGGCCGTTTCAGAATCAATGTTTTTTATGAGCGGGGCTCCGTGGCGGCGGCGGTGAGGATGATTCCGGACAAGATCCCCTCCCTGGATAGCCTCGGGCTTCCGGCTATCGCCAAAGAGTTTGCGGAGCGCCCCAGCGGGCTCGTGCTCGTGACCGGGGTTGCGGGAAGCGGAAAATCCACAACCCTGGCCGCCATGATTGACCACATCAATAGGACCCGCAAGGCGCGCATCGTGACGATCGAAGACCCCATCGAATACCTCCACCGGCACGCCCAGTGCACGATTTCTCAAAGGGAAATCGGCTCTGATTGTTTGAGCTTTCCGGAGGCCTTGAGGCGCGTCATGCGTCAGGATCCCAATATCATTATGATCGGGGAGATGAGAGATCTGGAAACCATCCGCGCCGCGCTTACCCTCGCCGAGACGGGCCACCTTATCATAGCCACCCTGCATACGACGGATGCGACGCATGCCATAAGCCGGGTCATCGATGTATTTCCCGCAGACCAGCAGGAGCAGATCCGGGTGCAGCTTTCTCTGGTCTTGGGGGCTGTGATCGTTCAAAAGCTCATCCCCAAGAAAAATGGTTTTGGAAGGGTGCTTGCGTGCGAGACCATGCGCGTCGTTCCGGCGATTCAAAACCTTATCCGTGACAACGACTTGGCGCAAATGCGTACCCTTATCCAAATGGAGCAGAAATTCGGAACCTGCAGCATGAATCAATCTCTTGCTCGCCTCTATCATGATGGCCTGATAGGGTGGGAGGAGGCTGTGAAGCACACCTTGGATGTGGATGAGTTGAGGCAGCTTTCTCACCGGACCGGGACTTCCCACGCGGCAACTCGTTAAATAGCCTGCATGACGCAATGAGATGTCAATTTTTGTTGACATTTTTTTTATTTGGTTTACTCTCTGGATAGATAGTTCACTATCTGGTCAGAGAGTATGCAGGATATTTATTTAATTAAGGATTTGTCGCGTAAGACTGGGTGTTCAATTTACACCATCAAGTTTTACTACAAACTTGGGCTGATCAAGGAAATTGGAAGAAGTCCGTACACAAATTTTAGATATTTCGACGAGTCGTCCGTGAAGCGCCTTGAGAAGGTTAGGGCCCTTCGCAAAGAGCGGCTTTCCTTAGGAGAGATTAGAAAGAAACTTCTGGTGGAAGCGTGAGTTATTTTCTAAACCTGGGGCTTTCAAGGGAGCCGTTCTCCACGAGTCCGGATCCCTCTTTCTTTTATAAGTCCATGGCGCATAATCAAGCGCTCCAAAGGCTCGAAATTGCCATCCGGTTACGGCGGGGGCTTTCAGTTATATTGGGTGATGTGGGGACGGGAAAGACTACGTTAGCCCGCTGTCTCGTCAATGCGTTTTCAGGCGACGGAAAGTACCTTTTTCACATCCTGCTGGACCCAGATTTTAAGTCCGAGTATCAATTTCTGCATCTAGTGACAAAACTCCTGAACGCGGAGCCTTTGTTCCGGTCCACGCTGGACTATAAGGAAGCGATCGAAAAATTTCTGTTTCAGAAAGGGGTGGAGGAGGATAAGACTGTAGTCCTTCTGATCGATGAGGGGCAAAAGCTCTCGCCGAACATCCTGGAGATTTTAAGGATACTTCTCAATTTCGAGACGAATGAGTATAAGCTCCTCCAGCTCGTGATCTTTGGGCAAATGGAACTTTTGCCGAAGGTCCAAAGAATCCGGAATTTCACAGATCGCATCAATCTCAAGTACATCATCAACCCCCTGAATCTCCAGGAGACGCGTGAGCTTATAGAATTTAGATTGCGCAAGGCGGGCTGGTCGAGCTCGACGCTTTTCTTCACGGATGAGGCCGTCAAAAAGATATACGAGGTCACGCAAGGGTACCCGAGGCGGATTGCCCTCATCTGCCACAACGCGCTGGAGCAGCTTGTGATGACGGCGGAAAGGATCGTTGACAGCCAGATGATCTCCGAGTTGGTTCGCAGGGAAGAGCCTGTTCATGCCCTCTAACCCGACTCCCGAGGAGCGTCTCCTGCGGCTTATCCGCGGCGAAGAAGGAAAAGAAAAGTCCGCCGGGATGCGGCCGGCAGGAGAGGGGAAAGCGCTGGATGTGAAAAAGACGTCGGATCTCAAATTCGACATACTCTCTCACAAGGCGGGGGCGCTTCGAAGCAGGCGTGCGGGGTGGCTCAACCAGGCCTTGATCGCTGTGTTTGTGGCCGCAACGGGATGGGCTTTTTATGAAATCGCGATAAAGGAAGCCGCGCCGTTTAAACTCTCGGAGCGGGTCAAGGCGCTTCAGGGCGAAACGCCGGTCCCGGTCCTGCCATCACCCCAAGGTTCGCGCGCGGGCGAGCTTGTGCGCGCCCTGGAAGGGCGCGCGCTCTTTAAGCCTGCTGTGCCGGATGAGGACATCCCGGAAAAACCTGAAAAAAGCGTGTTTCTCAAAGATCTCGCCGCGCCGCTCGCGCTCATGGGGGTGGAAGAGGGCCCGCCTCCTCTTGCGATGATACAGGACCGGAAGAGCCAACAGACTTACTTTTTGCATGAGGGCGATCTTCTGGGGGAGATCAGGATCAGCCGTGTCCGGCCGGGGGTTGTGACCCTCGAGTATGATGGTGAGCAGATGGATTTGAGATTTTAGGGAGGGTAAGCATGAGACCGGGGAGATTGGGAAGGGTATTCGTGGGGGCCTGCGTCCTCGCTTCAGCATGGATTGCCCCCCTCGCAGGTCAGGAAGGCGCCGACGCGATTCACGAGGCCCCCGGCCAGCCGGGGAAGCTCTCTCTGGAGCTCAAGGGCATGGATATCTTAGACGTCCTCCGGCTTTTGTCCATCAAGAGCGGCCTCAATATCGTGGCGGGCGCCAATGTGCGCGGGCGGGTGACCCTTTTTTTAAAAGAGGTCGACCCCTGGGACGCGTTTGTCATCATCCTGGAAACCAATAACCTGGCCTACGAGATCAAGAATGACATCATCAAGGTGATGACGGACCGCGATTACGAGCTTTTGTACGGCGACCGGTTTCAGGACAAGACCCGGGCGGAACTCGTCGAGGTTCAACACGCGAACGTAACCGATATCGCCACAGCCCTCAATCAGGCGAAGACCAAGATCGGGAAGGTCATCACGGACCCGCGTTCGAGCACCGTCGTCCTCATCGATATCCCCGACCGGATTGAGCAGATGAAGGGCATGGTAGAAAAGATGGATGTCCCCACCGAGACGCACGTGTACAAGTTAAGTTATGGCAAGGTGGAGGACATCGTGCCAGAAGTGGAGAAGGTCTTGACCGAAAATATCGGGAAGATCAAGAGTGATGAGCGCACCAATAAGATCGCCGTGACCGATCTTCCGGAACGCTTTCCGACCATCTCGAAGCTCGTCGAGGAATTTGATGAGAAGACGGCGGAGGTCTTGATCGAGGCCAAGATCATCGAGATCACCCTCTCGGACGACTATGCCTTCGGGATAGACTGGAATGTGTTTGCGCAAGCCCTTCAGAGTAAGTTCGCACCGACCCTTCCCTTTTTTGATGCGGATTTGGATTTTAACGCCGGTTCCGGCGGTTTAAGCACGCTCTCATTCGCGCGGGGAGATGTGACAACCGTGGTAGAGGCCCTCAAGACGTTTGGCCAGACGAACACGCTCTCGAGCCCCCGGCTCCTCGTGGCCAACAATCAGGAGGCGCGCATCTTGATCGGCGCGGACGAGGCCTTCGTGACCCAGCAGACGGTGGTCTCTTCGGGGGGCTCCAATACCTCCGATGAAGTGCAGTTCGTCGAGGTGGGCACCAAGCTCGGGGTGACGCCCACCGTAAACCGGGATGGTTTTGTGACCATCAAGATCAAGCCCGAGGTGAGCTCTGTCGCGCGCACGCTGGTCATCGGGGCGACCAATACGACCTCCAACACCACTGCCCAGCAGACGGCTAGGACTACCGTCCCCATCATTGCGACGTCGGAGGCCGAAACCACGGTGGTGGTCAAGGACGGGCATACGGTCATCATCGGGGGCCTCATCAAGGATACCGAAAACGTGGACATGGAGGAGGTGCCGTTTCTGGGGGGACTTCCATTTGTGGGAGGCCTTTTCAGGTCCGAAGACAGGGAGATCGACAAGAGCGAGCTCGTCATTTTTGTGACTCCCCATATCGTGACGGGAGAAGAGGAGTTTTTTTCCTATGAAGGGTCCGGGGTCGGCCCCAAGGAGAGAGAGGAACTTATGGCGAGGAGCGTGTATGGCGCCGTACCAGAGGCCGCACAAGCTCCGGAGCCGCCTGTGGAAATGAAAGAGGAGAAGGCTGACAGCGTTCAGGCGGCGCACTTCCGCTATGAAGATTTCCTAAGGCGCCGAATCCTGGACGCCCTGTCCCACCTCCTGCCGCAGGCGCACCGCGCGGGCGAGGTGCGCGTTTCATTCGTCCTGTCCCGCGACGGCTACCTCGTGGGCGAGCCCTACATTCAGACCCGGCGCAACGAGCTTCTGGATCCCCTGGTCATCCAGAGCGTGAAAGGTTCCTCGCCCTTCCCGCCCTTTGCCGATGACATGCCTGCCGACCAAGAGACCTTCACCATTGCCATCGCGTTTCAATAAATGAAATGCCCGTCTCGTCCCCTTGGGCCGCCGTCTGTTTTCCCCCCCTTCGCTCCCGGAACCTTGCAGTGCGCCGGGGAGCTACGGGGGGTCGGTGTTCTCCTGGCCGGCTCGGGGAACGGCTGAACTCGGCCCG
>JACPQZ010000070.1 GCA_016190205.1 Candidatus Omnitrophota bacterium | reverse complement strand
GCTCTAAAGCTGGCTTCAGGGAGAGACCCGGCTTGGGACACGGGCGCTACAAGCGCTGACCATCCCAGAATGAATGAGACAAAAATGGAAAAGGCGAATCGCTGCCATTTTCCCGAGGATGGGGCGGGATCCTTTAAAAGAAAGGAGACCTCTGGCCGTGCTGGTTGACAAGATCTCCTGAAATAAATAAACCCCACTTAACACTCTTTCTGGGGCGGTGATATACATCAAAACAAATACTATTACAAAATATTGCGAAAAACTTTAAATTGATGCCAAAAAAAAGCCCTTCAACTATACCAAGGAAGTATAACTTATACCCATCAGCCACGCAATGTTTGCCAGGCAAAACTACGGCATTAAAAGTCAAAAATAAGTCAATTTGACATAGTCATATACCTAAAATTCCCAGCCCTTGAGGAGGTCCTCCTCGCTTTTGAGGTTAAACCTCAAGTCATCGATAAAAACAGTGCCTTCCTGCTTCCTATGGAAGTTAATCACGAAGGAACCCATGACGGTGAAATCGAGTTTCCCAAAATCCTCCAGGGGGATGGTCACCTCCTGCCACTCGGTGGTGACGCCGACAGGGAGGTAGGTTGTGACGGGGCCCGCCTTGAGAGAGTCTCCAATGTTAAGCCAGTTTTTATCAGCCATGCCGATCTCGAATTCCTCACCCCCCCTGGCCCCCCTAACCCAGAAGGAAACCGATTTGTAGCGGGAAAGGTCATAGTAGTCGCCGTCGATTTCATTAAGAAGAGTGTAGTAACCGCACCAACCCGTGGATTTTTTGGCGTAATCGAGGCGCAGAGAACGGCCGCGACCGCCCACGTACGTTTCGTCCGTGAGAGAATGGACGCAGTACGAAGGGAGCTTTTTATAGGCATTTGCCTTGCGGCCCAGGAGATTGACCGAGGCATGGTCAAAATCGTCCAGGAGAAGGTGTCCCCGCGCCTCGACGGTGTCTTCAAAATGAAGATAGGGTTCGGTCCCAAAGCGCATATTGTCTATCCAAAATGTCCCGTGACCCGGCTCATTGAAGTGAAAGACCAGGCTGTAGACGCGGGTTAAGTCCGGCCCGAAAAAGTGGGCCAGGGGAATCGTGACGTCCTGCCACTCGGTGGTAATGCCTTTCTCGAGATACCGGTGGATCGAACCCACAAACACGGCATCCTCGCGCTTATTGGAGACCGTGTCGTTCATGCCGATTTCAAAGGTCTCCCCGCCCTTTTCCCCTTTGATCTTAAATTGGACGGTCTCGTAGCGAGACAAATCGCCCAGAACAATGATGTAACAGCCCACGAACTGCGGCCCCGGCTTTTTTTCGTACATGACCTGTATCCACCCCTCCTCCGTGTGGAAAATGCCGTAGCGGTCTGGTTTGAGGGCGAAGCCGCCTATCTTTCCCCTGCTTCCGAACGCCTTTTCCGCCTCAAAGAGCGCCGTGTCTTCGGGGAGTTTGGGGATGTCGGTGAGCGGGACGGTCTCGGCGCGCGCCGCTCCCAAACCGATGGCACAGACAAGCATCGAGACTGTCATTGCGAGGAGGCCGTCAGGCCGACGAAGCAATCTCAATGAGGCCATGAGTTGCCGAAGGCAACTCATTTGGCCGAATTGATCCCGAACGAAGTGAGGGATCTCTAGGCATGAGATCCTTCGCTCCCTTCGGTCGCTCTGGATCAATTCGCACTGCGACTTGGCGCTACCAGAGCCCGTTTTAAGCGACGTCAAACTAGGCGCAAGTCGCGTGCTCATTGAGATTGCTTCGCCCCGCTTCGCGGGGCTCGCAATGACGTGCTACCGTTGCACGCAGTACGCAGTACGCTGTACGAGACCGGTTCGTTCCAATCATATGTGTTCACTCCAATGATAATACGCCGAATGTGGTGGGATCCCCCCACACACGATCCGTAGAGCTCGAGATCATGCACTTCTGCGGCAGTCTCGGATCATCCGAATCAGAGGCATCCATCATGATGCCAAGCTTCATGCCCTTCGAAAAACCTGCCGCCTTCTTTTCAAGCGCGCCATAAAGAAGAGCGGCCGGGATTCGTGCCTCCAGGATATACCCCTCCTCGGTTTTCCTGGAAGCAATCTCTGCACTCAGCACAAGGGTTTGATCCAGTTCCGGAACCCATACAAAGACCTCGGGCTTGACGCCCGCGAAATTGCCCGGGCTTAAGCCGATTTGGAGGTCGTCATTAGAATTGATGGCTTCGTTATAATCGGCTTCAAGCTCCATGTCGAGCCACAACTCCATGTGGTCCCCCTCCCAGATGTCGGACCCCGTCTTCTCCTGCACATGCGCGTTATCCAGCATCGCGAAGCTAAAGTAGAGGTTATCCTTGTCCCACTGGCTGCGCGCGGCAAAGGACAAGTCCGAGGGGTCTACCCAGGCGCCGGCCCCAAAGACCACGTTTTCTTTTTTGTGTACGCCAAAGTGCTGGGAAAGATCCCAATCCGAAAGATCCCCGTCGATCGTGACCGGCCGGGTGCTCTCTTTAGAGTGCACCATGTAGAGCTTGTCCACCGGCGGACGCTCCTTCGTGGGGACGTTGCGGCCGCGCTGTAAAAGCTTATACGCATAACAGCTGTGGATCGCGACCCCTGCGTAGGAGGGGGAGTTCTTGAAGGCTTCGTGCACGCTTTTAAGCTCCTGTTCCATGAACTCCCAGCCTTCTTCGATAAAGGTATTGCGCCGCTTGCCCTGGTTCATGCGCACGAGGTCCTGCGTCTCCACACCCATGTAGACTTTCTTGCCGAGCTCGCTCGCAAGGTCAATATGATAACGCCCGTGCTCGATGATGGCCTTGGCCGTGTCGTAGTAATCCATAAGCGCAATGTAATCGAGTTGTTCGATGACCTTGCGCTCAAAGCCGCCGTCTTCGATCTCGTACAGGAGGGGAATCGCGGCCCCCAGCTTGAATTTCTGGTTATAGGAAGCGATAAGCTTGCGGCATTTCGCCAATAGCTCCAGATACTCCTCCTTGATCTTCTCCCTCTCGCTGTTCCACTCGGCCGTCAGATACGGCTCCACGTCTAGGGAGACCCCGTCTATCCGCGCCTCTTGAGGACGGCGGCTGTTAAAATCCAGGAAGCCCCGTATCCAGTTAAGACACGCCTCGTGGTTTTTCTCAAGCGCCCAGACCGGGTTGCCCGTCAGGGCCTCCACCCGGATTTTCCGCTTGCTCGCCTCGCGCAGGAATTCCTCCAGTTGGGCCGCATATTGCGGGTCATCCTGCTCCGAAAAATCGCCAAAATACTGGTAGATGGCATTGATGTGGGAGCGCTCGCACATCTTGAAGAGCTCCTCGCGCACGCGCCCGACCCGGATGGGATCAAACTTCCAAACCCACAGCGCCCTTTCCATCCCCGGCACGCGCTCGGCCTGCGGGGCATTATATTCCTCTTGGGCCATGACCTCTTCATCATTTTCAAACCAGACGTCCTCGACATAGACTTTTCCCGATCCTCCGTACCTAAACCAAAAAACGAGCGAGCCCATATTGGTTTGATCGAGGTCCGAGGAGACGCGCGCCAAGGGCACCCTCACCTTCTGCCACTCCGTCGTAATCCCATGGGGGAGAAAGTTCTTGACCGAGCCTGCGTACACCGCGTCGATCTCAAGCTCCTGCATGGCAAAGTCGGCGAGACCTATGTCAAAATTCTCCCCGCCCTGGGCGCCCTTTACCCAAAACGTGACGGCATTATAGGAAGAGATGTCTATACCCTTAAATTCCTGATCCATGAGAAGGGTGTACCATCCGCACCAGCCTCCCGCGCTGCGCCACTCGACACCTAAGCCCTGTCCGGCATTTCCGCGCCGCTCTTCAAAACTCTTGGTAATAATAGAATAGGAAGGCCGCTTGGCCCACGTGCCCTGGTAGCTCCCCAGGGAATTGAGCCGCTCCGAGAAAATACCGCTCGTCAGGCCCCGGTCAAAATTGTCCACGAGGATTCCAGGTGCTGCAGCGGAAGATGGCAAGGCAGGCAGGGCGTTTTGTGTCACAATGCTTGCGGGCGGGTACACCCTATTGGGGGGAACCGCTTGTGCAAGAGGGGACGCCCCCTGCGCAGCGGGCATGAGCTCAACAGCCTTTTGCGGGGTCTCGGCGCCGTTCGTGCTTGCGTCGTGGGCCCAATCCCTGCCTCCGACTACAAAGAGCCTGATCGCAACCCACAAGACAATGAGGGCGAAAGCGGTGTAAAACGCCTGGGCCTTGTTAATCTTCATAGGTCTCCCCATCCGTTTTCCTTTAAGCCTGCGACGCCCGGAGGGCGTCCGCCTGCATCTGGATCTTTTCCTTTATAAGCTCGCTTTCAGGGCCCACGAGCGAGCGGCCGGCTTCGAGAATAAGCTTCCAAACGCTCGCGGCACCCTTAACCATATCTACAAAGGCCGGATCTTCGCTGAACGCCGCGAGAAAGACATTGAAAAGATAAACCATCTCCCCTTCTTGCGGCCGGGGCACCGTTACCTCGAGTGCGTCGAGCACCTTTTGGTCTTCTTTAAAACCGGCCCGGATGAGCTTAAGCCCCGAAAGCTCCGCGTCCAGCTTATTAATTATATAACTACCCTCATCAAGGATACTAATATTTTCATGAAGAGAGGCTACGTGCATGAGACTGTCCCCCGCCGACTGGCCATTGGGCACAACTACCCAGATGCGGTTCGCCTGACCGGGCTTGTCCCCCTGGGCAGCCTCAAGCCGCGCCGCTACGATATCGATCTGTGCCGCCATCAAATCGCCGCTTAAAAACTCGCTTGTAAACGCCACGACGCGATCATGGCCGACGAGGGCACTTTTGAGCGCGGGGTGAAGCTCATCCAAAAATAGCTCATGCGGCACCTGGGTACCAGGCACTCCGGTACCTGGCACCGAAGGGACAGGTATCCCGGCCGCCACCGGCGACGGGGCAGCCGCCGCACTCGTGAGTATTGGAAGCATCGGGATTTGAGGCGCGTCAAATCGCTCTTCTAGCACCGGCCTCGCTTCCTCAAAGAGCCCGTAGATCATCTCCCACGTCAGACCGTCCCCGCGCGCGCTATCCGCATCGCCCATTTCCGGCGCAACACGAACACCGTCGCCCGCCGGGGGCCCGTTGCTCTGGTGACTCAGCTTATAGAGCTCTATTCTTTTCGCAAGATCTCGCAACATATCGCGGCCTTCTTGAGACATATCCGTAATGACCATCCGGTCCACCTGCTCGGCAAACGTCCCGCCCCCAAACCGCACCAACCCTTCGGCATCTTGGGAAACTTTTTCTGTTAGGCGCTCAAAGGCCTTGCAGATCCCTTGGTGATTAGGGCTTGCCGCGTTGTAGTCAAAGCCCGTAAGCTGTTTGAAGTACTCCCCTCCATAGCGGCTGGCAAAGATAGGCTCGACCTCGGCAGGGTGATCGGCGCCCAACACATACTTGACCTGCTGGGCCTTCAAGGATCCCTCCCAGCCGGCATGCACCCTGGCGATGGCCCGCGAAATGTCAAATAGTTCCTGCGCAAGAGCCCCGAACTCCTCGGCCTGGATGAACCTCTTGAGCAGGGGGACTTGCGGAATCCGCCATTTGCCTCTTTGGCTCACGTAATTCTGGTAGGCCGTTTTGACTTCCATCGTTGTGGTATACGTGAGCAGGTGCTCTGGAGGCAGGGACATCAAATTCTGCACCACCCGGATATGGTCGATCTCCGCCGCGATCTTATCGATCGCCATCCGTAAAGCGGGATACCTCGGACGCATGCTATCTTCCAGTAAGCCGTGATAGGGCACCTGTACGAAATCTTCAAGCCGCAGCGACAATTCAAGGGTTCTTTTGAGATCCCCGTACAAAGCTTGGTGTCCCGGCAGAGCGGGATTGTAGCTTCGCTCCGTGAGTTTCTCGAAAATGTTGTGATCGGCTTGTAGAAGCTCTTCCGGGGATGGTGTGCGTAGAGCGCCCATTTGCGCGCGCTGGCGCGCCAGTGCGGCAAAGGCCTGAAGGAGGGTATACACAAGACGCGCATACACCCGCTGGCGTTTGAGCTCCTGGCTCAAGGCGGCGATGCCGCTCTTGGGAAGTGCTTCCGCACTCGTGGCCTTATCCCATTTCTCTTTCTCATGTTCAAACAGAGTGTTCCAAAACCCGTGCACGCTTTGAACAAATTGCGGATCAACGGCAGGCTCTTCTTCAGGACGGTTCGGAAGCTCAACTGGAGCAAATATGACATCCTCCACCGTAAGCCCCGTAATTCTTTTTTCTTCGCCCTCCGGCTTGGCTTCCTTTGGTTCGGCATCCTCAAGCCCTCGTGAGGCCTCAGCGGTTGGCGCGGGGAGTGCCAAACGCGCTTGTTCGACTTGACCGCGAAGGGCCCCCATGGCCTCCTCAAGCCTGCCGAAAACAACATCCTGTTCACCGAGTTCCCGGTTTGCCGAGTCCAGTTCCGCCTGAGCTTGGTTGAGCTCCTCTTTAACCCTCGCGCCCTCGATTTCCAGCTTCGCTTGCAGCACATAAATCTCTTCTTTTTCCCGTGCGAAGTCGCTAAGATCACCCCTGAATTCGCTTAGCTGGCCCACAAGCCCGGCATGCTCCGTGCGCAAAGATTCTTCCAAGACATTCAACTCTGTTTGCCTATTTTCTAAGGCGCGCGTACTCTTCTCCAGCTCACGCCTGTAACGTCCTAATTCGATGACGTCTCTTTGCGCGCTCCGCTTCGCCTCTACAGCATCTTGAGCATCCTTGCTCTTCTCTTCCAGCGCGGCCGACAATCTCTGAACGGTCTCTACCGTTCTGCGCGCGTCCTCAAGCTTTTCCCGAAGTTCACGCTCTGAATTCACGAGTCCTGCTAACGCATGTTCAAGCAGCGCCTTTTCCTTTCTTGCCTCATCCCGCTCCCGTGTGGCTTGTGCCAAGGCGCTCGTCTTGGCCAGGGCGTCCAGGCGCTTTTCGAGGTCGAAGTAGTTTGCGGGTTTTCCTTGGGCGGCATCCTCAAATGCCTGCAGGATGGCTTGGTGCTCGTC
>JACPQZ010000008.1 GCA_016190205.1 Candidatus Omnitrophota bacterium | reverse complement strand
TATGGTCGGTACCGAGCCTCTTCAAGCTCCGATCGCAGGTCGCGAGAAGGTTGTGATAACTTACATCCCGCATAAAAATCTCCTCTTGATCCGGGACCCAGCAGGCCTTGGTAGCAATAAACACCCGGTCGCGCCTGCCCTGGATGGCCTTTCCAATGACCCGCTCGCTCCGGCCCAGGCCGTAACTATCCGCCGTATCGATAAGATTTATCCCCAAGTTCAGAGCTGACTCGACAATACGTACCGCTTCTTTCTCCGGCACATCTCCGTAAGTGATGGGGCTTCCCGCCACAAAGGTTTTGCCGCCCAATGGCCAGGCCCCGAGGCCCACCTCGGATACCTCCACACCGGTTTTACCGAACGGGCGATACTTCATAATTTTCCCCTGTCATTGCGAGGCCCGCAGGGCCAAAGTTAATGAGATCCCTCACTTCGTTCGGGATCAATTCGCACATAGACTTAAGCTCCCATAGGTCGCTTAAGTCTAGTGCTCATTGAGATTGCTTCGCCCCGCTGTGCGGGGCTCGCAATGACGGTGAACTATCTTCTTCACCATACCGTGTTGTCACCACCGAATGTATCCCGCCGCGCACGAAAAAGTCCCCCACCACCTCCATGCGGCGGGGCCACACGGCCTTCACCAGATCATCCAGGATCTGGTTAGTCACCGCTTCGTGGAAATGTCCCTCATCTCGGAACGACCAGAGATAGAGTTTGAGGCTTTTGAGCTCTACGCACAATTTGTCAGGCACATACCGGATCCGTATCGTGGCAAAATCCGGCTGACTTGTGCGCGGGCAGATGCAGGTAAATTCCGGGGCCTCAAAGGATATTTCGTAATCCCTTTCGGGTTTTGGGTTTGGAAAAGTCTCAAGCGCTTTTGATGGTTTCGTAGGCACCGCAAGTCTCTATATCTAAAGGAGTAACAAAGGAGTGCTTCGAAGGAAAGTATTATATCACGTATCTGCGCGTTTGTCAGACACTGTGGGGCGCGGCGATGACGGCGGCGTATGCGGAGTATGTCCCGGAATCGAAAAGCACAAAGCGAACCACGGCGACACATTTCGCTCTCTTAAGAAAGGCCTTGACCGCGCCCATGGCCACGGGGGCCGCTTTTTCTACGGGATACCCGTATATCCCGGTGCTGATGGAGGGGAAAGAGACGCTTTTTAATCCCTTCTCATCCGCAAGCTTGACACTGTTCGTGTAACAATCCGCAAGGAGTGCAGGCTCTCCATGCGTGCCGCCCCGCCAGCGCGGCCCTACCGCATGGATCACGTGCCGCGCCTTTAACCTTCCCCCGGTTGTCATCACGGCCTGCCCGGCCGGCAATCCGTCCGGCAGTTTCTCTCTTATTTTGCGGCACTCCGCCAGGATCTTAGGTCCGCCCGCGCGGTGAATCGCGCCGTCCACCCCTCCCCCTCCCATAAGCCCCGAATTGGCCGCGTTAACGATTGCGTCCACGTCCTGCTCGGTGATGTCGCCTTGGACAAGCTCGATCACTGCCCGACCCACTTCTATCTTCATCAACTCACCTCCAGCAACAGCCCCTTAAAATACTCCCCCTCCGGGTGGAAAATATGCACTGGGTGATCCACCGGATGAGAAAAGCGGTTTAAGATGCGCGCCTCGCGCCCCGCCTCGAGGGCCGCCTGATAAACAATCTTGATAAAAAGTTCATACGGGAAAAAATGCGAACAGGAATAGGTGAGGACATAACCTCCCGGCGCCGCTCTTTGAAAAGCGAGCCTGTTCACGTCCTTGTACGCCCGGCCGGCCTTCTGGGTTTCACTGCGCCTGCGGGCAAAGGAGGGGGGATCTACGATCACAAGTCCAAACTCCCCCGCCTTCTCCGTCCTTAAAAAGTCGAATACATTGCCTTCCACAGCATCGCTTGAGGCCGAGTCCAGGCCGTTCAAGGCGAGGTTTTCTTCCAAAAGCTCAAGGGCGGGCCTCGACGAATCCACGGACACCACCTCCCGGGCGCCTTCCTTGAGGGCCTGCACGGTGAAGCCGCCGGAGTATGAAAAGAGATTGAGGACGCGCCGATCCTTCGCAAGCCGCCCCACCCAGCGCCTGCCTTCCCTCTGGTCCAAATAAAACCCGGTCTTCTGCCCCTTCTCGAAATCCACAAGGTAGCGGCACCCCCCCTCGCGAATCACCACGCGGCCTGCTTCCCTCTCACCCGAAAGCAATGCGCGCACAGGTTTGGAACCACGGTCCGACTCCCTTTCATCCCTTTCACTGCGCTCAAAGATAAACTGCGGCTTGACAGCATCCTCAAGGGCCTTAAGCCAAAGGGGTTTAAGCCGCTCCATCCCCAGCGTCTCCACGCTTACTACAAGCCCATCCGCATAGCGATCCACCACGAGGCCGGGAAGCCCGTCGCCCTCGCTATTGATGAGGCGCCACGCATCCGTTTCGGCCCCGAGCAGGTTTTTCCTCGAATCCCAAGCCCGCTTAAATCTCTCGGTGAAAAAACCCTCGTCAATCTTACTTTCCTTAAAGTCCAATATCCGAACGCGGATATCAGACTGCGGATTGTAATATCCCGTGGCCAGGGGGAGTTGCTTTTCCGACTCCACGCAAACGAGCCCCCCGGCTGCGGCGGGGGCGTCAGCCCTTTGGACAGCGCCCGAAAAGATCCATGGGTGCCTTCTCGCGATGGATTTTTCCCGGCCCTTCTTTAGTAACACGATGGGATACATTAGCTGAAAACGAACTCCGACTGCGGCGAGGGACGTCTGAAGGGGCTCACCGGGGGCAGGGGGTGGTTTTCGTTAAGCCCCAACCGGTCGCGGTGCACATTAAATATTTGCTCTATGCTTTTCCAGTACTCGCCCTCACCCCTTTGCCTGTAAAAAAATTCACTCTCCGTGATCTTTCCGCCCCTTACCTCGCGGATCCTTTTAATAATCTTATCTGCAGAACCCGGAAACTTCTGCCGGAGCGTTTTTAAAAACACCTCGCGCACGCTGCCCGATAACCTCAAAAGCACGAAACTTGCCTGGCGCGCTCCATGCGCCTTGGCAGCCTTTAAGATCGCTGGAATCGCCTCATCGTTCAAGCCGGGGATGACGGGCGCCACAAGAACCCCGGTAAAGACGCCCGCCTCCGACAGGGCCTTGAGGGCCTCGAGGCGCCGCTTGAGGGTGGGCGCCTGCGGCTCGATAAGGCGCGCTATTTTCTCATCTGCGAAGGGAATGCTGAAGTAGACTGTAAGGTGGGCTTCGCGGCTTAAGCGCATCAAAAGATCGAGATCTTTCTGAATCAATGCAGATTTTGTGACGATACCCACGGGATTTCTAAATTCAAGGCAAACCTGAAGACACTCGCGGGTGAGGTGCCAGCCCGCCTCAAGCGGCTGGTAGCAGTCGGTGTCTCCCGAAAAGACGACGAGCTCTCCTTTCCACAACGATCTCATAAATGCCTCACGCAGAAGGCGCGGGGCGTCTTTCTTTACCACGAGCCGGTTTTCAAAGTCGCTCCCCGCACCCCAGCCCAAATACTCATGGCTCGGCCGCGCATAACAGTAGGCACATGCGTGAAAACATCCCCGGTAAGGATTCACACTCCAGGTGAAGGGGAGATCCGGACTTTCATTTTTCGCAAGGATCGTGCGCGTCTGATCAAGATAAACCTGCGGCTGGGTGACCGGAGGCTCCCCCAGCCACTCCACGTATTGGGAATCAAAAGGATTGGGCGGATTTTTAAGTCTTCGGATCATCTAAAGCCTTAACACAAGACATTTGGCCGAGCCCCCTGCCTTGAGAAATTCTCCCAGCTCAAGTTCAATAAACCGGAAACCCATTTTTTCAAGGGTTCGCCTCAAGGGGCGGGAAACCCCCTTATGCACCACGAGTCTCTTACCCACCGCGATTGCGTTACAGACAAACTTTAAGGCATCCCTTAAACCAACAGCAACTGGATTCGGCACATAACGCTCGATGAGCTTTCTCGCATAAGGATCAAAGGCCTTCGGGTAGTAAAGGCAGCTTGAGTCAGAGAGTGGTAAAAAGCAAGTATCCAGGTGGTAAAAACGCTTATCCACAAGCTCGAGGGAAAGGACGCGCGCCTTAAGCTTCTCCGACAGCCACTGGTGGCTCGAGATATCGGAGCGGAAATGGTAGCCGAAAAACCAGGTGTCCCCGAGCTTAAGGGCATCTCCCTCTCCTTCGAATTGAAATCGCGAGGGAATCCGGATGAGGCGGTAGCCCTTCTTTCCAAACCAGGCGCCAAAATGCCTTGCCTCCCCCTGCCTCTGGGGGTAGCGAAAATTAGGGATGACGACCGAGCGGTCAAAGACGAGGCCGCCATTGGCTGTAAAAACCATGTCCGGCCAGCCGCGCGCATGAGGGATAAGCTTGACCTTGACTCCCGGAAGCCCGCGCAGGGTTTTGTAAAGCACTTCCCACTGCGCCGCAGCCTGATCGCGCTCCACGGGATGGCGGACTTTCATCCACGGATTGATCTCATAGGCGACGCGGTAGTACCGCGGGCGACACATCAGAAAGGTTAACATATTTGTCCGTGAATCGTGATTCGTGGATCGGTCATCGCGAACTGCCAAGCGTGGGGTGAGAAGCCACAACCCAGGGATATTATACCCTGTTTTATCAGCTACGAATACGCATCTGGCAGATGTCAGGCGGCGACTCGGGTAAGCGCTGCGGCTCTGTAAAACTCCCGGTAATTATCCAGGGTAGGAGTGCCGGTTCGCAAAAGTTCCTGCGCGGCATGGATTTCGGTGAGGAAGCGCTGAATGTCCCAAGCCGTGGGGTCATGGGGGTCTCTAAGATCAATCCATGCATCGTCAAAAAGGGTAAAGAGAATGCCCACATTTCCAACTCCATACTGCTCTTTCAAAATGGGGAGCAGTTTGGGAACGGAAACCTTGCGTTCCGCCGACAATACCATATTGACGTGAACCGCCCGCCAGCCGGGATGCGCCTTGTTCCATCCTGGGATATCCTCTGTCGGAACAAGGGCCACACGTAGAAGTGTCTTTTCTTCAAGGACGTGCTGATCAATAAAGGATGCAGCGCCCTCCCCCACTGCAACCACTGCATGAAATGTCGTCAGGGAAGCGGCGCCCTCGGAAATCCGGCGCGCTGCATCACGCCAACCGATCTCGCCCGAGCGGGCGCGTTCGAGGGTCGAGCGGATGGGCTCGATGCGCTCTTCAAACAATAGGGCTTTACTCACTTCAGCAAGCACTCCGTCCCCCGCAGACAGTCCCCCGGGGTCTTCTGGAGATTGGATACCCGCCTGCCTTTGCCTCACCGTCTCGAGCGCTGTCTGAATGTCCGCTGCCTTCTGAGGAGCAAGGACCTTGAGCGCAGCCAGAGTGCGCCTATATTCATAGGATTCATCCGGCACCCTGAAAACCTGCCCTTTTAAGGCATTCACCAAGGCCGCAAAATTGTCACTTAAATTCTTGGGCGCACGCGCCTCGCGATACGAGCCCAGGCGGTCATGAATTCTGTCGTCGGAAAAGAGGGCCTCCCCAACAGACTGCCTCGTATCGTCCAAGAGCGCGCGAAGCTTTATGCGAAACTCCTCGTTGCCCGACGGGATATTTTCTATATCCACATGACCGGATCTGGCCTCTTCGGGATCCATGCCCGTGATCTCGTCAAACATAGCCTGACTCGCTTGATAAAAAGCGAGGCTGTGTTGGCGCGTGAATTCCTCGGAGCGCACTCCTCTCATTGCGCTATTGACCCAGTTATTCAGCGCCGGGTAATCGATATCTCTCAAGAGCGTATACCATCCGACACGGAACTGGACAAACGCCTTCCCCAATGGGTCTTCAAAACCCGTCTGTGAGGCAACCAGAAATGTAGGAACGTCCTGAAGAATTCGCATGTAAGGTGCGCGACCGATGCGGGAGAAATCTCTCTCCGTTTTCGTTCCTCCATAGGTCACATAATCCAGCGGCTCAACCGCAAGCGAAAGGTATGCCGCGCTGCCTTTTTTTCCGCTAAACGCATCGACCATCCCTTGTCTCCGGATGCGTATGCCCGGAAAGGTAATATCGCCCTCGGCGATCCACCCTTCTGGAATAGCCATGGGTCCCCATTCCCGATGAAAGAAAAGCGCGAGTGCCAAAGGGACAATATCCTCGGTGGGCGTCAAAGCGAAGTGGTACACGGGTATGGTCCGGACGGCATCGATACGTGCCTGCTTCACAAACTGCCTGATGAGGTGCATCAGTACGCTGGGATAGGCAGGCAAAAGGCGGATGAGGGCCTGCCTCTCTCTTTGGGAATATTCAACAGGCGCCATTTCATGCGGGCCCACACCGAAGGAAAAGGCTACCGCCGGCCCCACCGCCGCCCTGAAATCCTTCTGATAGTCGCTGGGGTATGCAAGATCAACGGACGCTTGGGGAAAACCAAGAATCCGATCCAGTGCTTCCAAATGCGCCAGGTAGGTCATATATCCCTCTCCGGCCTCGAGCAAAAGCGAGGGCGAATCCTCGGCCGATGTTCCCTCGAGCAGGTAGGAACGAAGGACGGCCCGGGCCCCCAAGGTAAGCTCATTAAACTGCGGGAGCATCCGTATTTGCCCCCATGCCTCTAAAAAACGGCCGAAGTCTTCCCAATCAAGAAGTGCCGGAAGCCCGATCTCGTTAGGTTCTAACCTCAAGTGCGCAAACAACCCCAAGCCCCATCTCCACCGTTCTGCCAGTGCAAGCAGGGCCTCTTGACTCATCCGCGTAGTCTCATCGCCAGTCTGTTTAGACATGCTTCGACGCAGCTGCTCGACAAGCTCGCGCGAACGCTTCTCGAGCGGCTTGCCCACCTTGCCGGAGGAAAGGGTCTCCGTCCACAAAAGCACTTTCCGAATTGCATTCTTAATTTTCTCCCTGTCTCTACTTCGAAGTTCCTTAAGCACACCTTCGACTTCTGCGCCACGGGGCACACGCACGCCGTCACCGTCCGGAACCCGAGCCACGCGCTGGGAGAGCACATGCAACGTGATTCCGTCACCGAGGTTCAGCACGTCACCCGATTCAAAAAGCGCGGCGGGGCCTGCGCCGCTTGCAAGGAGAAATTGTGGACCTTCCTGGGCTTGAATCTTAAGGGTGCCCTCTCCTTGAGTCACACTAAAACCTCTAAGCGGACCATCTAAAAGATGACGGATCTCGATACTATCCGAACGCTCAAATTGCAAAACCATGGCAATTCTTTTAAGCCTTTGCGCTGCCTCCAAGCTCGTCATTATTACCTGGGAGTCTTCGTCAAGTAGTGTAGGTTGTTTTATGGTGTCTGCCAGGCATGCATGGGTGCACGCAACTGCTAACAGGCAGTTTATGACGAAGAAATTCCTTATCATTATCTTTGACTTATCCATTTCCGGTTAATTGGGTAATACAGGGGCGGGAACTTCGAATAAGATGTAGTATACAGTTATTTGATTATATTGTAAAGCTGTATTTAGCGCCGGTTTAACGCGTGACACAGCTCCCTAAGAAAGGACTCTGTATCCGTAACGAGACCAAGGATTTGGAACGTGCCGCGATCAGCTACCTTGGTGACTACAGCGGGGTTGATGTCGACGCAGATGGTTCTCACGGTGGCGGGCAGCATGTTGCCCGTCGCAATGGAGTGAAGAGTGCTCGCAATCATGAGGGCCAGGGAGACCCCTTTTATTTTCTTGCGCATGGCGTCCTGGGCCTCGATGACGTCTGTGATAACATCGGGCAGAGGTCCATCGTCACGAACAGACCCAGCCAGCACAACCTGAACCCCTTTCTGGACGCACGCATGCATGATGCCTTTTTTGAGGAGCCCTTTCCGCACCGCACGGCGGATTCCGCCGGCCGCGCGAATCGCATTGATGGCGCGCATGTGGTGGTCGTGGCCGTATTTCTCCGGCTCTCCTTTATCTAAGTTAACACCCAGTGAAGTTCCGAAGAGCGCGTATTCCATATCATGCGTCGCGAGCCCATTCCCTGCGAAGAGGACCTGCACATATCCCATCCGGATCATCTGCTCGAGGTAACGCCCTGCCCCCGTGTGGACTACCGCAGGCCCCGCCACCACTAAAATCTTCCCGCCCCTGCGCCGCACTTCCCGGATTTCCCGGGCGAGCCCCCGGATGATGCGGCCCTTGGGTTTTTCTGAAGAGATGGAGCTCGTCATAAACTGAAAGGTTTCGCTTTTTCTCGAACGCTCGAGCGGTATGACCTTGACCCCTGCGTGTCCACAGACCACACGCTCGCCGCGCCTCACTTTTCCCACCGGAGTGCACCAGGCCTTTCCTTTTTGGATGACGATGCCGCAGTCCATCTCGATGTTCCGGACCGGTATCCAGCGCCCCTCAAAGTGCACCCACGTGATTAGATTTGTAGTACAATAAAAGTCTTCGGGAAAGACGCCATGCCGCGGCGCCGGTTCGAGCTTTGCATCTTCTTCGGCCACCGGCACGGCGCCGATTTTTGATATGCGCCTGATGATATTTGCAAGGTGCGGCGCCGTGTTGGCAGATACTTTTACCTGGGCGGTGCTGGTATCCGTCTTTTTCTGGCCGATGCGGATGTGCTCAATCTTGAAGCTCCCGGACGCATCCATGATCTCGTCCAGGATCTTGGGCAGGATGAGGGAGTCGATGATGTGGCCTCTTATGGTAACGGTTTGGGAAGGCATGTTGACTCTCTAACACAAACGTCAGTCGCTAGTCGCTGGTCTCTAGTCGCTGGCAGAAAAGCAGTCGCTAGTAAGTGCTCGCTGGCAACATGAAGTTGCTACTTAACAGCTGACGAAGTTTTTGTTTGCTAGCGACCAGCGACGAGCGACCAGCAGCAAACCAATTAATAAGTGTTGATTATATCACTTCTATTATGACAGATGCACTTGAAGAGCACATCCAGTCAATAGGCCGCGAGATCTTCGACCGGGCGCTCCGCCACAAGGCGCACACCCTCAAGGTCAAAGACTGGGAGGCACAGGTCCTCACCTGGTGCCTCAAAGACCCAAAACTCAAGGTGAAGATCTTGAGATTCGTGGACGTCCTCCCCGCCCTCAAGACGCATCGTGACATCATCGACCACATGAAGGAATACTTTCCCGACACGATGGAGCGGCTCCCGCTCCCCTTAAGGCTGGGGCGAGCCCTCGCGGGGGAGTCTCTTCTCACCGGCCGCGCGGCAGCTTATGCCGTCCGCTGGGCGGTGCGCCGCATGGCGCTTCACTTCATTGCCGCGGAAGACATTGAGGAGGCCTGCCAGGTACTTAAGAAAATGGAGGAGGGGGGAGCTTCGTTTACCATTGATCTCTTAGGTGAGGCCGTCACGAGCGAGCTGGAAGCCGATGAGTACACGAACCGCGTGGTAAACCTCATCCAAACCCTGGCAAAGACCTTCGGAGACAGGGCCAACGTCTCCATAAAACCGTCGGCCCTCTATTCGCAATTCGATCCCGTGGACACCGAAGGCACCGTGCATGCCGTCAAGCAGCGCCTCGCGCACATCTTGAAGGAGGCCCGCGCCGCCCGTGCATTTGTTTGCCTGGACATGGAGCAATACACCTGCCGCGATCTCGTCGTGCGCATCTTCAAAGAGACGCTGGGTGAAAAGGAATTTTTAGACACCGAGGATGCCGGAATCGCCATCCAGGCTTACCACCGCGATGCGGAGCGCGTGCTCGTAGACCTCATCGAATGGGCCAAGAAGCGGCGGACCCCTGTCTCCGTGCGTCTCGTTAAGGGCGCCTATTGGGACTACGAGGTCATTCATGCCAGGCAAAACAACTGGCCTACACCGGTTTTCGTCGATAAGCATGACACAGACATTTCCTTTGAGCGGCTGACTGCGCTTCTCCTGGAAAACCACGCCCACGTGCACGCCGCGATCGCAAGCCACAATGTGAGGAGCATCGCCCATGCCGCCGCGCTCAAAAACCAGCTGGGGCTTGGCCCCAAGGAGCTGGAGTTTCAAGTCCTTTACGGTATGGCCGATCCCATCCAAGAGGCGTTGATCGAGATGGGCCTTCCGGTCCGCGTCTACACGCCTTTCGGAGAGCTCATTCCCGGGATGGGATATCTGGTAAGGCGCCTTTTGGAGAATACCTCGAATGAGTCGTTTTTAAGGCAGGGCTTCCTCGAGTCGACTGCCTCTCCCGAGATCCTCTTGAGAGACCCCCTGCGGTCCACCGTGCGAGCCCCAAAACCGCAGATCATCCTGGACGAGGGGACCCAGGAGACGGAGGGCATCCCTTCCTTTCAAAACGAGCCTCCTTTGGATTTTTCACATGAAGATGAGCGCCGGCGCATGCGCGAGGCCATCCAAGCGGCGCACCACGAGTGCGGAAAGACCCTTCCCCTGCGCATGATGGGTCAAGACGTGCAAACGAACTCGACCCTGCAAAGTACCAACCCTGCCGACTTAAATGAGATTATCGCAACCGTGTCTTGCGCCGGCGTGGCCGAGACAGATGCCGCCATTGAGGCGGCCCGCAAGGCCCAGACCGCCTGGGCACAAAGAGGCGTTCGAGCCCGCGCCGAGATTCTCTTCAAGACGGCGGAGGGGATGCGCAGGCACCGGTTCGATCTCGCAGCGCTCGAAGTCCTGGAAGTCGGAAAGGGCTGGCGCGAAGCGGACGCCGATGTCTGTGAAGCCATAGACTATCTCGATTATTACGGCCGCCAGGCCATACGGCTTTTCCGGCCTGCACCTATCCAGCAGGTGCCCGGCGAGACCAACGATCTTGTCTGCCGCCCTTTAGGCGTCGGGGCCGTCATCGCCCCGTGGAACTTCCCGCTTGCGATCTTGACCGGCATGACCTCCGCCGCCATCGTGACGGGAAACGCCGTGGTGATGAAACCGGCAGAGCAGTCCCCGGCTGTCGCCCGGAAGCTCATGGACCTTTTTGAAGAGGCAGGGCTTCCTGACGGGGTCCTCAATTATCTTCCAGGAAGGGGCGAAGAGGCGGGGGCACGCCTCATCGAGAGCCCTTCCATCAAATTCATCGCCTTCACAGGCTCGCGGGAAGTCGGCCTTGCCATCCGCGAGCGGGTCGGACAGCTCAAAAAAGGTGAACAATTCTTGAAAAGGCTCATCACAGAAATGGGTGGAAAAAACGCCATCATCGTCGACAAGGATGCCGACTTGGATGAAGCGGTGCTGGGGGTTATTCACTCTGCCTTTGGATACCAGGGTCAGAAGTGCTCTGCCTGCTCGCGCGCCATCCTCCTTTCAGACATCCATGATACCTTCTTAAAGCGCCTGGTGGAGGCAGCCAAAAGCCTGCGCGTGGGCCGCCCCGAAAAACCTTCCACATTCCTGGGGCCCTTGATCGATGCTGCAGCCCTCGAGAAGGCCCGCGAGTACGCTCGTATCGCAGCATCGCTCCACACGATTCACTTAGAGTACCCGCAGGCCAATCTCCCGCAGGAGGGCCCTTACTTCGGACCCCTGATCGTCTCCGGCGTTACGCCCGAATCGCCTTTGGCGCAGGATGAGATCTTCGCCCCCATCCTGGCCGTGATGCGGGCCTCCGATTTCGATGAGGCCGTCCAAATGGCCAACTCAACAGCCTATGCCCTCACGGGCGGGGTTTACACCCGAAACCCGGCCCATATCAAAAAGGTGAATGCCGTGTTCGAGGCTGGGAATATTTATATCAATCGTTCCATCACGGGGGCGGTCGTCGGGCGGCAGCCCTTCGGGGGATTTAAACTCTCGGGTACCGGTCTTAAAGCCGGGGGCCCAAGGTATCTGGATGAGTTTGTGCTGGCCCAAACCATATCCGAAAACACCCTCCGTCACGGCTTTGCCCCCTTATGAGGTCTTCGGGAATCCCTTACATGATCGCAGGCTCCGCCACCTCATGAACTCTAACCTGGTGCTCGACCCCTTTCAACAGCAGGCCATCGCGTCCATCGAGGCGGGCGCAAGCGTCTTGGTCTCCGCGCCCACGGGCTCCGGTAAAACACTCATCGCTGAAGAAGCTATAAAGCAGGCGATGCGGGAGGGGCGTGAGGTGATCTACACAGCTC
>JACPQZ010000067.1 GCA_016190205.1 Candidatus Omnitrophota bacterium | reverse complement strand
GCCACGCTGGGGCCCGAGCGACCGAGCCCGGGCACCCGCGCGAAAAGCGCGGGTGGGCGAAGGAAGTGCCGGTATACGTAGTATACCGGCCGTTTCGCGGAGAAGGGTGCCGGCCCCGGGTGCTGTATCCTGGCTGCTTGAGATCGGCCCGCACGAGGCCGAAGGGGACAAGACGGGCATTTCATGATTTAAGAGCAAATGCTGTCTATTATGTTTCTAACGGTCATAAGGGGATCGGCGGATTGGGTGATGGGCCTTCCGATGACGAGATAATCTGCACCGGCCTCGACGGCCGACTGGGGGGTGGCGGTACGCTTCTGGTCATGCTCGTCGCTTCCCTGGGGTCTGATCCCGGGCGTTACGATCAGGAACTTCGGGCCCACATTCTGCCGGAGCGCGTTCACCTCATGGGGCGAGGCAATGACGCCGTCCAACCCCTCCCGCTCCGCGATCTTGGCCATAAACACCACCATTTTTTCCACGCTGATTCCCGGGATGGAGGCGGGGCCTTGCGCGCCACCGCTCGCCGCCTGACTGGTGAGGATCGTCACGCCCATGAGCTTCGGACGCGGAATGCCCAGGCGCCCTGCCTCCTGCGATGCAGCTTCTACAGCGGCTTGAATCATCTCCGGGCCCCCATAGGCATGGAGGGTAAGCATCTCCACCCCCAGGCGCGCAATCTGACGCACGGCTCGAGCTACCGTATGGGGAATGTCGTATAGCTTGAGATCCAGGAAAACAGCCGCGCCTTCGGTGCGGATGCGGCGCACGACGTCGGGGCCGCAGGCCGTAAAAAGTTCGAGACCTACTTTAAAAAGACCTACCTCCCCCTTTAGGATCTGAACCATTTCCACAGCTTTTTCGGAGGAATCCAGATCGAGGGCTACGATGATTTTCTTGCGCAGCTCGTCGCGGTCAAGCATGGGGCTGGGCCCCTCCCACCAAGTCTGAAATACCCCGGATTTGGCACCTTTTTAGGTAGTTTCCCAGTCCCTGGATGACCTCTAGCGCCGCCTTCGGATTTACAAAATTGGCAGATCCAATGGCCACGGCGCTCGCGCCCGCGAGGATAAATTCCAGGGCGTCTTCGGCTGATGCAATCCCCCCCATCCCCAAAATGGGGATGCGCACGGACCGCGCCACCTCCCACACACAGCGCACGGCAACAGGCCTGATGGCCGGACCGGTCAGTCCCCCCGTTTGAGCCCCGAGCCGCGGGGCGCGCGTCACCGGGTCAATCGCCATTCCGATGAGCGAATTAATGAGGGAGACCGCATCAGCGCCTCCGTCCTTCGCGGCCCGGGCAATCTCCGTAATATCGGTTACATTGGGAGATAGCTTGGCGATGACGCAGGCCCGGACCCGGCGCTTGACCGCCCGCACAACCTCGGCCGCGCGCCTCGGGTCCTGGCTCCATTCTAAACCCTCGCGGCCCACGTTGGGGCAGGATAGATTGAGCTCCAGGGCCCGGACTCCCGCGCGGTCCAGCGCCCGCGCCACGGTCACGAACTCGTCCAGGGTATGCCCGGCCACATTGACGATCGTCACCGTTTTCCGCTTTTTGAGAAAGGGCAGTTTTTCCTTGAGAAAACGCTCAAGACCGACATTTTCCAATCCAATAGAATTAAGCATCCCTGAGGGCGTCTCACAGATGCGCGGAGGGGGGTTTCCAAAACGGGCCTTGAGGGTTACGCTCTTCGTGATGATGCCGCCCAAAAGATCAATGTTAAAGATCCGGCGCATCTCCTCGCCGATCCCAAACGTGCCCGAGGCCACTAGGACGGGGTTTTTGAGCTTAAGCCTTCCCAACGAGGTAGATAAGTCCACCCGCCTGCCTTTTGAATTTTGAATTGTAATTTTTCCTTTTGACTTTTTACTTTTTACTTTCCCAATCAATCTCGCTCATCTTAAACACAGGTCCTTCCTTGCAAACCAGCCGGTAGGGATCGCCATTTCCACGCACGGTCTTAACGGCGCAGCCTAAGCACACCCCCACCCCGCAGGCCATGTGCTCATCCAAAGAAAGATACGCGTCCTGGCCGAAGCGCGGGAGTATACCGGTCAGGGCCAGAAACATCGGCCTGGGCCCGCACGCATACACCCAGACCCTTCCCAATTGTTCCTTTTCAAAAAGCTGCTCGACGAGACCCGTCACATAACCCTTTTTTCCATACGACCCGTCATCGGTCGCGATCCTTAGCTCAAAACCCAGCTCGCGAAAATCCTGATGACAATGAAGCATCCCAACACTCTTTAAGCCGAAAAGAAGAATGAACCTGGCGCGCCCCTTTACCTGGCGCACGAGCTCCTTGGCCGCGAGGTACAAAGACGCGATACCCACTCCCCCGGCCACAAATACATACGTGTCGCCGTCCAGTAGGATGGGAAAACCCAGTCCCAGCGGCCCCAGCACCCCGACGGAAGCGCCCGCCTTTTTCTTGGAGAGGATGGCCGTTCCGCGCCCCACGACTTGATAAACGACATCCATCCAGAGCCGGGAATGTTCATACAGGCACAAGGGCCGTGGGAGAAAAGGGTCCCAGCCCTCCTCCAGCCGAAGCTGTACAAACTGCCCCGCCTCAATTTCGGGAAAGGAGCGCGGCCGCTCCAAACGCAGCCGGTAGTGATCCTGGGCCAGGCGGCGATTGGAGACGATCCTAACGGAGTTTTGCAAGATCGGCATGATAAGCCTGAAGACTTCTGACCCCCAGCTTTCCCTTAAGAAGACACTCAATGCCGTTTACGGCCGCGCGCGCCCCCGGCAGGGTCGTGATGACGGGAATGCCGTAGCCCACGGCGCTGGACCGGATACGGCCCTCGTCAAGCATGGGGCCCTTGCCATTAGGGGTATTGATGATGAGGTCGATGCCTGACTGCTTGATGCGGTCCAGCACATGGGGACTTCCTTCCGCAATCTTGTTGATTTTTTCGACCTCTATTCCTCGCTCGGCCAGAAACCGGGCCGTTCCCGCCGTGGCGAGGAGGGTAAACCCGAAAGACTTAAGGCGCTTGGCGATCTCCGGGATTTGCGGTTTGTCGCGGTCCATGACACTCAAAAAAACCGTGCCCCGCTGCGGCAGGGATTGCCCGGCGGCGAGCTGGGACTTCGCAAAGGCCTCGCCAAAGCCCGTGTCGATCCCCATGACCTCTCCCGTCGAACGCATCTCCGGACCCAGGATGATATCCACCCCCGGAAACCGGGCGAACGGAAGCACCGATTCTTTGACGCTCGTGTGCCGGGGCGTCACCTCCCGGGTAAACCCAAGCTCTTTGAGAGTCTTCCCCACCATGACCTGGGCGGCGAGCCGGGCGAGCGGTACGCCGACCGCCTTGCTCACAAAAGGAACCGTGCGGGAGGCTCGGGGATTGACTTCGAGGACGTATATATCACTATCCTTGACCGCGAACTGCACGTTCATGAGGCCCACGACCCCGATCTCACGCGCCAGGGCCTTCGTCTCATCCACAATTCGGGCCACGGTTTTCAATGGAAGCGTGTGCGGCGGAAGCACGCAGGCGGAGTCGCCTGAATGAATGCCGGCCTCCTCAATATGCTCCATGACGCCGCCCACCACAAAATCCCTCCCGTCCGCGATGAGGTCCACATCCACCTCAATGGCGTTTTCCAGAAAACGGTCGAGGAGCACAGGGTGCTTGGGCGAGGCGCGCACCGCATGGAGCATGTAAGTCCGGAGGCTGTCTTTGTCATACACGATTTCCATCGCCCGGCCCCCGAGGACATACGAAGGGCGCACCACCACAGGATACCCAATCCGGGCCGCCACCTCCTGGGCGCCTGCCAAGCTCGTGGCCGTCCCGTTGCGCGGAGCCAAAAGCCCCAGCTTATTGAGGAGCTCGTTAAAACGCTTCCGGTCCTCCGCGCGGTCGATGGCGTCGGGGCTCGTTCCGATGATAGGCACCCCGGCCGCCTCCAGCCGGACCGCAAGGTTCAAAGGGGTCTGACCCCCGAACTGCACGATGACCCCGTCGGGTTTCTCCCTCTCTACGATATTGAGCACGTCCTCATACGTGACCGGCTCAAAATACAGCCGGTCGCTCGTGTCATAGTCGGTCGAGACCGTCTCCGGGTTGGAATTGACCATGATGGTCTCGAATCCGATCTCCTTTAGGGCATAGGAGGCCTGGCAGCAGCAGTAGTCAAACTCAATCCCCTGCCCGATGCGGTTGGGCCCTCCCCCCAGGATCATGATTTTCTTGCGCGCGGTGGGCATGACCTCGTCCTCTGATTCGTAAGTGGAGTAATAATAAGGGGTATAGGCCTCGAATTCGGCCGCGCAGGTATCCACGCGCTTGTACACGGGCTCAATCCCGTACCGCTTGCGTAAGTTGCGGATGGAGTCTTCGTCCGTTTTTAACAGCTCCTCGAGCTGGGCGTCGCTAAAACCCAGGACCTTGGCCTTTTTAAGGAGCGCACCGCCCTCTTTCCCGCGGCCTCCCTTGATCCAGCCTGCGCGGCCCGCCTCCTCAAGCTCATGCTCCGCATCCACGATCTCTTTCATGTTTTCCACAAACCACGGGTCAATCGATGTAATGGCGCTCACCTCTTCAACGCGAAGTCCCGCCCGGAGGGCATCGCGAATCAGGAAGACGCGGTCCTCCGCCGGGCGCGCGAGCCGTTTGCGGATCAAGGCCGGATCGGTTTCGACCGGCGGCGAGCCGTCGGCCCCGAGCCCTGCGCGCGAGATCTCCAAACCGCGCAGGCGCTTCTGCAGGGCCTCTTTGAAGGTCCGGCCGATGGCCATGGTCTCGCCCACCGACTTCATCTGCACACCCAGCTCGTCATCCACGCCCGGAAACTTTTCGAACGCAAAACGGGGGATCTTGACCACGCAGTAATCGATGGTGGGCTCAAAGCTGGCCGGGGTCTCTTTCGTGATGTCGTTGGGGATTTCGTCCAGGGTGAGCCCCACCGCGAGCTTGGCCGCAAATTTCGCGATGGGAAACCCCGTGGCCTTGGATGCCAGGGCTGAACTGCGGGAGACCCTGGGATTCATCTCGATAATCACCATGCGGCCCGTCGCCGGGTGAAGGGCGAACTGGATGTTGGACCCCCCCGTCTCCACGCCGATCTCGCGCATGCACGCGATCGAGGCGTCGCGCATCCTTTGATATTCCTTGTCCGTCAGGGTTTGGGCGGGCGCCACGGTAATGCTGTCCCCCGTGTGCACCCCCATGGGGTCGAAGTTCTCGATGGAGCAGATGATGACCACGTTGTCTTTCAAATCCCGCATCACCTCGAGCTCATACTCCTTCCAGCCGCGCACGGACTCTTCAATCAGGCACTCATGCCGCATGGAATAATCAAGCCCCCTCCGCACGACTTCCTCGAGCTGGGCCTCGTCAAAGCAGAACCCGCCGCCGGTCCCCCCCAGGGTATAGCTGGGTCTCACGACGACCGGATAGCCGATTCTCCGGGCTATGGTGCGCGCCTCATCGACCGTGCGGGCGAGCCCGCTCTTGGGCAGGTCTAGACCAATCTTGGCCATGGCGGCGCGGAAGAGCTCGCGCTCCTCCGCCTTCTTGATCGCCTCGTATCGGGCGCCGATCATTTCCACATGGAAGCGCTCCAAAACCCCGTCTTCCTGAACACGGATCGCGGTATTTAAACCTGTCTGGCCGCCCAGGGTGGGTAAAAGCGCATCAGGCCTTTCGCGCTCAATCACTTGAGCGACAAATTCGGGGGTAATGGGTTCCACATACGTGCGGTCTGCGACCTGGGGATCGGTCATGATGGTGGCGGGGTTAGAGTTGATGAGGACCACCTCGTAGCCCTCCTCCCTAAGGGCCTTGCAGGCCTGGGTGCCCGAATAATCAAACTCGCAGGCCTGACCGATGATGATCGGCCCGGAGCCGATGATCAAAATCTTGCGGATATCAGTTCGCTTGGGCATGTGTCTTTAATGCCATATTACGTAAGTAACCAGATACCAGTTGCCAGTAACCAGAAGATACCAGAAACCAGAGACCAGATAGAAAAGATAAAATCCGAAGCTCGAAATACGAAGCACGAAGCAAATTCGAATAACCGAAATTCGAATATTTTAAGCCGGGGTTTGAGATTTCGAATTTCGAATTTCTAATTTGCTTCGAATTTTCTGCCCAAGGCGGATCCGCCTGGCTTTGTGGCGGACGATATTCGAATTTCGTATTTTTTCTGGTTTCTGGCATCTGGTATCTATCTGGTTACTGGTTTCTGGTTTCTGGTTTCTTTGTGCTATTGGATTTCACATGTTGCATCATTTGAATAAACCGCTCAAACAGGTACCTCGAATCATGCGGCCCGGGAGAGGCCTCGGGGTGGTACTGCACGCTGAAGACGGGCAGTTCCCGGTGCCGCATCCCCTCCAGCGTCTTGTCATTTAAGTTGATATGGGTCGGCTCAATGCCCTGCCGGGTGATGGAGGCGACATCTACACAGAAGCCGTGATTTTGGGCGGTGATCTCCACCTTTTGTGTCGCCAGTTCCATCACAGGGTGATTCGCCCCCCGGTGCCCGAATTTGAGCTTGAAGGTCTTTCCGCCGAAGGCCAGGCCCAATAACTGGTGACCCAGGCAAATGCCGAAGATAGGCACCGTCACCAGGAGATGGCGGATCGTCTCGATCGTATATTGCACGCCTTCCGGATCGCCGGGTCCATTGGAAAGGAAAACCCCATCCGGAGACCTGGCCAGAATGGCCTTCGCAGATTCCGTGGCCGGGACCACCGTGACGTCACAACCGTATTGAGTCAGGCGCCGCAGGATGTTGTACTTGATGCCGCAATCTATTGCAACGACTTTGAAACGACGTTCGGGATGCGGGATGCGGGAAGCGGGAAGCGCAACATTAAATCCGCCTTCGTCATCTCTCTTCCTTTCTCTCTCTTCCTTCCTGCCCGTGTGTTCAACCCCGAATCTGCTATCCGACGACTCCCCGCGCCAGTCGTAGGGCGCCGGGCACGTGACCTCCTGGACGAGATCCCTCCCCACCAAGCCGGGAGAGCGCTGGGCCTTCTCCACCAGGGCCTTTTCGTCCATATCTATCGTTGAGATGACCCCGCGCATGGCCCCCTTCGTTCTCAAGTGTTTTGTGATGGCACGGGTATCTACACCGGAAATCCCGATGATGTTGTATTTTTCTAGATACCCCTCGAGATCTCCGCGCGAGCGCCAGTTGCTCGCCCTCCGTGAAATCTCCCGCACGACAAAACCTTCCACCTGCGGCCGGGCGCTTTCACTGTCTTCGTAATTCGTCCCGTAATTTCCGATCAACGGGTAAGTCATGGTGACAATCTGACCCTTGTAAGAAGGGTCCGTCAAAATCTCTTGATAGCCCGCCATGCTGGTGTTGAAAACCACCTCGCCGCTCGTCTCGCCCCGGGCGCCGAACCCTTCTCCCTTAAACACCAAGCCGTCTTCGAGTGCCAATATCCCCTTCATTTCACCTTGCCATCCTGATAGAGCGCGCGGCCGCCCACGAGCGTGTGCACCACCCTGCCCGGGAGCTTCCAGCCGATAAAGGGAGAGTTGCGGGACTTGGATAAAAAGTCTTGCTCGCGCACCTCCCACTCGGATTTAAGATCTACGAGCGTCAAATCGGCATCGGCCCCAACTGCGAGACGCCCTTTATTGAGCCCCACCACGTGGGCGGGACCTAAGCTCATCCTGTGGATTAAATCCGCGATTTCCATTTTACCCGACTCGACAAATATCTTGATGGCCACCCCGAGCGCCGTCTCAAGGCCAATCACGCCGAAGGGCGCCCGGTCAAACTCCACGGCCTTCTCATGTTCCGCGTGGGGTGCGTGATCGGTCGCGATCGCCGCAAGCTCCCCTCGCACCACGGCCTCCTGAACCCTGGCCACATCCCTTTGGCTTCTTAAGGGGGGATTCATCTTAAAGCGCGCGTCGTAGTTGGAGACCTGGGCATCGGTCAGGGAAAAGTGATGAGGCGCAGCTTCTCCCGTAACAGAAATGCCTCTTTACTTGGCTTCGGCTATGAGGTCACAGCCCTGGCGCGTGCTCACATGGGCGATGTGCAGGCGGCATCCGGTAAGCTCCGCCAGGGCAATGTCGCGCGCGATCATGACGCTTTCTGCCGCGTTGGGGCTTCCCCTTAAACCCAGCCTCATGGAGACCTCCCCCTCATTCATCACCCCGCCCGCGCACAGAGAGGTGTCTTCCGCATGTGAAATGACGCACAATCCAAACCCGGAGGCGTATTCCATGGCCCTGCGCATGAGCTCTGAATCCACCACAGGGGCGCCGTCGTCCGTCAAACCCACGACGCCGGCCGCCTTAAGGCCCCCGATCTCGGCGAGCTCCTCACCCTTCCGGCCGCGCGAAATACAGCCCAGAGGATAAATATTTACCCCCGCCACGCGGCCTGCTTCATGCTTGACATATTCCACGACCGTCTCGGTGTCGCACGGAGGGTCTGTATTGGGCATCGCGCAGAGACTCGTAAAACCCCCTCTTAGAGCGGCGCGGGATCCGCTCTCAATCGTCTCGCAGTCTTCGCGGCCGGGCTGGCGCAAATGCACGTGTATGTCCACGAGTCCCGGCATGAGGTGAAGCCCCCGGGCGTCGAGCGTCTTCGCCGACCCGTTCGTGATCTTTTTCTCAATGCGCGAGATGACCCCGTTTTCGATTAAAACATCCAGGGTGCCTGTCAGTTTCTTTTCGGGATCAACGAGCTCCGCCCCCCGGATCAAAAGGCTCATGACTCTCCGCTCCCGGACACGAGATACAAGACCGCCATGCGCACGGCCAAGCCATTCGTGACCTGCTCGAGGATCAAGGACTGCGGCCCCTCCGACGCGTCCCCCGATAGCTCCACCCCCCGGTTAATGGGGCCCGGGTGAAGTACGAGAAGATTCTTTCGCGCCCCGTTTAAAAGCGACTCGTTCACGCCGAAAAAGCGCGCATACTCCCGGTTGGACGGAAAGAGGTGCCTCCTCTGCCGCTCATGCTGAATGCGCAAGAGATACAGGACGTCGCACTCGCGGATGCTGGACGAGAGGTCATGGCTGACGTTC
This sequence comes from Candidatus Omnitrophota bacterium, assembly GCA_016190205.1. Taxonomy (GTDB): domain Bacteria; phylum Omnitrophota; class JACPQZ01; order JACPQZ01; family JACPQZ01; genus JACPQZ01. Next base: position 12,480 of record JACPQZ010000067.1, on the reverse strand, counting down.
ACCCCCAGGCTTCCGATATCATACGGGATTAGAGTCCGCGGGCCGCACACGGTCACCTTCGCTCCAAACTTGGACATCCCCCAGATATTGGAGCGGGCCACCCGGCTGTGCGTGATGTCTCCCACAAAAAGGACGCGCAGGCCCTCGATCTTTCCGATCTTGTCACGTATGGTAAATAGATCGAGCAAGGCCTGGGTGGGATGCTCATGGGCCCCGTCCCCCGCATTGATAATAGAAGCCTTGACGCATCGCGCCAATAGATGGGGTGCCCCGCTTGAGGCGTGTCTCATGACGATGCAGTCCACTTTCAGGGCCTCGATATTGCGGGCCATATCCTTGAGGGTCTCTCCCTTTGCCAGGCTCGAAGAGCTTTCCTGAAAGTTTACGATGTCAGCGGAGAGCCGTTTGGCCGCAAGCTCAAAGGATGCCCTCGTCCGGGTGCTGGGCTCCAAGAAAAGGTTGACTATGGTTTTTCCCTGAAGCGCCGGAACTTTCTTGACCGTGCGCTGCGAGACCTCCCGGAAGGCCCGTGTCTGCTCCAGGATGCCGTCAATCTCTTCTGCCGTCAGCTCTTCCAGACCCAGGAGGTCTTTATGACGCCACTGCATGTCTAGTCCTCCTCCTCAATAACCACTTCATCCGGTCCCCCGCCTTCTTTAAGGCGCACGACCACCTGCTCCCCCGCGGCGGTGGGGATGTTTTTCCCCACATAATCGGCCCGAATGGGAAGTTCCCGGTGTCCTCTATCAATCAAGACCGCGAGCTGGATCTCCTTGGGGCGTCCAAAATCGATGAGCTGATCCAGGGCACAGCGTATCGACCGGCCCGTAAAAAGGACGTCATCCACCAGAACCACCTTTTTGCCGTCCAAGTCAAAATCGATGAGGGTTTCTTTGACCTGGGGCACGAGTATCCCCCCACGCACGTCGTCACGGTAAAGCGTGATGTCCATGATACCTACCTTAAGTTCTGCCCCGTTGAGCTCCTTGATCTTCGCCGCCAGGCGCTGGGCGAGGTACACCCCCTGGGTGCGAAGCCCCACGAGGGCAAGGCTCGAAGTGTCTTTATTCCGCTCGAGTATCTCGTGCGCGATCCGCGTGAGGGCCTGGTCTATGGCCCTCGAGTCCATAATCTTAGATTTTATGCGAGGCATCTTACTTTGTCCTAGCGAGCAACGTTCGTGCTTCGTTCATCGTGCTTCGTGCTACGCGGTCCAAGCAAGCAGGAAAAAGAAAGGTGGGCAAAAAAAGACCTACCTCGAATAGGTAGGTACGATTTTTATGCGGAGTATCCGACTCATTTTGCCTTCCTTCCCGGTCTCACAGGACCGAATTAAAGGGCTATACATTAGGATAACAGAGTTTCCGGACTTAGTCAAGACTGTTTAGAAAGCGGCGCATATCTTCCGGCAGGGGTCTCTCAAAACGAAGGCGCTCCCCCGTCACGGGGTGCTTGAACCCCAGCACGAAGGCGTGGAGGGCGGGCCGGGTTATACGCTCATCCGCCCTGCCGTACTCCCTATCTCCGACCACCGGGTGTCCCAGGTGGGCTAAGTGAACCCGCACCTGGTGCGTGCGCCCTGTCTTGATCTTGACCTCCAAATCAGTGACGTCGCGGTAACGCCGCAGCACCTTATAAAGGCTAAGCGCGGGTTTTCCGCCAGCCGGTACGACCGCCCTTTTTTTGGGATTGACCGGGTGCCTGCCTATGGGGGCATCCACCCGCCCTTCGTCAAACTCGACCACTCCCAGTACAAAGGCGCGGTAGAGCCGCTCGATGGTGCGATTCTTAAACTGAAGCGCCAGGTGCGCGTGCGCTCGGGGCGTCTTGGCAACCACCATAAGCCCCGAGGAATCCTTGTCCAGGCGGTGCACAATCCCCGGTCTCACAGGATCAGAAGTGGGGGCCAGGGACCGGCAATGATAGAGCAAGGCATTCACCAGGGTCCCGTCCCTCCTGCCCGCCCCGGGGTGGGTCACGAGCCCAGCCGGCTTTTCCACCACGATGAGCTCGTCATCTTCATAGAGAACGGGAACAGGGATGTCTTGGGGCTCAAGGTGAGAAGGGGGCGCGGGCGGGATTTCGATTGAAATTTCCTCGCCCTCTTTTATCCGGTGGCTGCCCTTGGCGGTCTGCCCGTTTACAAGGACGCGGCCTTCCTTGATGAGGCGCTGGGCCTGGGACCTTGAGGCAAGTTCCTCGTGCAGTGTCCCCAGAAAAAGATCGAGTCTTTTGCCTCCGTCCCCCGGCCCGGCCGAGAGCTTAAGCCTCTTCACAACGGCCCAGCGGGAAAAAGGAGCGCAGGGCAAGGGGCGCCCAGGCAGCGAGCGACACAACCACGAGGAACGCGGCCATGACTTGAAAAGGGGTTAAAAACCCCAGAACGGCGTGCGGGGAATCACCCCGTAAAAACTCGAGCAGAAAGCGAGTGGTGCCATAGAGCACCCCGTAGGAAAGAAGGGCCTGACCCGCGAACAGCTTCCGCTTAAAAATGACCTGCATCAGCCCGAAAAGGGCCAGGTTTGCCAGGGCTTCATACAATTGGGTGGGATGAGCGGCGTAACCTAAGTGCGGAAACTTAACCGCCCACGGGACCGTGCTCGCCGTCCCCCAGCAGCAGCCATTCAAAAAACAGCCCACGCGGCCCACGGCGTGTGCGAGCGGCACCCAGATAATCATAAAATCCGCCGCCTCCCAAAAAGGCGCCCCGATACGCCTGATGAACCAAACCCCCGCCGCAAGGCCTCCCGCCAGCGCCCCGAAGTAGGAAAGGCCCCCATGATGGATCATCAACATCTCCCACGGGTGGACCCGAAAGTAGGCCGCGTTCATGACAACGTACAGGAGCCGCCCCCCCGCCAGACCGCCGATCAAGAGGGCCACTCCAAAATCGAGCAGGCGGCTAAAGGAAAACGGCGATTCGGAAATCCTCCTCCGGGCCAAAAGCATGGCTGCCGCAAACCCTGCGGCGACCATGAGCCCGTAGCTGTGGATCCGTAGGGGACCCCAGTCAAATAATACGGGATGCATTGGAGAAGTAACCAGAGACCAGAGACCAGAAACCAGATAGAAGTGATAGAGCCATTGGCAGAGAAAAGATAATAAAAAGCCGATTTTTAACCTTCTGGTTTCTGGTATCTGTAATCTTCTGGTTACTGGTTACTGGTATCTGGTTTCTTTTTCCACGTTCAGCAAAGATACTCCACACGATCAAACACGTCCCAACGGTGATCGAGCTATCGGCCAGATTAAACACGGGCCAGACGCGGAAGTCCAGAAAGTCGATCACGTACCCAAAGCGCAGGCGGTCGATGAGATTTCCGAGGGCCCCTCCCAGGATCAGAACCGCAGCCCAGCGGATCAGGCGGGGGGCCGTTTGAATCGAGCGGCGGAACAAAAGTCCGAAAGCCAGGGTCAATAGCCCCACGGCAACAAACATCCAGGTAAACCCCGTGAATAGCCCGAAGGCTCCCCCTGAATTGTGCACCCGCGTCAAATAAAATATGTTGGGAATGACTGGGACGGATTCCCTTAAGAATAGTTCCACGGCTAATTTGGTAAGCTGGTCTAAGATGACTACAACGAGGCTTGCGAAAAACAACCTCATGTCTGGCTGGGCGGGACGGGGCGGGACTCCTCCTGGGACTTACAGGGAACGCACAGGGTGGTATAGGGGACCGCCTTGAGGCGTTCCTTTTTGATGGGCTTGCCGCAGGATGTACACATGCCAAAGGTCCCCTCATTCACACGTTTTAAGGCTTCGTCTATTTGAAAGATGATGCCCTGGCCGTTCGATGCGTGCGCCAAGGTCACCTCGCGGTCGAAATTATCGGTCCCCACGTCGGCCATGTGGAAACTGTATCCCGAAAGGTCGCCCGTCGCATCTCTTTGAGACTTTTTCAGGACGTCCTCTTCCACGTGGCGGAGCTGTTCGGTCACCCGGCGCCGCTCCTCCGCGAGGATCGCTTTCCAGTACTCCAAATCGGTTTTCGAGAGAGGCTTGTTATTCATGATATTCTATCTATTTTACCATACCTGGCAGGCGTTTTGTATCAGGACCCTCAAAATCCGCGCGAAAGGCCCGAACCACGCCGGCGCAGCGTCCGCATAGCGCAGGGTGTTCTGCGTCCCCTCCCACGCTTTCCTGGTAGCGCCAGCAGCGGGCGCACTTCCTGCCTGTGGCTGGGAGCGCCTTGACCACCACCCCATTTAGGGCAGTTTCCTCGGGCGCTCCGGCAGGGGCGCCGTCTCCAGACATGACCTCCACTTGAGATACAAGTAACACTTCCTCTAAAAGAGAGCGTTTTGACTTCAAGTGGGCAAAGAGCTTCTCATCCTTCACATAAAGGACGGTGCGGGCTTCAAGGGAGTCTCCGATCTCCTTGGCTTCACGGCGCCGTTCCAGGACAGGCAGGACAGCATCCCTTACCTTAAGCAGGGTCTCCCACTCTCCTTCCAGCTTAGGATCGCGGCGCAACCTACCTGGGCGGGGCCAGTCCGCGAGATGCACGCTCTCCGCCTCGCGCGCGCCCGGTATCTCGTGCCAAACCTCTTCCGCAGTAAAGGGAAGGATGGGTGCCAAGACTTTTGCGAGTACGGTGACTACCTCGAAGAGAGCCGTCTGGGCGCTGCGCCGCTCCGGGGAATTCTGGGCCAGCGTATAAAGGCAGTCCTTACGGACATCCAGGTAAAAGGAGCTCAAGATCACGGTGCAAAACTGGTGCACGATTGAATAAATCTGGTGGAATTCAAAGGACTCATATGCCCCCGCCGCCTCTCCGATCAGACCTTCCAGTCGCGAGAGGAGCCAGCGGTCGATCTCCACCAGGTCTTGTTCCCGCACCCGGTTTCGGGCTGGGTCAAAATCAAAGAGGTTGCTCAAACCATACCGGAAGGTATTGCGGATGCGCCGGTAGGCCTCTACCATCCGGCTAAAAATCTCCTCCGAATAGGTTACGTCATTCTGGCTGTTCTCCGAAGCCACCCACAGCCGGGTCACGTCGGCGCCCCGCTGGTCGATCATCTCCATGGCATTGATCAGGTTTCCAACCGACTTGGACATCTTGCGCCCCCTGGCGTCTACCATGAAGCCGTGTGTCAAGACCGCACGATAGGGCGCCTCGCCCTCCGCCCCCATGGCGGTTAAAAGCGAGGATTGGAACCAGCCGCGGTGCTGGTCGCTTCCCTCCAGATAAAGATCGGCAGGAAATTGAAGCTCCCGGCGGGTCCTCAAAACCGCCCGGTGGCTTGCCCCGGACTCAAACCAGACATCCAGGATGTCTTTTTCCTTTTCCAGGTTGCGCGATCCGCACGCGCCGCAGCTTTGGCCCGGAACAAGCTCCTCGGCGCTTTTTTCAAACCAGACATCCGTGCCTTTTTCCTGAACCTGACTTTTGATCTTCCCGATCACGTCTTCGCTGACCAGGGCCTGGCCGCAATCCTTGCAAAGAAGAGCCGGGATAGGCACCCCCCAGATGCGCTGGCGCGAGATGCACCAATCGGGGCGTACCTTGACCATGCCTGTGATCCTGGAAATTCCCCAGCCCGGAAACCAGCGAATGCCGTTGATGGCCTCGAGGGCCTTCGCGCGCAGGTCATTGCGCTCCATGGAAATAAACCACTGGCGGGTTGAGCGGAAGATGACGGGGCCCTTGCAACGCCAGCAGTGCGGATAGGAGTGCTCAAGCTCGCCGGCCTTGCCGAGGAGCATGCCTTTTCGCTCGAGGGTTTCGACGACCCGCGCATTGGCGTCCATCACGAAAAGCCCCTTAAACTCCCCCGCCTCATCAGTAAACCGGCCCCGTGAATCTACCGGAGAGAGCACCGGCAGTTTATACGCAAGGCCGGTCAGGTAGTCCTCCGTGCCGTGACCCGGTGCTGTGTGCACGCAGCCGGTCCCCTCCTCGGCGGACACATATTTGGCCAGCACCACTCTAGAGTCGCGCCCTATAAAGGGGTGGCGCGCAAGCGCTCCTTCGAGCTCCTTTCCCCGCACCGGTCCGGCACCGGCCAATGGCACAAGACCCAGCTCCCGGCCCCTCGCCTTCAAAAACTCCGCGCCCGCAAGGACCAGCTCGTCCCCCGCCTGGCCCAGCACGTATTCCAGATCGGGATGGAGGGCCACCGCCACATTTCCCGGAAGTGTCCAGGGGGTCGTGGTCCAGGCCAAGAAGCTCACCGTACGCCCCTTGACCCCATCGCCCAGGCGTTTAAGCGAAGGCCCGTCTATGACCGGGAACTTCACGTAGATGGAGGAAGAGCGGCGATTTTCATACTCGAGCTCCGCCTCCGCGAGGGCCGTCTCGCAGACAGGACACCAGTGAATCGGTTTTTGAGCGCGGTAGACATAACCTTTTTTGACGAGGTCCTGAAAAACGTCCAGGATCCCCGCTTCATAAGAGGGATCCAGGGTGAGGTAGGGCCTCATCCAATCGCCCATCACCCCCAGGCGCCTAAACTGCCGGCGCTGAACATCAATAAACTTCTCTGCATAGGCCCTGCACAGGCGCCGGATTTCTGGCTGCGTCAGGGTGAGCGCCCGGGCGCCCAGCTCCTTCATAACCTGATGTTCGATAGGCAGACCGTGGCAGTCCCAGCCGGGGACGTAGGGGGCGTCAAACCCCGACATCGTCTTGTAACGCACGACGATGTCCTTGAGCGTCTTATTGAGCGCCGTTCCGATATGCACATCGCCGTTTGCGTAGGGGGGGCCGTCGTGCAGAATATATTTGGGGCGTCCCTCGCATTTCTTGCGAATCTTTCCATACAGGTCTTCAGCGTCCCAGCGCTTCAGGACTTCTGGCTCTCGCTGGATGAGATTCGCCTGCATGGGAAAGCGGGTCTTGGGGAGGTTAAGCGTGTTTTTGTAGTCTTTAGCCATGTAAATTTAGATACCAGAAACCAGTAACCAGTTACCAGATAGATTCCAGAAACCAGATACCAGGTCCGTACTTCGTACTTCGAACATCGGCCTTCGAAGTCCGAAGTTCGAGGTTCGATGTCCGATCGTCGGTATCATCTGGTATCTGGTATCTTCTGGTTTCTGGTAACTGGTATCTGGTTACTCAATAGTTACACCGAAATTTGAGACACGGTGCGTTCGATAAGCCGGGTGAGCTTGGGCTCTACTTCTTGGGCCACGCGAATTATTTCAGCAATGTCCACGGGCCGAAGGTGGTCAGGGTCGCAGAGGTCGGTGATACAGCTTATACCCAGCACCCTAAGCCCCGCATGCACCGCCACAATCACCTCGGGCACGGTGCTCATCCCGACCACATCCGCGCCGAGGCCGCGCAGCATGCGGTATTCCGCCCGCGTCTCGAGGTTAGGCCCCGTGACGCCCAGGTACACCCCGCGGTGCACGCAGATGTCCTCTTCCAGCGCGGCCTTAAGACAGACCTTCTGGAGCTCACGGTCATAGGGCTCCGACATATCTGGAAAACGGGGGCCCAAGGACTCATCGTTGGGCCCGATCAATGGGTTTACGCCCATGAGGTTGATGTGGTCGTCTATCACCATGAGATCCCCCTTCCGGAATGAAAGGTTAAGCGCCCCGCAGGCGTTGGAAACGATGAGCTCACGCGCGCCCAAGGCCTTGAGGATCCGGACCGGGAAGGTCACCTGCGCCAGGCTGTATCCCTCATAAAAGTGAAAGCGGCCCTCCATGGCCGCGACGGGCCTTCCGGCCAGGAGCCCGAACACGAGCTGACCCCGGTGACTTTCGACCGTGGATACGGGGAAGTGAGGGATGTCCTGGTAGGGAATCGCCGTGGATTTTTCAATCCGCTCCGCCAGCGCCCCGAGACCCGTGCCGAGAATAATGCCGATCCGGGGCTCCGACCTCGCACGCGCGATTATGAATTCAGCCGCCTTCCGGATATTTTGATTCAAACCGGGCTTTGTTTTCACCTAAATACGCGCCGCAAAGTCCAAAAGGGACTTTACCAGAAACAGCCGTGTGAAATAGATCGCGAGGATGGCGACGAGTGGCGTAAAATCCAGACCCGCCACCAAGAAGGGAACAGCCCTGCGGATGGGGCTCAAGACGGGTTCCGTCACTCTATTCAAAAGCTGGACGATGGGGTTCCACGGGTCAGGGCTCACCCAAGACAACAGGGCCCTGATGATAAGGGCCCAGTAGAGAACGCCCAACGCAATATTGAGCACCTCTGCCAATGCCACCAAAAAATTGCTCAAAATAAACATGTTCGGTTTCGGGAATCGCTAAGCGGGAACCGGGAACCGCTTCCCGTCTCCCGCTTCCCGTATCCCGCTCCTGCTACTTAACAAGTTAGGGTCCGCCACGCGAAAGTTCGCGGGAGCGCTGGATCGCCCTCTCAACACCCTTTTTGTAAATTTCACCCAGTTTAAGTTCGCGAAAGACCTCGAAGGCCGCTTCCGTAGTGCCCCCGGGGGAAGTGACGCGCTCCCTCAATACCGCAGGGTCCTCCCCCGTCGCGATGACCATCCGTGCCGCTCCCAGCGCCGTTTGTGACGCAAGGCGTCTCGCGTCTTCCTCGGGTATGCCTTCTTCCTCGGCCACTTCGGTCAGGCATTGGATAAGATAAAAAAAGTACGCGGGGCCCGAACCGCTCACCCCTGTGACCACATCCATCAAGCGCTCATCAGTCACCGTCACCACCTGGCCTAGACTGGAGAAAATAGCCTCGGCTTGGATCTTCTGTTTGAGATCCGCATATTTTCCGAGGAAGAGGGCGCTCATCCCCTCTCCCACAAGGGCCGGCGTATTAGGCATCACACGCACCACGGGGGTGCCGGTATTCAAAAGATACTCGATATGGCGCGCCGTTACCCCCGCCGCGATGGAGATCACCGTCTTGTGCACCCCCACCTGCGAACCGATGCGCATCAGGACATCATCAATATCCTTCGGCTTGACCGCGAGGATAATGCAATCCGACTCGCCTACCAGTTCGTCGCAGGAGTTCGTGACGTGAACGCCGAATTCGGTGTTCAAATAGTTGCGGGGCTCCGGGCGGTGGTCATAGCCCAGGATGTTCTGGCGCAGGACCACCCCGCTCGAGAGCAGGCCCTTGATAATGGCGGAGCCCATATTCCCCAGTCCGATGATACCGATGCGGTCGTCACCGAACATGGCGCTCTCCAAACAGGGCCCGGCCTATCCTCACGAGATTTGCCCCCTCTTCTACCGCCACGGTGTAATCCTGACTCATCCCCATGGAGAGGATTTCCATCTTCACCCGCGGAAACCTGTGTACGGCCAAGCGGTTATACAAGGTCTTGACCTTCGAAAAAACAGGCCGGGACGACTCCGGGTCCTTTGCGAGAGGGGCCATCGTCATGAGGCCTCTCACCACAACGTGTGTGAGACGAGAGATCTCCTGCGCCAATTCCTCTACCTCGCCGGGTCCGCACCCCTGCTTGGAGGCTTCCCCTGACGCGTTCACCTCTAACAGGATGTCGAGGACACGCCCGGCACCCTCGGCTCGGCGGTCGATCTCTTCCGCGAGGGGGAAAGAATCTACTGAATGAATGAGATCAAACAGGCGGACCGCGTGCTTAGTCTTATTTCGCTGTAGGTGGCCGACGAGATGCCAACGCGGCCCGGGATATTCCGGGGGAAGGATTGAGATGAGCTCTTCTCGCTTTTTAAGGGCTTCCTGTACCCGATTTTCCCCGATATCTGAAAGACCCGACCGGACGGCCTCCGCAATCAGGTCAACCGGGACAGACTTGGTAACTCCGACAAGGGTGACCGCTTCTGGATTCTGCCCGCTCTTCTCCGCTGCTTTATATAAGCTATCCCTTATGTAATTTAATCGGTCAGCTAATTTCAAAGTAGACGTAATTTATCATACTGATAAGGGATATGTCAATTCACGAGATACGCTTGCGGGCCCTAAGCTACGGCCCCAGGATCGATCTCCCGGAGTCGAGGATGATGCCTTTGACAAGGAGCTTGAGCTCTTCAGGGTTGGCTGATTTTTCGATGGCCTCTTCGAGGGTCACCTTTTTTTCCTGCACGAGTTTAGCCAGGGCCTGATTGAAGGTCTGCATGCCCTCCTCGGTTCCATTGCGCATGGCCTGCTCCATCTTGGGCATCTTGTCATCGGCCATGAGCTTTCTCACGGTGGAATTGAAGAGCAGGATCTCAAATCCCGGGATGAGCCCCGCGTCGCCGCTGCGCCTTAAAAGCCTCTGGCAAGTGATGGCCTGCAGGTTATAGGCGAGCTGCAGGCGGATCTGATCCCTGTGGCTCTGGGGAAAAAATCCCAGGGTGCGGTCAAGCACCTGGCTGATGTCGCGGGCATGCATCGTGCTGAAGACCAGGTGCCCTGTTTCGGCCGCGAGCACTGCCGCCTGGAAGGTTTCCGCATCCCTCATCTCGCCCACCAGGATGACGTCGGGATCCTGCCGGACCACGCCTTTTAAGGCATCGTAGAACGACGGGGTATCGAGCCCCACCTCGCGCTGATTGATGATGGACCGGTTATCCCTGTGGACATATTCGATGGGGTCTTCAATGGTCACAATATGGCACTCCCGGGTCCGGTTGATGAAATCCACCATCGAGGCCAGTGTCGTGGACTTCCCCTGGGAACTTGCCCCCGTCACGAGTACCATCCCCCTCTCCATTTGGGCCAGCTTTTCAAAGATGGGAGGCAGGGCCAGTTCCTCAAAGCCCGGGATCTGGTCGTGGATGACGCGGGCGACCATTCCAATCAAGCCTTGGCGTCTGAAGATGTTGATGCGGTAGCGTCCGAACTCCTTGTGCTCAAAAGCCAAATCGAATTCCTTTTCCTTTTGAAAATGGAAACGCTGATATTCCGTCAAGAGCGATTCCGCAAGCTGCTCCATGATCTCTTCCGTAGGCGGCTCCAGGGCAAGCTTCACGAGCCGCCTCTTGGTCCGGATCATAGGGGTCTGGCCCACCTTCATATGCAGGTCAGATCCGGCCTGTGCCTTGAGCTGTGCAAGCGCCGAATCTAAAACGCTTCTTGGATCCACTCCCGAGTTCTGTCCCACCACCGGACTATCCGGCCTTGTGCTGTCCCCTGCCATAGGTTCCTCCCGTCCACCCCACTAGTATAACTCAAAATCCCGAGTCCTACTGCATGCCGCGGTGACATCAGATGGCTGTTTGCTGACTCGATCCCCTGGGGCAGGCCCACCCGGACAGGGATCCCCAGCTCATTTTCAGCCGTCTCGGCGCTTCCCGCCATGAGGAAAAACCCCCCGCACACGACGGCTCCGGACACGGCTCGATCGAGAAATCCCGACGCTTGAAGCCGTTCCCGTACCGCCTTGAGAAGCGCCTCCGTCTCACTGCGCACGACTTCACGAATCTGGGCCCCTTTCCACGAGGCGCCCTGCCTGCCGCTCACCCCGGGCACATAGATCGTCTCCTCGCCGTCCTCACGCGCCCTGGGCAGGCACCCGGCCCGCCGCGCGAGGGCTTGGGCCTCGTCAAACGACGTCCGGAATTCGCGTGCCAGGCGCTCATGCACCCGCGAGCTCCCCTCCATAAGCCTGCTCGTAAAAAGAATCGAATCTCTGGCCATCATGATAAGGTCCGTGGACGCCCCCCCGACCTCGACCAGAACAACACCGAGCGTCTTCTCTTCCTCCGTGAGAACTGCGTGCGCCGCGGCCAGGGCGTCGGGCACGTGGCCCTCCGCCTCCAGGCCCGCCCAGCGAACGCTCCGCTGAATATTCTCCATTTGTATGGAGGGCGCGGCTACCACATGGCAGGTGGCCCCGAGCCGCGTGCCCACCATCCCCAAAGGATTGAGAATCCCATCCTGCTCGTCCACCACATAGCCCTGCACGATGTTGGCAACCACACGCTCCCGGAAAGACAGGGAATGATGGCCGGCAGATTCAACGGCCCTCCGGATATCCTGCGCGGTAATCTCGCGCTCCCGGGGGGCCAGGATCACAAGGCCGCAGCAGGTGGAGCCTTCCACACGGTCGGAAGCCACGTTGGTGGTGACCGAGTAAACCTCGCAGCCCGCGCTCTCCTCCGCCCGTATCAGGGCCTCCCGGATAGCTCCTCCCGCTTCGTTGAGATCCACGATCTGTCCTTTTTCTACGCCTTTTGCGGGGGCCTCTCCGTAACCCAAGATTCGAACGGAATGATCCTGGGAAACCGCCCCGATGTAGAGGGCGATCTTTTCCGAACCGATGTCCAGACTGGTTAAGAGCTTGTCGCGCGCCATTTTCTTAGTCTAAGTAGCGTGTTCGTGACTCGTGATTCGTGATTCGTGATTCGTGAAACGTAGTTGACGACTTGAGTAACCAGAAACCAGTAACCAGATACCAGAAGATTCCAGAGACCAGATACCAGAGTGAAACGATAAAATTCGAAATACGAAACTCGAAGCACGAAACAAATACGAATGACCAAAATCCGAAGCACGAAGCAAATTCGAATGACCGAAATTCAAAACTCGAAAACGGTTGTTTTGAATTTCTGATTTCGAATTTCTAACTTGCTTC
>JACPQZ010000068.1 GCA_016190205.1 Candidatus Omnitrophota bacterium | reverse complement strand
ATGAAGGAGCGAAGCAGGGGAAAATCAGCCAGGGGCTGATTTTGGGAGCGCGAGGGCTTAATCGGGCCGAGTTCAGCCGTTCCCCGAGCCGGCTAGGAGAACACCGACCCGCCGGCACGCCCGCGGGTATGCGGGGAAAACAGACGGCGGCCAAAGGGGCCGAGCCGGGCCTTTTCTATGTAGGTGGTCTGGTATGACTTCTAAATCCGAGGCCCGGTGGGACCTTATCCTGTGCGCCGTGCTGTTTCTCGGCATATTTCTCCCTCACGTCCCGCTCGCCCAGTCGGAGCTCCTGAGCCCCGATGCCTCTGGATATCTCGACATGGGGAGGAATCTTTTTTCGGGGAAGGGGGCCGTGATTACCTATAACCTCTACCAGTACTGGCCGGGCACCGAGCAGCCGTCTCTCCCTTTCATGCAGCCTGTCTACCCCGTTCTGGCAGGGATCCTGTGGGCCCTTTCAGGTCTTAAGGGGGTTATCGGCCTTAACATCGCCCTTTTGGCCGCAAACTGTGTACTCCTGAATAAAATCCTGGGCATCTATTTAGACAGGTGGGCGAGCTTTATGGTCGCGCTCTTTATGGGGTATACCCCCATTCTTATTTTCTCGGCCATTTGGCCCTGGACGGAGCATTTGCACCTTGCCTCCATACTTATCGCGGTTTGGCTTTACTTAAAGGAGAGGCATCCCTTTTGGGTGGGGGTGGTGCTGGGCTTTAGCGCCCTCATCCGTGCGGCTGGGTTTTACAATATCCTCGCGTTCGGTTTGGCCCTAGTTCTCATACATGGCATGACCCGAAAGGCATTTGGGCTTTACGCGCGCGTGGCCTCCGGGGTACTGGCCATACTCCTGCCGTATGAAATTTTGTGTTTCCTTAAATGGGGCACCTGGTATCCCGAATATCTTGCTGCTGCCAAGACCTACCGCTTGAGTGAGCTCGTCCAGGGCGCGCACTACGAGAGCGCACTTCCCGTGCTCCGCCTGCCCACTGTTCCGCCGGACCGCGCGGCGGACTGGACAAACCTGGCCCGCCATCTTGCGGGTTTCGTGCGCGAGTTCGGAAGTCTCATGTTTGTGTTCATCCTTGTTCCGGCGTACCTCGTCTTTGACTATTTCAAGACCCGTTCGCGCCTTTGCCTAATCTTTGCCCTGCAGGGAGGGTGCACCCTTTTTTTCTACGCCCTTTCCCACCAGTGGCTGCCCGAAATAGAGACGGGCAGATATTCCCTTATTCCTTATATGATGCTGGGGGCCGCGGGTTTTTGGGCCTTGAGAGAGGGTGCGCTCGTGCTCGGTAAAAAATGGGCCGGTCTCAAGCGACCGATCACGCTCCATCTGGTCCTTATCCCTTTCCTCGTCTTTCAATTCCTGGACTACCTTCCCTTTCGGCATGCATGGGGGGAGGTCTATCCCGCCCAGGTGAGGGCCTACCGCATAAGCCGCGACGAGGTCTATTCTTGGATACGGGAGCACGCCCCCCTGGACGCCCTCGTGGCATCCCAATTCCTTGCGGATCCCTGCCTCTTTGAGCGGCCCTTTGTGTCTCTGCCCAGCGGCGCGGCCTTGACCCCGGAGAACCTGGTCAGGTTCCTGGATATTTATCGGCCCGGGTATGTTCTTGTGGGAAATGTAGATATTTCTAACTTCCTGAAAACACTTGGGTTCCAAGAAGTAATGAGCGCGCATCCCTTGGTATTGTTGCACCGGATATAGGCTCGTATTTTGTAAATAGTCCCTTTTAACGTATAATAAGTCCCCAATTTAGTTCCTACCCGGCTGTTCTTGAATGTTTCCCGAAACAGAGGGTTTTCAAAGGAAAAGCGTGGTTCCCTTTTTATCGTTCGTCTTAATGTTGCTTGCCCTTCTAGTGGGCGCGGTTACGGGTCCGTACGGCCGCGAGGCGCGCGGAGCAGCTTCTCTCGAGAGATCCGAAGTCAACTTGATTTACCGGACCCGGCTTACCGGTCTACCGGCGCAGGCGCAGAAGGTTGAGGTTTGGATACCCCTCGCCCGTTCTTCGCGTGAGCAGGAGATCCTCGCGCGAGAGATCGAGACCCCCGTACCCTACAGGATCGAACAGGATCCTGATTATGGGAATGAAATCTTGCACCTGGGCCTCGTCGCGCCCTTTCCACAGGAGTTGGAGGTGGAAGTGGCGTACCGGGCCAAGCTCCCCGGAAATGGAACGCCTTCCTATGACGCGGAGCTTTCCAATGACCATCTGGATTCTTATATGAAATCGCAGGGCCTCCTTGTCATCGACGACAAAGTCCGCCGGAGAACGCAGGAGGCGGTGGAAGGGAGGTCAGCTGTTCAAGAAAGGGCGCGGGGAATTTATGATCATGTCCTCGGGCACATGAGCTACGACAAGACGGTGCCGGGATGGGGCAGAGGCGATACCGCGCGCGCGTGTCTCGTAGGCAAAGGGAACTGCACGGATTTTCACTCCCTCTTTATCTCCATGGCCCGCGCGGCCGAGATCCCCGCGCGGTTTAAGATCGGGATGGCCGTGCCGCCTGAAGGTTCCGGACCCATCCCGGGTTATCACTGCTGGGCCGAGTTTTACGCGGAGGAGGAGGGCTGGGTGACCGTGGATGCCTCCGAGGCGTGGAAACTGCCGGCCAAGAGGGACTATTATTTCGGTCATTTAGACTCCAGCAAGTTTTTAATCAGCATGGGAAGGGACATCCGGCTAGTTCCCATGGCGCGGCATGAACCGGTGAACATCTTTTTCTATCCCCACGTCGAGGTGGACGGCGAAGTCTACACAAACGTGGAAACAGAGTTTTGGTACCAACATAAGGAAAAGGAGGAAATGCTATGAAGTATGTGAAGGGGTTATTGTTGATCACGGCCCTTGTGTTCTGGGGCGTTGGCGCGCAGGCCGCGGAACATGGCGGCCAGGAGCATGCCGGCCAGGAACACGCGGGTGAGGAGCACGGCGCCGCCGCAGTGACGGCTGCTGAAACACCGGCGGCCCCGGCTTTAGAACCCACCGCCGACCAGATCCGCCAGGCCATCCAGGAGTACATCGCGGATGTGGAAGAGGTGGAAGGGGCCTTTACCATTGAGGATGAGGTGACCGGAAACTTAAGGACGCTCACCCTCGAGCGCGTACACGAGCGCGTGGGTAAGACCGGCGATCTCTTCTATTCCTGCACGGACATGAAGGACACGGAGACGAGTGAGGTTTTGGATCTCGACTTTGATGTAGAGTCTTCCGAAGGAGAGCTCTTTGTCATCGATACCCGTATCCACAAAGTAAGCGACAAGCCGCGGTACACGTACGACGCCAACGACAACCGTATCCCTCTCTAAAGGTTAGAATTGGCGGACAAGATTTCACACTCGGACGAGGAGTGGCGCCGGCGGCTTACTCCGGAGCAGTACTCCGTCTGCCGGGGGAAAGGCACAGAGCGTTCTTTCAGCGGTCAGTATGTTCATTTAAAGGAAGAGGGCGTCTACCAGTGCTCTGCCTGCGGCCAGCCCCTTTTTGGCTCCGGGGAGAAATATAACTCGGGCACGGGCTGGCCCAGCTTTTGGGCCCCCATTGAAAAGGGGGCGGTCACGGGCAAGGCCGACCGCTCGCATTTCATGGAGCGGATGGAAGTATTGTGCAGCCGTTGCGAGAGCCACCTGGGCCATGTCTTTGACGACGGTCCCCCGCCCACGCACCTGCGTTACTGCATAAACTCTGTTTCACTTAAGTTTGTGCCGAAGGAGAAGCCGGCGGGCCTTAAGGGCGCCGGGCAACGACCAGGAGATAGTCCGGGATCCGGTAAGCCCCGTCCCCGGCGCGGACGCTAGAGAGAGCTTCTTCCACCTTGTGGTCCAGGGAAAGGCCTGGGGGCAGGCTCCATGTTCGCTCCTGAATGGGGACGAGTTCAAGTATCTTAAGGCCAAGGTCTGTATAGAGCTCGTTGAGCTCCTGCGGGGTCTGCCAGTTGTGGTATATTCCGTCCGGGCTTGGGCCCTCCGTGTTTGAGGCGATCGTCTCCGCAAGGCCGGGACGCCCCTCGTCGAGCGCCTTTGCCGCGTAGTACACTTTCGGCCGGTGGGAAATGAAGACGAGTCCCCCCGGCCGCACCGTTTCCTTGAGGCGTGTTAGATGGCCCGGAAAATTTTTCACCAGATAGAGCACCTCGGCGCAGATCGCGGCGTCCACGCTCTTCCTGGAAACCCACCGGTTTACCTTCAAAATGTCGCCTTTGTGAAGTTCAACTGAAACGCGAGCCTCGTGCGCATGTCCTTGCGCACGCCTCAAGGAAAACGCTGACCGGTCCACCCCGATCATCCGGTGCCCCGCCCGGGCGAGGGGAATAAGAAGCCGTCCCGCCTGGCAGCCGGCGTCGAGGATGGTGACCTTTGAGGTTCCGAAGCGCGCTTCCAGGGCCCTTTCGATCACCTTAAGATAGTCTCCTCCCGCTTTCTGTGCCCCGGCATCCTCGAACATGTCATGGTAGCTGGGGTCCAAATCGAACACCGCTCGCTTCAGCTTTCGAATGAGATGTTTCATCGCACAGTATTATACGCCATCGGCACCGACCCCCTTCATTTTGAATCTGCCCGTCTCGGCCCCGGTGCCGATAAGGTCTATTTTGGTCATAGCAAAGGCCCGGTTCGGGCCCTGAAGGCCGCTTCGGCTGTTTTAGGTGTTCTCCGCAGGCGGCGAGGGATAGAGAACGGCTGCTGTTTGAGGCCCGATTCGAGCGCGGTCCCCGCCGCGCTTTGTGGCGGGGGAATATCAGCCAGTGGGCTGATTTTGGAAGCGCGACGGCTTAAGCGGGCCGAGTTCAGCCGTTCCCCGAGCCGGCCAGGAGAACACCGACCCACCGGCTCGCTCGGAGGTGTGCGGGGAAAACAGCCGGCGGCCAAAGGGACCGAGCCGGGCCTTTGTTGACACCCTCCATGTATCTGCTATGATGTGTGGGGCTTACAACCATGCTGGTCGCGATTGTTTCGGGTTTTGTACTTTCCCTGTTTGCACCCTGGCTTACACGCTTCTTGGGCCGGTGGGCGGGGTGGGTCTTCTCCCTCCTTCCCCTCCTTATTACCCTCTATTTCGCCCGATTTATACCTTCAGTTTTCGGCGGCGACACCTTTCGTACCACGGAACCCTGGATACCCAGTCTCGGGATCCAGCTCTCATTTTATCTGGATGATTTAAGCCTTGTCTTTACCCTCCTCATAGCAGGTATCGGGGCCCTCATCCTCATCTATTCCGGCGGATATCTTAAGGGCCACGCCCTTCTCGGCCGCTTTTACGCCTACCTTTTGTCCTTCATGGCGTCCATGCTGGGACTTGTGCTCGCCGATCATGTCGTGACGCTTTTCGTGTTCTGGGAACTGACGAGTTTTACCTCGTATCTTCTGATCGGCTTCGACCACAAGCGCGAGGAGGCCCGCCGCGCCGCGCTCCAGGCGCTCTTGGTGACAGGGGTGGGGGGGCTTGCCCTCCTCGCGGGGCTTCTCGTCATGGGGATAGCGGGCGGCGGCTTTGAGCTCTCGGCCCTCCTCGAAAAAGGAGAAGTTTTAAAAGGCCATCCCCTTTATCTCGTCATCCTTCTCCTTGTTCTCATTGGGGCCTTCACGAAGTCCGCGCAGTTTCCGTTCCATTTTTGGCTTCCCAACGCCATGGTGGCGCCGACTCCGGTAAGCGCCTACCTCCATTCCTCGACCATGGTGAAGGCCGGGATTTATCTTTTGGCGAGGCTTTTTCCGGTTCTGGGGGGTACTCCCGAGTGGCAGGGGGCGCTCGTTGCGGTGGGCTGCATCACCCTCGTTACGTCCACCCTCCTTATGCTCCGCCGGACGGAGTTTAAGCCCATCTTGGCCTACACCACGATCGGCGTTTTGGCATTCTTGACTGTTTTGCTTGGATGGGGGACAGATACTGCGCTTAAGGCGGCGGCCATTCTGTTGGTGGCCCACGCGCTGTACAAGGGGGCCTTGTTCCTTGTGGCCGGAGCCATTGACCGCGGGACGGGGGAAAAGGATACGGAACAAGTGGGCGGGCTCTTTAAGCCGATGCCCCTGACCGCCGCGTGCGGAGTGCTCGCCGCATTCTCAATGATGGGTCTTCCGCCCTTCCTGGGGTTTATGGCCAAGGAGCTTTTGTACGAATCCCTCTGGGAATGGGGGCCGCATGCACTTCTTCTAAAAACTATATTTCTTTTTTCCGGTATGGGCATGGTGCTCGCGGCCTGGGTGTGCGGCATTCGTCCCTTTCTCGGCAGGGAGGGGCGCACCCTTGCCCACCCTCATGAGGCGCCCTCGCTCTGGGTGGGGCCGCTCGTGCTTTCCGTAGAAGGTGCAGCCCTCGCATTTATCATGAGCCCTACGGGCGCTTGGCATGGTTTCACGCCCCCGCTGGCAGCCGGGGTCACTGCGATTGCGGGGGGACTCGGCCTCACCTGTGTCAGGCAGGCTGTGCGCCGTCTTTTGAATGGTTTTGCATTTCTCTACCGGCTCGGGCCCGAATCCTGGTATGACATGAAGCTCCGGTTGCTTGATGGCTTCGCCTCCTTCCAGACACGCATCCTGCAGAGCGGATATTTGAGGCGGTATTTAATCTTCACCTTGGCCACCCTGCTCGTGTCCGTGGGGTACTATCTATGGGTGAGGAATATTGTTTACTGGCCCGACGTTTTTTCGGGCGCCTCTCTCTATGAAGCGGGTTTATCAGCCATCATCGTCTCGGCCGCGATTTTCGCCGTGGGAACGGGATCGCGTTTCGGGGCGGTGACATCTTTAGGCGTGGTGGGCTATGGAGTGGCCCTTCTATTTCTCCACCTGGGAGCGCCGGACATTGCTATGACACAGATGGTGGTGGATGCGATCTCGGTCATCCTCTTTATCCTGGTGCTCTATCACCTCCCGCGCTACCGGCTTTCTTCGAGTCACGGGACGCGCGTCCGGGATGGGCTCCTTTCCTTAGGAGTGGGCGGCCTCGTCACGCTGCTTGTCGCGATCGCGACCCGTTTTCCGTTAGATCAAACTTTGACCAGTTTTTTTGCGAGGGAGAGCCTGCCGGCGGCCCATGGCCGCAACGTGGTCAATGTGATCATCGTGGATTTTCGCGGTTTTGATACCCTGGGAGAGATCACCGTCTTGGTCATCGCGGGGCTTGGCATCTTCGGAATGCTCAAACTCCGCCTTTTGGGGCGCGGCGAGGGAGACGCAAGCCGCTCCGAAGCCTCGGCACAGGAGGATACCTAGATGCTCATCGTGAGGACGGTCGAGCGCTGGCTGCGGCCCATCCTTCTCTTGGTGTCGGTGTACCTATTGTCCGGCGGCCACCAAAGCCCGGGCGGGGGCTTTGTGGGGGGACTCGTGGCCGCGGTGCCTTTTGCGCTCCATGCCCTGGTGTACAATGCCCCGTCCGCCCGACGGCTCTTGCGGACCGATCCCCATTTCCTGATGGCGCTGGGCCTTTTCTGCGCCATGTGGAGCGGCTTTACCGGGGTTTTTCTGGGCGCTCCCTATTTGACGGGAAAGTGGGTCGAGTGGGAGCTCCCTCTTTTGGGTCACGTGGATATGGGAACGCCGGTCATTTTTGATATCGGGGTCTATTTCGCGGTGATGGGCGTGACGCTCATGATCATCCTGTCCCTGGCGGAGGAGGAGTAGCCGTGGAGGGGATGCTTGCTGTCGTGGTGGGGGTTTTGTACGCCGCGAGTTTTTATCTTTTGCTGCGTCCCAGCATGGTGAAACTTATCATTGGGCTTGGGCTCTTAAGCCATGCAGCCAATCTTCTATTATTCACGGTGGGCCGCGTGACGCGGGTGAACCCCCCCATCGCTCCTGTTGGGGCGCTCGCGCCGGTCGAGCCCTTCGCCAATCCGCTCCCGCAGGCCTTGATTCTAACCGCGATCGTCATCAGCTTCGGGGTCTTGGCCTTTGCCATGGTGCTCTTGTACCGGTCCTATCAGATGTCGGGAACGGACAATTTAAATGAGATGCGGAGGACCGATTCTTGAAGCTCCTCCTCGTTTTTCCATTGCTCATTCCGCTTTCGACCGCCATCTTGTGCATGCTCACATGGTACAACCGCTCCTTGCAGCGGTCCTTGGCCCTCTTGGGCTCCGGCGCGCTCCTCGTGACGGCCATACGGCTTCTTACCCGTGTGACGGTGCACGGCATCCAGGCTGTCCAAATGGGGGCTTGGCCCGCGCCGCAGGGGATTACCCTCGTGGCCGATCTATTCTCAAGTGTGATGGTTTTGGTCTCGGCGGTCATCGGCTTTGCCGTCATGCTCTATTCCCTGGCCCACATGGACAGCGGCCGCGAGTCGCACGGCTATTATCCGCTCTTTAACTTTCTTATGATGGGGGTGTGCGGGTCCTTTATGACGGGGGACCTGTTCAATATGTACGTCTGGTTTGAAGTGCTCCTCACATCCAGCTTCGTGCTCATTGCCCTGGGGGGGGAGCGCGCCCAGGTTGAGGGGGCGATTAAGTACGTAACGCTCAACTTGATCTCTTCCGCATTGTTTCTTGCCGGGGTGGGCATCCTCTATGGACTGGCCGGCACCCTCAACATGGCGGATCTTGCGGTCAAGATCCCGCAGCTGGGCAAGACGCATCTCGTCACGGCCTGCGCCCTCGTTTTTCTTGTGGCCTTTGGGATCAAGGCGGCCGTCTTTCCGCTTTTTTTCTGGCTGCCCGCTTCTTATCACACTCCTCCGGTCGCGGTCTCCGCTATTTTCGCGGGGCTCTTGACCAAGGTGGGTGTCTATGCCTTGATCCGTGTCTTTACCTTGATCTTTGTGGGGGAGACATCATTTACGCACTCCTTGATACTCGTCGTGTCGGCCTTGACCATGGTGACGGGTGTCCTCGGGGCCGTGGCGCAGAATGAATTTAGGCGCATCCTATCCTTTCACATCATAAGCCAAATTGGATATATGATCATGGGGCTCGGGCTCTACACGGTGGCGGGCCTTGCGGGATCTATTTTCTACATCGTGCATCACATTATCGTGAAGACTAATCTATTTCTGGTGAGCGGGGCGGTTGAGAGATGCGGGGGTTCTTTCGAGCTCAAAAAGCTCGGGGGGATATACCTAAAATTTCCACTTCTCGCGGCGCTTTTTTTGATCCCCGCGCTTTCCCTGGCGGGCATGCCGCCCCTGTCCGGGTTTTTCGCAAAGCTTTCCCTTATCCAGGAGGGGTTGGTGTTGAAAGAGTATCTTGTATCAGGCGTCGCGCTCGTCGTGGGGTTTCTCACCCTTTTTTCCATGATGAAGATCTGGCACGAGGTGTTCTGGAAGGATGCCCCTGTAGGAGCGGCCCCGTTGACCGCCCGCCGTCAGGAGTCTTTGGCCGGCCTGCTTTTTCCCGTAGCACTCTTGGCGCTCCTGACGGTCTACCTGGGCGTGGGGGCGGAGGGGCTCTTTTGGCTTTCGCAGAGGGCGGCACAGCAGCTCATGCATCCTTCGGAGTACTTGGCCGCCGTCTTGAAGAGGTGAAGAAGTGACAGTGATACGCCTTTTGGTCGCGCTCGTTCGGACGCTTATCCTCTTCGTATATTTTCTTTGGGAAATCGTCCTAGCGAATCTTAAAGTCGCCGTCTGTGTGCTGTCACCCATCCGGAATTTAAAGCCCGGTTTTGTGGCGATCCCCCTGGAGGCGCAAACGGACACCGAGATTACCATTCTCGCCAACATGATCACGCTCACCCCGGGCACCTTGAGCGTGGAGATCTCCGATGACCGCAAAATACTTTTTATCCACACGCTATTTGCGGAGGAGCCGGAGGAGCTGGTCGAGGGTATCAAGCGGAGCTTTGAGAGGAGGCTGCTTAAGATTACGAGGGGACTTTTGTTCGGGAAGCGGGAAGCGGGAAGCGGGAAGCGGAGGTCGGGGGAATGAGCGGGGCAGGTTTCTCTGTGACCCATGCAGCCATGGCTGTACTGGGGATCGCATTTTTCTTAGGTTTCCTGCGCCTCATGCGGGGACCCAGCCTTCCTGACCGGGCCATCTCCTTGGACCTTATGGGAAACCTGGCGATAGGCTTCATGTCGCTTGAGGCGATTCAATCGGGACAAACCGTTTTTCTTGCAGGGGCGATGACCCTTGCCCTCATCATGTTTGTGAGCTCGGTCATGTTTGCGCTTTATATTAGAAGGGGGTTGGGCAAATGAGTCAGGCGGTCGCCTCTGCACTCATCGTGATCGGCAGCATTTTTTCACTTTTGGCCGCAGTAGGCATCACGCGCATGCCCGATGTCTTCATGCGCATGCAAACAACCGCCAAGGCGGGCACCCTGGGGCTCGTGTGCATTCTCCTCGCCGTCGCCTTTCATTTTCAGGAAGCGGGGGTCACCGCGAGGACCGTCTTTATTATTCTCTTCGTATTTCTCACCGCCCCCGTGGGCGCCCAGCTCATTGCGCGTTCCGCCTATCTCTCGGGCGTCAAGCGCTGGAAGGGTACTATAAGGGATGAGCTTAAGGAGCGCCTCCCTTCATAAGCAAGGTTGGTCATGTCCGCCAGGTCCAGCCTTTAAGCGCATAGCGGTTTCGGACGAGCTCATCCACCTTTCCATTCGGGGTTTGGGAGAGGGGCCCTGCGGCCTTCCAGCCGGCTTTAAGCGCCTCTTTGAGAGCGTGGGTGGGGAGGTTGAGGTTGGTCAGAAATTCGCGGTGGGGGCGGCCGTTCCGGTACCGGGGCGGATTGGATGGGTACCGCAGGACCTTTTCGATGAGCGCGAGGTCGAAATGGAGGAGAAAGGTTCCGTGAAAGAGGAGAAACCTCTTTTTCCTGCGCTGGGCATTGCCGGAGAATTTAAGGCCGCCTAAGGTGAGATCGGTACTCCCTTCAAGCGCGATGTATCTACCCAGCACCGGCCGCAGGATCTCAATAAGCCTTTTTAGAATAAAGCAGTTGGCGCCCGGAGCGCTAGAAAAGGGGCCGGATCCTGCTGTGCGCAGGATGAGGGCGTAGTTTAGGCACCCCGGCCCCTGCACTACGGCCCCGCCCCCCGTAATGCGCCGCAAAATGGGTATCTTGAGGCGCCTGCACGAATCCAAGTTCACTTCCCGCCGAATTTTGTTAGAATATCCCAGGACCACAAAGGGCGAAGCGGCCTCCCACAAACGGATGATCTCCTCGTCCTCGCCCTGCTCGCACCAGTCCAAGAGGGCCTCGTCCAAGGCCAGGTTTTCTTCGGGAGAAGGTAAGGTTAGGTCAACATACTTCATGCTTAAAGGGTGTATATTCTACTATGTTACAACAAGCCAGACACGAGCACGTGTCTGCCAGACACGATAGCGTGTCTGGCAAGATGAATACCCCATATATTAACACCATTCCTCCCGAGGCCGAGCCTCCTTATCCGGGGGACAGGGAGCTTGAGCGGCGCATCAAAAGCTATATCCGCTGGAACGCTATGGCCATGGTGGTTAAGGCGAACCGCCTTTATCACGGCATCGGGGGGCACATCTCCACATTCGCCTCCTGCGCCACTCTCTATGAGGTGGGTTTTAACCATTTTTTTAGAGGCGGGGAGAACGGCACCCCGGTGGACATCGTTTATTTTCAGGGGCATGCCTCCCCGGGCAATTACGCGCGCGCCTATTTGGAGAGAAGGCTTCAGGCGCGGCACCTGCACCACTTCCGCCAGGAGCTTGCGAAGGGAGGGGGACTGTCCTCATATCCGCATCCCTACCTTATGCCCGACTTCTGGCAGTTTCCGTCGGTCGTCATGGGGCTTGCGCCGCTGATGTCTATTTATCAAGCGAGGTATATCCGCTATCTTAACAACCGCGGGATTTACAAGGACCATGGCCAGAAGGTGTGGTGTTTTGTGGGAGATGGGGAGACCGATGAGCCGGAAACCCTGGGCGCGCTGACGCTCGCGTCGCGTGAGGGCCTGGATAACTTGATCTGGGTGGTCAATTGCAATCTCCAGCGCCTGGATGGACCGGTGCGGGGTAATGGAAAGATCATCCAGGAGCTTGAGGCTATTTTTAGAGGGGCGGGATGGAACGTCATCAAGGTGATTTGGAGCTCCGACTGGGACCCGCTTTTGGCCGCCGATAAAAAGGGACTGCTCATAAAGCGCATGGAAGAAGCCGTGGACGGGGATTATCAGAAGTATTCCGTTGAAAAAGGAAGCTACACCCGGAAGCACTTCTTCGGTAAGTACCCGGAAGTCCTGGAGCTCGTCAACCACCTGACCGACGTCCAGATGCACAAGCTCAAGCGGGGCGGCCATGATCCGGTCAAAGTCTATGCCGCGTACAAGGCTGCCTTCGAGCACAAGGGGTCTCCTACGGTAATCCTCGCCAAGACAGTTAAGGGTTACGGCCTGGGAGAGGCCGGGGAAGGCCGCAACATCACTCACCAGCAGAAAGAACTCAACGAAAAAGAGCTTCGTGAATTTCGAACCCGCTTTAACATTCCCATAAGCGACGATGAGATTGCGACCGCGCCTTTTTACAGGCCCGATGAAGACAGCCCCGAAACCCAGTACCTCTTAAAACGCCGCAAGGAGCTGGGGGGATTTCTCCCGCGGCGCAGTGACGCGGCGGCGCCGCTTAAACTTCCCGCCGAGGGCTTCTACACGGAGTTTGTGAAGGCATCGGCGAGCGAGATCTCGACCACGATGGCGTTTGTGCGGCTTTTGTCCAAGCTCCTTAAAGATCCAGAAATCGGAAAGCGGGTTGTGCCCATCATCCCCGATGAGGCGCGGACGTTTGGCATGGACGCCCTCTTCCGTCAGGTTGGGATTTATTCTTCCAAGGGTCAGCTGTATGACCCCGTGGACAAGGAGTCGTTTCTCTACTACCAGGAGGCGAAAGACGGCCAGATTTTGGAGGAGGGGATTACCGAGGCCGGGGCCATGTGCTCGTTTATCGCGGCGGGCACGACGTACGCGAATTTTGGCTTTAACACGATCCCCTTCTATGCCTACTATTCCATGTTTGGGCTGCAGCGCATCGGGGACCTCATGTGGGCGGCGGGGGATTTAAGGACCAAGGGGTTTTTGCTGGGCGCGACCGCCGGCCGCACCACCTTAAATGGCGAAGGCCTCCAGCACCAGGATGGACACAGCTTGATTCTCGCGAGCACCCACCCCATGCTTTTGGCTTATGATCCCGCTTTTCAATATGAGGTCGCGCTCATCATCCGGGAGGGGATGCGCCGCATGTATGCGGAAGGGGAAAATATTTTCTACTACCTTACGCTCTACAATGAAAATTACCCGATGCCTGACATGCCGAAGGGAGTGGAACAAGGAATCCTTAAAGGTCTCTACAAGTTCCGCCCAAGCGGTGGGCATACGGGCACCCAGGTTCATATCTTAGGCAGCGGCCCCATACTCCTGCAGGCCTTGAGGGCGGCGGAGATATTGGAAGAGCGCTTCCAGATTTCGGCCGACGTCTGGAGCGCCACAAGTTACAAAAGGCTACGCAATGAGGCGCTCCTTGCGCGCCGGTTTAATATGCTCCACCCGTCCGGGGCGCCGCGCAAGTCATATCTCGAGCAGTTGCTTGAGGGCGAAAAGGGCGCCTTCGTGGCCGTCTCGGACAGCATGAAGATCGTGCCCGATCAAATCGCCCCCTGGATTCCCGGCGGGCTTTTGACGCTAGGCACGGATGGATTTGGCCGCAGCGATACCCGGCCGAACTTGAGGCGGTTCTACGAGGTGGATGCGGAGATGACCGCGCTGGCGGCCCTCTATGCGCTGTCGCAGAAGGGCCTGGTGGATAAGGGCCTGGTAGAAAAAGCAATCAAGGAGCTCGATATTGATTCTGAAAAGTCGTTCCCTGACATTGTTATCTGAGTCTTGCGCTTCCCGCTTCCCGCTTCCCGCTTCCCGAACTGTGGAGTTTTTGCGTGGTCATTAGGCTTCCTAAGCTCGGTGAGACCGCTGACTCCGGCACCGTGGTGAACGTCTTCGTCAAGGAGGGGGATACCATCCAAGCAGGCCAGGATATCCTCGAGCTTGAAAACGAGAAGGCAGTGGCTCCCATTCCCTCTCCAGTTGCCGGAACAATTTCTAAGGTCCATGTCAAGATGGGTGACGTCGTAAAGACTGGCCAGACGCTTCTCACCCTTGAGGGGAAAGATGGGGAGGTCGATTCGACTCAAGGTTCGTCTCCAGGGGAGGCCCGGCGGTATACAGGAGGCGGGCGGCTTAAGGGGACGGAGCGTGCAGCCGGCGGGCGCCCCCGCCACGAGCACATCGATTTTGAAAAGTGGGGACCGGTTGAGAGAAAGCCCCTCTCGGGCATCCGCAAAACGATCGGCCGGCGCATGACGGAGTCGTGGCTTACGATCCCGCATGTGACCCAGTTTGGCGAGGCGGACATCACCCGGCTCAACGAACTCATTTCCCATTACGGGCCCGAGTTTGAAAAAAAAGGAACACGGCTAACACTCACCGCCCTCATGCTGAAGGTGGTAGCCCAGGTCTTGCAGGCCCACCCCCTTCTTAATTCGAGCCTGGATGAGGAAAGGGACGAGGTCGTCACCAAGAAATATTTCCACATCGGGATCGCGGTGGATACGGCCAATGGGCTCATTGTCCCCGTGATTCGCAATGTGGACACGAAGAAGTTGTCCGATATCGCGCGCGAACTTAAAGACCTGGCCGAGAGGACCCGGCTCCGGAAAGTAGCTCCGGAGGAACTAAAGGGGGGCACCTTTACGATTTCCAACTTGGGCGGAATCGGGGGAGGGCACTTTGCCCCTGTGATTAATTACCCGGAAGTGGCTGTCCTCGGCGTGGCCAGGGGGGTCTTAAAACCTGCCGTAGTCAAGGGCCAGATTGTGCCGAGGACAATCCTTCCTTTAAGCGTCTCTTACGACCACCGCCTGATTGACGGGGCCGACGGCGCCCGCTTTATGGTCGAACTTGTCAGGCTCCTGGAAAACCCCGAAGAAGCATGGATCCTTTAAAGACCGACCTCGTGGTGGTGGGCGGGGGCCCCGGCGGCTATACGGCCGCCTTTTATGCCTCCGATAAAGGGAAAAGGGTCATCCTCGTAGAACAGGAAAAGAGTCTGGGCGGGGTATGTTTGCACAAGGGGTGTATCCCTTCCAAGGCGCTCCTTCATGCCGCCCGCGCCATCACGGAGGCGCGCGAGTCCAAGGCCCGCGGAATCGTATTTCCAGCACCCAAGATCCATCTTGATAAGGTGAGGGCCTGGAAAGATTCCGTCGTCGACAGGCTCGCGCAGGGGCTGAAGTCCTTAAGCCGCGAGCGGGGCGTGGAGGTGATGACCGGCAGGGGTTACTTTGAAAATTCCGCCCTCTTGAGGGTCGAGACGGAAGAGGGACAGAAGTTCATCCAGTTTGAGAACGCCATTATAGCCGTGGGTTCCCGTCCCGTGCTCCCGAGGGATTTCGACCTCGGCAATCCCCGGATCATGACTTCTACCGAGGCGTTGGAGTTAAAGACAATCCCGCGCGACTTTCTCATCGTGGGCGGGGGTTACATCGGCATGGAGCTCGGCACGGTCTATGCCGCGCTGGGGAGCCGGATAGTTCTCGCGGAGGCCATGGAATCCATTCTCATCGGGGTGGATCCGGACCTGGCCCGGCCCGTTATGCGGTATGCGGAGCAGGCCTTTCGCGAGGTGAGGCTTGGGGCGAAGGTCCTGAAGATGGCAACCCAAAAGAACAAGATCCGGGTGACCATGGAGCTTAAAGCGGGGAACCGGGAAGCGGGAAGCGGGAAGCGGGACGAACTTTACGACCGGGTGCTCGTGTCGGTGGGGCGGGTCCCCGACTGCGACGACGTGGGGCTCGAAAATACGAAGGTCGAGCGCGACGACAACGGTTTTATCCGAGTGGATGATGGGCAGAGGACCTCTGATCCCGCCATCTTTGCGATCGGGGACGCCGCCCGCGGACCGCTCCTCGCGCACAAGGCATCGAAAGAGGCCCGTGTCGCGGTGAACGTGATAGCGGGAGGCGAGGGCACCTTCCAAAATATTGTCATGCCCGCCGTGGTGTACACGGACCCCGAGGTGGCATGGTGCGGTCTTACGGAAAGTGAGGCGCGGAAGGAAGGGATCCCTGTGGAGGTCATGCGCGTGCCCTGGGCCGCGTCCGGACGCGCCCTGACCTTGGGCCGGCCGGACGGTCTGACCAAACTCATCTTGGAGCCGGATACGGGGCGCGTGCTGGGTGTGGGTATTTCGGGCGTGGGCGCTGGGGAGCTCATCAGCGAAGGGGTGCTCGCCGTGGAGATGGGCGCGACCGCCCGTGAGCTTGCGGAGGTGGTGCATCCCCATCCCACTTTGTCCGAGACCCTCATGGAGGGGGCCGAGGGTTTTTATGGTTTTGCCACCCACAGCGCACGTCGCCGGCGTTAAGAGAGCCTCCTGGTCTCTGGTATCTGGTATCTTCTGGTTACTGGTCTCTGGTATCTGGTTACTCATTCCCATGTCTCGCGCAGGGGTGATTAAAGACGCCCATGTTGAGGCCGAGCTTGTGTCGGAGGTGAAGACCGCGCAGGCTGGACACCCCTTCTGGGTGGGACTCAAGCTCAAGGTGGACGACGGTTGGCATATCTACTGGAAGGATCCGGGAGTTTCGGGCATGGCCACCCGGCTCATCTGGGATTTACCAGAAGGTTTTGAGGCAGGACCGGTACTCTGGCCGAAACACCAGGTCATCCGGACCGGGGACTTGACGAGCTACGGCTACAAGGGAAAGGTCATGCTCTTGACCCAGATCCATCCTCAGGAGGGGATCTTGTCTGATGAGGAGTCTCTTGTCAGACTCAAGGCCCGCGCCGAGTGGCTGGCCTGTAAAGAGGAGTGCATCCCGGGGAAGGCGGAGCTTGTGCTTGAGGTTCCTGTAAGTGTCGGCCCGCCTGTGATGGACGAAAAAGTAAGGAAGCTATTTGAACAGACAAGGAGGAGTGAACCCGCACCATGACAAGGAATCTACTTTTGAGTTTTGTTTTAACCGTGGCTCTCACCGCCGGGGTCTCACCCCTCTGGGCGGCGGTCTCGCCCGGGGACGCGGCGCCCGATTTTACATTGACCGATACCCGCGGCACACAGCACCAACTGTCAAATCACAAAGGGAGTTTTGTGGTTCTGGAATGGACGAACTACGACTGCCCCTTTGTGCGTAAGCACTATTCGAGCGGCAACATGCAGTCTCTACAGGAAAAATACGCGGCCCAGGGCGTCGTCTGGTTTTCCGTGTCTACGTCGGCGCCGGGAAAGCAGGGGCACTATTTACCCGAGCGCTGGAACGAGCTCATAGCCGAGAAGGGGGCGAAGCCCAGTGCCTTGCTCTTGGACACGACAGGGGAGGTGGGCAAAAGTTATGGCGCAACGGCCACACCGCACATGTTCATCGTAAATCCAGAGGGGGTTGTGATCTATCAGGGGGCCATTGACGATACGCCCACGGCCGATCCCGCCGACATCCCGGCATCCACCAATTATGTGTCCGCCGCCCTGGATAGGGCTCTTCAGGGGCAGGAACCGGAGACACCGTCCACCCAGCCATATGGGTGCTCGGTGAAATACTGACATGGCGCTAACCCCTTCCACGATGCTTGCCCTGGGAACGCGGGCCCCGGATTTTTCCCTCCTATCGCTTGTGACGGGAGAACCTGTCACGTTGGCAACGTTCGAAAAGAAAAAGGCCCTTCTCGTGATGTTCATCTGCTGTCACTGCCCGTATGTGGTGCACGTGCGCGAAGGGCTTGCCCGTCTGGGTCAGGATTATCGGGATAAGGACCTCGGGATCATGGCCATAAGCTCCAATGACGCCGAGCACTATCCCGACGACGCCCCGGCTAAACTTAAGAAAATGGCCCTGAATCTTAAGTTTACCTTTCCCATGTGCTATGACGAATCCCAGGAGGTGGCCAAGGCTTATACCGCGGCGTGTACCCCTGATTTCTTTTTGTTCGACCGGGGGCGTAAGCTGGTCTACCGCGGGCAAATGGATGACAGCCGCCCGGGGAGCGGAATGCCCGTGACGGGAAAAGACCTGCGCGCGGCGATCGAGGCAGCGCTTTCAGATAAGCCGGTGAGCCGCGAACAGCGGCCGAGCGTGGGCTGTAACATCAAATGGAAGCCTGGAAACGAGCCGGATTACTATGCTCGCTTATGAAGCGGCCGGAGAAGGGCCCCCCCTCGTTTTTCTGCATGCCTACCCCTTATCCAGCGCCATGTGGAAGGGAGAGATCCAAGTCTTTTCGCGGACACACCGGGTCATTGCCCCGGACCTTGCGGGGTTCGGTCGCTCGCCGCGGCAAGAAAGGCCGTCCATGGCCGACATGGCCCGCGGCGTCCGGGATCTATTGGACGCCCTCTGGATCCGCGAACCCGTGATCCTGGCGGGGATTTCCATGGGGGGATATGTAGCTTTCGAGTTTTACCGCCAATTCCCCGAGCGCGTGCGGGCCCTGGGGCTTTTCTCGACGCGCGCATCCACTGACGCTGCCGGGGCCCGTAAGGGGCGATTGGAAATGGCAAAGAGAATCCGGAAAGAGGGCCTCGCCTTCCTGCCGGATGTCATGATGCCAAAACTCCTGGGGAATAGCACGCGGGCGAAGAACCAGAGGCTTGCCGGCGCATTAAGCAGACTCATCCTGAATAACGAAAAGTTTGGAGTGGCTGATTCGCTGATCGCGATGGCGGAGCGCCGTGATTCCACCGATCTTCTTCCTCGAATTATGTGCCCTACGCTCATCGTAGCCGGCGATGAAGACGAGGTCATCTCTCTGGATGAGGCGTATTTGATGCAGAAGGGGATACCCCATTCCCGGCTTCAAGTCATTCAAGAGGCCGGACATCTGATCAATCTCGAACAACCCGAGCCGTTTCAAAATGCCTTGGACAAATTTCTCAAAGACCTTGGTACTGGACAGCTCCCGGCCGCTTGAAGTCGAGATCGGCTGCGGCAAAGGCCGGTTTCTGATTGACCGCGCCGGGGCAAATCCCGGCGTTCAGTTCGTGGGGATTGAGCGCGCGTCAAAGTGGGTCCGCCTCGCGCAGGATAGGGGCGGGCGCAGGTCTCATGAAAACCTTCAGATCGTGAAAGGCGATGCGCGCGAAATCGTCTCGTATGAGATCCCGACAAGCTCCGTAGCGCGCTTTCATATCTACTTCCCGGACCCCTGGCCCAAAAGGCGCCACCGCAAGCGGCGCCTCATCACCGAGGATTTCCTTAAACTGCTCCACGACCGGCTGGCGAAGGAGGGTTGGATCCACTTTGTCACCGATTTTGAGGACTATTACACCGGGACCCGGGACCTGGCATTAAAAGAGCCCAGGCTGTGGTCCCGTGTTTTGGAAGGCGGGAGCGGTCATTTGAGTGAAGGGAGAGAGAAAACGCACTATGAGGCACGCTATCTCGCCGAGGGGCGCCCCCTTTATTATTTGCACATCGAGAAAATGAACAAGGGATTCGTGCGATGAGGATCCTTGTTTCCGGCACGTCGGGTCTCGTGGGCTCGGCGCTCGTCCGCCGCCTTGAGGGCGAAGGGCATGAGGCGGTCCGGCTCGTCCGGCATGAGCCCCAACCCGGGGCGGGAGAGATTTTCTGGAACCCTAAAGGAGAGTCCATTGACCGCGCGGAGCTTGAAGGCCTGGATGCCGTGGTGCACCTGGCGGGGGAAAATATCGCGACGGGCAAATGGACCCAGGCTAAGAAAGATCTCATACGGGACAGCCGGGTGCGGGGAACGCGCCTCATCGCCCGCGCCCTGGGGCGGCTCAACCGGCCTCCAAGCGTATGGGTCTCCGCCTCCGCCATAGGGTTTTATGGAAACAGGGGGGCAGATATTCTCACCGAGCGCAGTGCCGTGGGGCGGGGCTATTTGGCCGAGACCTGCCAGGAATGGGAGGCCGCGACCGAGCAGGCCCGGCACAAGGGGATTCGGGTGGTGCTTCTGCGCATCGGGCTTGTGCTTACCCCCCAGGGCGGGGCCCTTGCGAAACTGGTTCCCCCTTTCCGGCTGGGCCTGGGCGGGCCCCTGGGAAGCGGGCGGCAGTACATGAGCTGGATAACCCTGGAAGACTTGGTCGGCGTTATGCTTCATGCCATCAAAACCGGATCCATCCAAGGTCCTTTAAATGCCGTATCTCCCCAGCCCGTGATGAACAAAGAGTTTTCGAGAGTCCTCGGGCGGGTACTTTTTAGACCCGCCCTTCTTCCTGCCCCAGCCTTCATGCTGCGCCTCTTGTTGGGGGAATTCGCCGATGAGATCCTGCTCGCGAGCACGCGGGTTAAACCCGCACGGCTCGAGGAGACCGCCTACCGGTTTCAGCATCCCGATTTAGAAGAGGCACTTCGGCATTTATTAACGAAATAATAACAGGCTGCGAAAAATAGTATGAATGGAAAAGGGCAGCGTATTCCAGCACAGGGCGTACTGTGGGTAGTCATCGCCTGCCAGATCGTGGCCCAGCCGGCCGACGCCGGTAACAGCATCTTCATCAAAGCCTCTGCTTTAGCCTCTCCATCCATCTTCCAGCAGTTCCAGCCAACCGAAGACCATGTTGAGATAAAAAGATCCAGCCTGGCGGATGCCCAGTTTATGGCCGCCGTATTTTCAATAGCCTCGCACTTTCTCATGAAGCACGGAACGCGCGAAGCTCTGCTCAGCCGTTTTCGGGACCTGTTACAACCCCACAATGGTTACGAGTTCGATTTAAACTACATCTCCGTGGAGGAGAACGGGGTTGTGATTCCATTTCGGCGGTATGGCGCGCGTTTTGAGGCGCGCGTTGCCGCGATGGATCGTGCTGCATCTCTCATGGGCGATGGCGTGGGATGGTCCGGTGAAGAGGCCTATAGGTACCGTGTCGATCCGTTATCCGATGACCAGGCGGCTGATGGATCTGAAGAATTCGCGGGTTCCCGGACGCGGGTGTCATTCTCATTAATGGGGGCGGCTGATTCTGGCCTAATCGAGGAGGTCAGACGTGCGCAAAAAGCGGGCGTCGGCGCTGTCCACATAGACCATCTGGACGGCGTGCTCACGCCGGGCTCCCTTCCTTTCGACTGCGCAAGCCAGATTAGCCGAACAGCCGATGTCAACCTTCCTATAGACGTTCATCTGATGTGCGTGGAGCCCGATGCCTCGCTTATCGACAGGATAAAAACGGCGGGCCTTAAGGAGGGCCAGAACAGCGTTTCAGTTCATTACGAGTCTTTCGCGGACCCCGGGTCTCTCGCGGCGCTGATCGGATATATCAAGAAATCAGGCTACGAAGCAGGGTTGGTGTTGAATCCGGACACGCCTTTGTCTGTGCTGAACGGCGTGTTTGGCATGCTCGGCGATCAAATGAACAAGATCGTATTAATGGCCGTAACCCCCGGTGGGAGTGGCAGGACGTTTATTCCGGGCACGTTCGAACGGGTGGCAGGGCTCAAGAAAATGTTCTACGAGAACGGGATCCGGAATGTGGCCATCGAAATAGACGGCGGCATGAACAGTGGCTCATTGCCTATGGTTTTAAATGCGGGCGTCGACTCCGTAGTCTTGAGGACATGGTTATTAGAACCCGGAAGGGGGATAGAAGCGGGGCTGAACGAGATAAGCGGGGTGTCGAATCGCCTTGCGGATGAGCGGCGTTTCTTGATGGAGATGCTGAGGGAAGACGGCATCGACATGCCTGCCGCAGTCATAGATGCCGTCGTCGATTTTTGTAACGGAGCAGAAGTATATTCCGAGGAGGATGTGCAGCGGTATCTGGCTGGCTTGCCCGGTGTCATACGACTGGATATCACGAAGGACCGGATCGTAGATGTATATTACAGTGATAGCCTGCTGCGCTTTCATAAGAAGGAGATTGTCCCCATTGAACACATGGGGCTTATGGATCGCACGTACTACAAGGGTGTGAGCATCAAGTTATACCACGGCGATTATATTTCTCAACCCACGGCTGGGTATATCCTCGGAATCTCGGGTTCGTGGCATGATTCAACAGCCGTGTTGGTGAGAGACGGACGGGTGGTCTCCATATTGGAGGAAGAAAGGATATCGCGCACCAAACACGACACCTCGCGTTTTCCAGTGAATGCAATTCACAGGATGCTGAAAGACGAACGCATTACCTTAGACGATATCAGCCACATAGCCATTGGCTGGAATTACAATATCTATGTTGATACACCACACTCTACGGCGCCCAATGATGAGTTTTTTGCACAGATGGATCAGCGATACATCGGTGCACAGAACGCGCCGGCGGGGAATATCGTGCGTAGGAACGTACCGGAGAAAAATAAGGCAAGGTTCAGCGTATCAAGCCTTGAGGACTTTTTGAAAGGGTTGCGTGAATACTATGGGACGGCCTACACCCCGCGCGTTTCATTCGTGAGGCACCATCTGGCTCACGCCGCGTCGGCCTATTATCCATCTGGTTTCAAAGACCCCACGCTGGTGGTGTCTCTGGACGGATACGGTGATACGGAAACGGGGTCCATTTGGGTAGGCAATGATGGCGACATGGAGGAAGTAGCGCGCTATGAACTTCCAAACTCGCTGGGCTGGGTGTGGGCCGCCATGACGGAATATCTCGGTTTCAGACCGACCTTTGCAGAGGGAGAGGTCATGGGGTTTGCGCCTTACGGCGAACCCCGTGATGAGACCGAGCGGGGGCGCGTGAGAAAGTTAAGGGCGCTATTCAACGATTATGTGCGTTTTGACTATGCTACGGGACAACTCAGTGCGAACCCGCATTACCTTTATTACGGGAAGATGGCCCGCGGAAAGGTGCGAGTGTCACAATCGTTTGTGGATAGAGTCAGCGCTTTGGTACTGCCTTCGGAAAAGAGCAGCCAAGATGTAGATCCGATCCATGTGGGTGACAGGCCCCTGGCAAACCTGGCCTTTGTTTTGCAGGAAGCGACCGATCGGATCGTCGCCGATATCGTCAGGTATTACCTCCAGGCGCATCCCAGAACACGAGGTCTTAAAAAAGTGACTTTGGGAGGAGGAATTGCTCTGAATATTCTCTCGAACGGGAAACTGATTTCAGAGGGACTTGTTAAAGGAGAAGACTTATTTGTGCAGCCTCTTGCAAGCGACGCGGGGACGGCTTTGGGAGCTGCGCTCACTGTTGCAAAACAGATCTATCACCATCCGGTCGCTTTTGAAATGGACCACGTCTCTTATGGACCAGGGTATACGGATCGGCAAATAAGGGATGCGCTGTCGGCTTTGGGTCTAGTTGCAGGTAGAGATTACGCGAGGATGGATGAGGAGCGATTGGTTGAGGAAGCAGCGCAGTGTATTGCGCGCAACGAGCCTATCGCTTGGTTTCAAGGTAGGAGCGAGGCGGGACCGCGAGCACTCGGCGCGAGAAGCATTTTGCTAAACCTTCTCGATGATACTGCTAACAATACGGCAAATGCCATAAAGGGAAGGCAGTCGTGGAGACCTTCTGCTTTAAGCATTATTGAAGAGGCGGCCGAGGACTATTTTGTGGCCTCCGCCAAGGCGCCGTTTATGATCGTCGCCTATGATGTCCGTCAAGAT
The DNA here is from genome assembly GCA_016190205.1 of Candidatus Omnitrophota bacterium. Taxonomy (GTDB): domain Bacteria; phylum Omnitrophota; class JACPQZ01; order JACPQZ01; family JACPQZ01; genus JACPQZ01. The sequence goes on along the minus strand of JACPQZ010000068.1, from coordinate 19,849 downwards.
AAGAAGCATCTCCTGGCGTCCGGTGTACACCAGTATGGAAAAAGGTTGGCAAGGCCGCAAACGGTCAATAGGAGGACCCACCCCAGGTATTGGAAACTACTCAATAGAATTGGTGAGTTGACGGGCGTTCCTGCGGTTGTCAATACCTCGTTCAATAAACAGGAGCCGCTGGTTGAGAATCCCGAGGAAGCCATCAACACCTTTCGTTATATGACGGGTGTGAATAATTTGTTTATTGGAAATTATATTGTTAGGAAGCGTGAGCGCTGGGTACCCTCCATACTATCTTTAAAGAATGAAACTTCTCTTGAAATACCGCTTCAACGCGCCGTCGCGAGCGGCGATATTAATGATTGGTCTCACGTGTTCGAGCAGGCGGCCAAAAGGTTCCCGCAGGTCCACAAACTAGTTGCCACTGTTGAAGGTGGCCCGTACGGGGCTAGAGAGATCAACATACCGCTCTCAAAAGACTTGTTCGAAGGACCGCTTCGGTCAGTTCTCTTAAGGTATGCTGGATCCATGATTTATAATTACGCAATAGAGTTTGGAGCCAAGAGAATATATATAGGATCGACATCGAAGAAGATGAGCGAGGTTTTGTACTACCAGTTAAGCGGTTATCTCAGGGATCATTTTAAGCGGATCGACTATTTTTCAAACCTGGGTGCCAAGATAGAGATATTGCCGCTGTCGGTAAGAGAAGAAGAAGAGATTTTCGAAGTTATGCCCAGAACTCATTTGTTCCGGCCGCCAGCATGGGGGGAGAGGGAGGGGAACTACATTGGGGTGGATGTTGGAGCAAACAAAGTCAAATGCGTTTTGGTTGCAGACGGGCACATGGAAAGGATACTGGTCAGGGATACCGTGACCGCCGGCGGTGCGCAGCTCGCAGAACTTATCAAGTCGATGGTAAGAGAGACGGCCCAGGATCGTACCGTCTCGGGCATAGGCATCGCATTTCCGGGAGTGGTGGATGTAGCACGCAAAAGAGTCGTATGGATGGTTAATTACGAATTTGTTTGGAAGGAATCTGGTAAGGGTGATGTGGCAATGGATTATGCCGCTTTGAATCGTTTGAGCGATGAATTGAGCCAAGAATACGGAACGAATCAGGCGGCTTTTTTGAACGATGGCAGCGCTTTTGGAATTGCGACATTGGCAGCGGAAGGTGAAGGGAACGGGGTTCTGTTGACGCTGGGCACGGGAGTGGGTAGCGCTCGTCTGGAAAACGGCGCCGTCGACATGGGCAGAATAGAGCAGGGCGGCGCATTTGTGATAAATATACGGGAGGATGCCCCTTTTGATGAAGGTTGCGGGGTCAAGGGTGGTATTGCTTCGTACGTCGGTGTGGAAGGGATGATGGAGCTCGCGCGGATTTTTGGTCTCCCCACTATTGTACGAAAAGAAATTTTTACGGCTTACGATTTAGGTCAGCTGCTGGATAGAGCCGAGGGAGTGGGCTACGCAGAGGCGAAAAGGCTTTATCGTGAAGTGGCGGAAAAAATCGCTGTATGGGTAAGATATATCCACAGGATGAGAGGTGACAAACGCTTTATACTTTCGGGTGGGAACACCGTAGGACCGGCTGGACAGGAGTTGTTAAATGGAATAAATAAGTCACTTGGTGAAGAGCTTCTTCGTGCAGGTGTCACCGTAACCCTATCTAAACTGGACAGGGAGTTTGCTGGATCGCTCGGTGCGGCGTTGTTTTCTATGACGAGAGGCGACGGCATTCTGGAGTTTGCGGATAGAAACAGCTTTTATACGGCTCGTTCCCGGAGAGAGGCTCAACATCACGCTCCGCGGTTCGAAAGATTTTCTCCGGGACTCATGGTGATGGAGCCGCCCCTGATTCAACAAAATCAACGCACAAGTCTTGCAAAATGGCATGAAGAAATGACTCAGATACATGCTCTTGCCAAAGATTGGGTTGCTACACACGTCGACAAGAAACCTTTTTTGCATTTCATTCCTGCGACCCTCATCCCTGAAAATCATCTCTATAACCAGCGGATGATGTTCGGCAGTTTTGTGCATGTATTCAACGCGCTATCTTCAAGTGCGAATGAGAGGATCGTGTTAATAGAGGAAGATCGGATGAATGATCTCCGGGCGATGCTACAAACTGGGATCAGAAATGGATTCGTTGTTGACGTTGCATTGGATGACGATCATTACCTGGAAGACCTTCCAGAAGGTGCCAAGGCGCTTATTTTTAAGTCGGTCGGCGGCGTGCTAGGTGACTTTAGGCAGTTGGAAGGTGTGGTGGCAAGCCTGAGGGCTTTGCATATACAGGATTATCGCAGAAAGATAGAAAAACTGTCGGCTTTGTATGTGCTGCTTACTGGAAGATATCCTCAACATATTCCATCGCCAGAAGTTACAGATAAAGATTTTGCCATGATTTTTCAATTTGACATCCCGCCCGTATTCGTTACCGATAGAGAAGAGCTAAGAAGGTTGAATGAGAATCTTCTTAAGCTGATGACTATGGCGTGAAAAATATCTCACTTCTTTATGGGTTGTTGATTATGTCGTGTCCGCAGCTTGTTCAAGCTGATACTTACGAACGCATGAAACTTGTCCGCTACCAGGAGCCCGAGTTCCTTTCGTTTGAGGACCTCGTGCTCATGTCAGAGAATCAGTATCCGCAGGAGGGTCGGGTCCGGCAGCGATTCGAAAACCTGTGGCTTACCCCCATCATCAGCAACGAGGCGCACTACGCGGGGAAGACGCCCCATAGGCCGACGAGCCCCGAGCTGGGAAAGTTTGTCCGCGTGGTCACGTGGAATATCGAGCAGTCGCTCAACATGGCTGAGGCGATCTCCGCCTTTACCGATGAAGAGGCGTTCGAGAAGCTCATTGACACGAAGCGCGCCCGGCCGGGCAGGGGAAGGCACCGGCGCGTCTTAAACGAAAGGAAACTTCTGGTGGACGCTGATATCATCATCCTCCAGGAAATGGACTTGGGTGTCAAGCGCTCCGGTTACCGGAACGCTGTGAAAGACCTGGCCCAGGCGGCGGGGATGAATTACGCCTATCTCCCCGAATATCTGGAGGTGGACCCTGTCATCCTGGGCCGGGAGACGATCACGTTTGAGGGGGGCGGAACGGACATCGAGGCCACGGAGTATTACCGGGTGGATCCCAAGCGCTTCAAGGGTTTGTTCGGCTGCGCCGTTCTTTCACGCTACCCCATCGTCTACGTGGAGGGATTCCGGCTTTATAATCAGGGCTACGACTGGTACGGGCGGGAAAAGCAGAAGACTTCCTATTTGGAAAGGCTGCGCCGCTTCAGCGCGCGCGAGGTTTTCAATGAATCCCTCCACCGCGAGGTCAAGATGGGCGGCAGGACTTATTTCCGGGTGGACCTTGAGGTGCCCGGACTTCCCGAGGAGAGGATTTCGATCATCAATGTGCACCTGGAGATAAAGTGCGGGCCGGAGCTTCGCACCCAGCAGATGGCCGAGATCTTAAGTTACATTAAAGCGATCGGGCACCCTGTCATCTTGGCCGGGGATTTTAATTCCGCCCCTTACGATTTAAGCCCAACTTCCACGCCCCGGGTTGTGGAGAAAGGGCTCATGAGCCCGGCCTTTGCCCTAAGCCGTGTGCTGGACGCTTTCCTCCCGCAGGCCCTTTTTGTGGGGACCATGCAAGCGGTCTCGACCATGACCAAGAATTACCAAAATCCCACGGCCCCGCACGTCCCTGTGCTGGCCCCGAACCGTGTGGGGGAGCTCTTTAAGATTATAGAGCGCTTTCGGTTTAATGACGGGAGCCGTTTCGATTTTCGGGGGGGCCGGGGGCGTTCGGCGGGGTACCGGGGAACGCTCTCCAACTCAAACGAGCGGGATAAGTGGGGTTATAAAACCACGTTTAAGGTGGACAGGGCCTTGGCCGGCCTTGTGGGGAAATTCCGCCTGGACTGGATTTTCGTCAAGGCCTATCTCACTCAACCGCATGGGCACGGGAGTTATCGGTTTGCTCCCCACTTTGGCCGCACCTTAAACGACCTCAATAAGTATCTCAAGTTGCGCATCTCGGACCACGATCCCTGCCTGGTGGACCTTCCGTTGGGTGAGCCCGCTTAAAAATTATCGACTGAAGGCTGTGTATCAAGAAGACCAGTCTAGATATATTTGGGTGGCGTGCTCGGCTTCTTCAGAGGTGGGTGCGTTTTGGATGACGGCGATTCCGTCTCCCAAAATGCCCTGTAGGTATGCGGTCGAGATGGAGATGCGGCGGTACTTGGGGTCGGGGACGTAGCCCGGGTCTGAAATGACGTAGTGGAGGGGTTCAGTCTTCCATAAGACGGAGAGCGAATTTTGGATCTTGTCTACCACGATTCGGTTCTCAAGTGAGACTTGATCCGGATTCAGGATGTCCCAACCCAAGGCCCTAAGCTCCTCGCGCAGAGCGGCGCTCGATTCCGGCAAGGCGGCCGCCACATGGCTCGGAGTGATGTGGCCCTCAGCAATCTGGGCTCGGATGAGGGCTACCGGCTCTTCACCCACTGCCACCACATTGAGGCTCTCCTGCCGTTTAATGCCTCCTTTGCCCAGACGTATGCCGCGACGCTCCAAAAGCGAGGGCAGGAGCGCGAGATCCGAGATATTCGCGGCATGAACACCATTTTCAGTTACAACTCCCGCAACCACCTCTTCTGCCGATAAAGGCCGCAGACCATCCCCCTGGGCCGCGGTCAGGCCGTCGCCGGGCTCGTGGTTTTCGCCCCGCCCTGCTGCTTCTCTTAACTTCGCGTGCACCTCTTGAGCGCCGGAAAGAATTGCACGTACCCGCTCAAAGTTGATCTTGCGTGAATGATGTAAATCTTTTTCTGATGGGGCGTGACCTTTACTCGTTTTGACGTGTCCCCAGATAGCCTCAACGATTTCCTGAGAGGTCAGTTGAGAAGCAAGCCTGCCTTCGTCCGATAACTTTGTAAGAACTTCATACAGGAACTCCTTTGAATCGGGTTCGCTCCACATGCTGAACCACTGTGGGAACGATCCCGTTACATGGGATCCGATGGCCTCAAACAAGTCCTTGGCATAAGGATCCAGCGTGAGCGCTATTCCGTCCCGCTGGGCGGCGTCCACGAGCCCTTCAAGGAGCCACTGCTCAAGCCGCGGCTTAAAGTGCGTCTCATATTCTTCATGGGCGGAGGCGGGGAAGTCCTCCTTTTTCACTTCACGGGCTATTTGGGCCAGTATCCACTTGGAAGTGGCGTTTTTAGGTTTAGGCTTGCGCATGCGCGCGCGTATGACTTTGAGAAGCGTTCGGGCAAACTCGGAGGTCATTACACCTCTGCGGGCGTTGTAATGATTGAAGCGGTTTATTGCATCGGCAACCTCGACGTCGCGCTTACCATATATCCACTCCACATTGGTAGGAAAGGGTGTCTTAGTTACGGCCCATTGTTCATAGAAGATTCTGACCGTTCTTCTCGCGAGTTCACCCCAGGTTTTGGCCTCCGGGCGAAGAGCCTTAACCCCCTCCCCGGGAAAATCGCTCTTTTCCGCTCTGCCTGTTACCCCATCCCCCTGGTTCACGGCACCGCTCACTCCAGACGCCTTCAGGGTGTTGTGAGCCAGGTTCTGCACAGCTTTATCGGGATCATCCCACAGTGCTTTTTCTAAAGCCGCGCGAGCTTCAGGTGACGCATAGAGTCCGAGCGGCTCAATCACCGAGAGGCGGACCATTGAATCCTTTTCCATTTTGGGATCCAGGGCCTGAATCAAGCCTTCTTCGACCATGCCCCATACTTCTTCATCCGTTGCAGCGGAAATATCCTTATCTTTTATTCCCTTTGGCATGTGCCTCATGAGACGAAGAAAGTTAGCAGGATGAATTCCGTACTCCTGCCAACCATGGTACAGTAGCGAACATATCTTATAATCCCTCGGTCCGAGCCTGCGTCTGATTCTAGCGTCGAACTCCGCCACTTCATCAAAAAGGCTCCATTCGTCAGGCTCAATTGGATCTTCGGCGCGCCCATAAAACACCTTCTGTCGCGCCAGTCCCCAGGTCAATTTCCTGGCAAGCGCATGGAACGATTTCGCATTCACTCCCCATCCCAATTTCGAAGCAAGCGTACGGAAGACGTTTGCAAACTGGTCCAGCAGGTTGACGTACACCCCGTCTCCGAAGGGGCCGTCTGATTGCAGGGAACCCGGAACAGGACTGCGCGTGACGAGAATCTCCATGGGCGCTTGATTCAAGGCAGCACTTACGAGAAGGCGGCTGTCGCTCAGGAGCTTAAACGAGGCATCCTGGAGCAGGGGAATCCCCTCCACGTAATGAACGAGCTCGCGATCACTGCCGAGATAAACTTCGCCCTCCCTTAATATCATCTGGGAGTTTGGGCCCACCACGTCGGGATAAAGTTTTGCTAAGGCGGCTTCAGCCGCCAGAAGGCCGAGGAAGTCCCTTGATCTGTGTACCGAGGATTCGGCGGCGAGATATTCTTTGGCTAAATCAGATGCCAGACCCGGAGTGGGCAGGCCTGTGATGAGGAGGGTGTAAGTTAAAAATAGAGCCGCGGATTTTTTGAGTACGCTTTGCATACGGGGCGGTGTGTATAAAGCTAGCGCAAGTTATACTATAATACATATTTTTTAGTGTCAAGTTAATACTGTTAAACTCGACTGGCTAGCTTCCCATTAGAACGATGCTTCCGCAACCTATGCGTCCGCCGGCATTTCCGCTTGGCTGTCCAAAGTCGTCCTTGAGCTCGTGGAGGATGACGGCGCGGCCCTCGACGCTGTACTTGGTGCCGGTTAAAGTGAGCCCTGGAAGGGTGAAGTCAAGCCTTCCCTGGCCCTTGTCGTCGATCTGGATATTTCCTAGGTCACCCGCGTGAGCGGCTTTCAAGCCCTGCTCGGGGAGGAAGCCGTGTTGGGCGCCATCCGGGTTAAAGTGTCCCCCCGCCGCCTGGCCGCCGTCGGCACAGCCTCCGAATTCATGGATATGGATGCCGTGAAGCCCCGGCGGCGCCCCATTAATTTGGATGGAAATCTTAAGTCCCTCTTCCGTATCTTCGAGCTGGGCGGTCCCGCTTATGGTGGAGCCTTCCTGCGTCCCCGAAATAGTAGCCTGGCCCGTATCAGCCAAGGCTGATGCAAGAGGCCACGCGATCCCCAACATAATAGCCACAATGCCTATGATCCCTTTCATCTTTTAGCTCCTTTCGTTCACTTAGAAACGCCCGTCTCGTCCCCTTGGGCCCCATGCGGGCCGATCTCAAACATCCAGGATACTGCACCCGGGGCCGGCACCCTTCTCCGCGAAACGTTCGCGCCCCAGCGAGGCGCTCACTCTGCATTTTTTGCGCACCGCATCAGTCCAGGCGAACGGGCGGACCCTGCTGCGCAAAAAATGAGGTTCGCTCCGAAGGGCGCCGCCCCCGGCTGCGATCGGCCCGCTGGCCTCCAAGACGACGGCCAGGATCTCAATGGGCAAAGGCCCGGCTTGGACCCGCAGAGCCCCTTGGGATGTTTTAGGTTTTCTCCGAAGCCAGCGAGGGAAAGAGAACGGCTGCTGTCTGAGGCCCGATTCGAGCGCTGTCCACGCCGAAGCCCCCCTTCGCATGAAGCTTCGGGGGGCGAAGGCGGGGGGAAATCAGCCAGTGGGCTGATTTCTACAGCGCGAGTGCTTAATCGGGCCGAGTTCAGCCGTTCCCCGAGCCTGGCGAGGAGGAAACCGACCCCCCGTACGCCCTCGGGGTTGGGGGAAAACATCCCGGGGCTCGAGGGGACAAGACGGGCATTTCATAATTCAAACCTCTATTCAGGGCCGGGCCGTTGACATATATGCCATATTTTGTATAATATATAGCTTCCACACAATGAGATGCGGAGTTGAGATTTGGCCAAGAGCATGACTGGGTACGGGCGGAGCTCTGCCTGGACGCCCATTGGGAAGGTCGAGGTAGAGGTCAAGTCCCTCAACCATCGTTTCCTCGAGATCGGCCTTAAGATCCCGTCTCATCTCGCGGCTTTTGAAGAGCAGCTGCGGAGGCGCGTGGGACATTGGGTGCGGAGGGGTAAGGTTACAGTCGCCGTACTCAACGACAATCCTGCCCAGGAGAAGGACCTACGGTTTAATCCCCAAATCGCGGAATTCTATATCCGTTCATTGAATCGTTTGAAGAAACGCCTGGGGGTACGCTCCGAAATCAATCTGGTGGAACTCGCACAGCTTCCGCAGGTGGTCACTTTTTCTCAGGGCGACCGCATGTTGAGAAAGGGTTGGCCCCCCATACTCAAGCTGGTGGATCAAGCCTTTTCGAAGATGGAAGGGGCGCGCCGGCGGGAAGGCCAAGCGCTGGCGCGCGATCTGAAGGCGCATCTCTTAAACTTGCGCGGCATCCTGCGTGACATCGAACGCCGGGCCCCGCAAATGGTGGAGGCGTATCAGGTCCGGCTTAAGGAGCGGGTCGAACAGCTTTCCCAAGGGTTAGGGATTGATGCTGACCGCTTGGCCCGGGAGGTGGCAATATTTGCGGAGCGCTGCGATATCTCAGAGGAGATCATACGCTCCAAAAGCCATCTCGGGGCCTTCGAGCGCACCTTGAACGGAGACGATGGGGCAGGCCGTTCGCTTGACTTCATGACACAGGAGCTTCTGCGGGAGACGAATACCATCGGTTCCAAATCCCCCGATGCGGCGCTGGCCCGCCGCGTCATAGACCTGAAGGGGGTCCTGGAAAAGGTCCGGGAACAGGTACAGAATCTTGAGTAGCGACGGGCTCATCGGCCTGGGATTTAACAATGTGGTCGTGGCGTCCCGGGTGGTGGCGGTTGTTTCGGCCGGGGCCGCGCCTATCAAGCGGTTGAAGGACGAAGCCCGGCGTGCCAACAAACTCGTCGACGCCACGCACGGGCGCAAGGCGCGGTCGGTCATCATTACAGACAGCGATCATGTCATACTTTCCAGCTCACAGCCCGAAACGATCATAGAACGCATGAGAGAGAGTCCCGCGTGACCAGGCCCCGGCGGTCCAGGATGGGGAGGGGTCGTGTATTCGTGGTCTCGGCGCCCTCGGGGAGCGGCAAGACGACGCTGTGCCGCCTGCTCTTAAGGAGCGTGGAGGGGCTCGTGCGCTCGGTCTCGGTAACGACGCGACGCCCGCGGCCCGGGGAGAGGCACCGCCGTGATTATTTTTTTACGGCCGAGAGGTCATTTCGAGAAGGCGTGCGGCGGGGCAAATTCCTGGAGTGGGCGCAAGTCTTTGGGGCGTATTACGGCACGCCCCGCGCGCCGGTCATGCGCGCCTTGACGAAGGGGTGGGACGTGCTTCTCACCCTCGACGTTGAGGGAGCCCGGCAGGTCAAGAAGCAATTTAGGGACGCGGTCCTTGTGTTTATCCGGCCGCCGTCCTTTTCTGTTCTTAAGGAGCGCTTGGCGCGGCGCAGGACGGATCATCCCGTGGAAATGGCCCGCCGGCTTAAAGAGGCGCGCAGGGAAACGAGGCAAATAGTTCTTTATCATTACGCGATCACGAATAGAACAGTGGCCAGATCGCTGCAAGAGCTCAAGGCCATCATCGTTGCAGAAAGAAATCGTATTACAGCTTGAGGTGAAAGTGATGGGTTACACACCGATTCAAGAATTGATCAGCAAGGTTCCTAGTGTATACAAGTTGGTCATCGTGGCCTCCCGCAGGGTCCAGGAGCTGTACGGCGGGTCTCCCAAACTCACAGAGTCCCATTCCAGGAAACTGTTCGAAGTGGCGCTGGATGAAATCAGGGCCGGCAAGGTGGCGTGCAAGGATCTTAATTCCAAATGAAAAAGGGAAGCCGTGTGGTGGTCTGTGTGACGGGGGGGATTGCGAGCTACCGCAGTGCGGACCTGGTGGGCGCGCTCCGTGATAAGGGCAGTGAGGTTCAGGTCATCATGACGGAGGCGGCCACTCGGTTTCTGGGAGCCGTGACCCTGGAGACCCTTTCGGGACGGCCTGTGGTGACGGATCTCTTCGCGCCCGGCTCCAATGTTGAGCCCGTGCACACCCGGATCGCCAACTGGGCGGACGGCGTTATTATTTATCCCGCAAGCGCCAAGGTCATCGGAAAGATCGCGAACGGTATTTGCGATGATGCATTAACCTGCACTGTGGTGGCGACCTCGGCCCCGGTGTTCATAGCGCCTGCCATGAATGACAAGATGTATGGGCATCCGGCGGTCAAGCGAAATGTAGCCGCGCTGCGTGACATGGGCTATCGGCTGATCGAGCCCCTAGTGGGAGAGCTGGCCTGCGGTTATACGGGGATCGGGCACGTGGCAAGTGTCGAGGCCGTTATCAAGGCGATTTCGAAGGTATTAAGGTCCTAACGAAGCACGATGCACAAAACACGCAGTACGCAGTACGCAGTACGCAGTACGAAGAAGATCATTACGCGTCAAATGGTCGTCACCGCGGGTCCCACCCAGGAGCCCATCGACCGCGTGCGCTTTATTTCCAATCCGTCCACCGGTGAGATGGGGGTCGAGATCGCCCGTGAAGCCGCGCGGCGCGGCTGGTCGGTCACGCTCATCCTGGGACCTACCCCCATTGCGGTTCCCCGCGGACTTCGGGTGATCAGAGTTCGGACGGCACGCGAGATGCGGGGCGCTGTCTTAAGAGCCGTAAAGACCGCCCGGGTCCTCGTGATGACCGCTGCGGTGAGCGATTGGCGGCCCGCCCGCGCCGTGCGCGGGAAAATGAAACGCTCGGCGGGACCGGGGCTCCTCCGTCTGGTGGAGAACCCGGATATTCTCAATTCCATCCCGAAGCGGGGGGGCGGCCGCCTGTGGCGTGTGGGTTTCTGCCTCGAGAGCGGGGATTTTAAGCGCGAGGCGCGGCGCAAACTGCGCGACAAAAAACTGGATTTTATTGTTGCCAATCGCCTGGGACGGAATGGGGGGCCGTTCGGACAAAAGCCCGTTACGGTTTGGATTCTGGACCGCCTGGGCCGCAGCGAATGGGTTCGCCATGCGGCGAAGCGTAAGATTGCGCGGGTCGTGTTAAATCGCCTTCATGGCGCGATGGCCGAGTAGTCAGGCAGCGGTCTGCAAAACCGCGTACACCGGTGCGATTCCGGTTCGCGCCTTTTTTCCGGTGGGTTGCCGCGCCTGTCGTGAGTGATGTGTGGTGTGTGGTGAGACCGTCACATCACTCATCACATACCACACACGACAGACGCAATTATCATCCGTCTGCTACGCCGGAGTGGCGAAATTGGCATACGCAAGGGACTTAAAATCCCTTGGGACGTAAGTCCCATGCCGGTTCAAGTCCGGCCTCCGGCATTTTTCGACGGTAAAAGATAGCGTTCGTACAGCGTACTGCGTTCTGCGTACAGCGTCAGTTGGGTAGCCTTCGTCCGACGTCCGTTGCTTGGGTGGAATACTGGGTCTGCGCAAAGTGCAAAGTTCAAAGTGCAATGTGGAAAAGGTGAATCAGTTGTCGCCGTCATTTTTCTCATTGCACGTGGCACATTGCACAAACGTCATCTCCGTACTTCATTACCCAGTACGCAGTACGCAAGACGCTGTACGCTGTACGAACCTTGCTCGCCAAACAGTAGGAGGTGTGACGTGAGGTTTTTGTCGATCGCGATGATTAGCATTGTTTCGCAGCTGGTCGTGACGCACCCGGCGCCGGCGCGGGCGGGAGGGGCGGAAGAGGTCCGCAGCCCGGAGGCTAAAAAGTGGGTCCTCGCGCTGCAGGCCTCGCGCACCCGAACCGCGGCCTTCAAGGAACTGGAGCGTATGGGGGTGCTCGCCATACCGGAGCTCGAGCGCCTGGCTCGGAATCCGGATGCTGCCACCGCCGCCCGGGTGGACGCCCTTGATCTAATGGGGCGGACAAAGGACGCGCGGGCCATTCCCGTGCTCCAGCATTTTCTTAACTCCACTGAGGCGCGGATGCGCTGGACTTCGGTCAAAGGGCTCGGCCAGATTCAGGATCCTTCTACGACGGGTGATTTAATTGCCGTGCTGGAGGATCCCGAGATGTGGGTTCGCCTTTTTGCCGTGGAGGCCCTGGGTGAACTTGGGGCTAAAGACGCCACCCAACCCCTCATCGGCCGTTTGGAAGACGACTCCATGAAGGTGCGCGTGGCAGCTTGCGATGCGCTGGCTGCGATAGGCGACGAACAGGCGATTGAGCCGCTCTCCCGTTATATCGGGTATCGTGAAGCGGAATTGAGGGTGGCGGCCGTGAGAACGTTGGGCCGGATCGGCAAGCGGTCGGCTTCCGGCCATGTGGTGCAGTCGCTTCAAGATGGCAGTCCGGACGTTCGTCTGGAGGCCATCGCCGCCCTGGACCAGATCGGGGATCCCGGCGTGGCGCCCCAGCTCATCGAGGTGCTGGATGACGAGCGGCAGGGAATTCGCGAGCAGGCCCTGGCGACCTTGGTGCGCCTGACCGGTCAGGACTTCGGCTTCGACCAAGGCCGGTGGCGGGAGTGGGACCGCGCGCAATAATTCCAGTGTGACCGTGATCGTACAGCGTACCGCGTACTGCGTACAGCGTAAGGGATGCGAGCCCTGTTTTCAAAAGGGTTAATACTTAACAGTGTGCCGTAAACCGTAGACTGTTCACCGTACACAGGCGTCTAAACGATGGATTTTTCACGCAGCACGCAGTACGCACAACGCAGTACGCAGTACGGACAGGGCACGCCATACTGTAAAAAGGGCGATTAGCTCAGCTGGTTAGAGCGTTTGCTTGACATGCAAAAGGTCGGAGGTTCGAGTCCTCTATCGCCCATTTTTTACGCTTGGAGAGCAACGTCAGTCGTGTGTGCTGAGTGGTAAGTGATGAGCCTGTCTCATCACACATCACACACCACTCTTGTGAGGAATAGACGCGGCTGTCGTGAGTGATGAGGGGTGAGTGAGGTGATTTTCCCACCACACATCACACAGCACTCACGACAAGCGTTGTTTTTCAGAAAATGGGTATGGACAATAAACTAGAAAAGATCAGGCACAGTGCCGCACACATCCTGGCGCAGGCAGTCACGGAGTTTTTTCCGGATGTGAAGCTTGCGATCGGCCCCGCCACGGAGGAAGGTTTTTACTACGATTTTGATTGTCCCTCCTCTTTTCAACCCGAGGATCTCGAGCGGATCGAAAAGAGGATGCACGAGATCGTGGCCGAGAATCATCCTTTCGTTCAAACCCCCGTCTCGCGGGAGGAGGCTGTGGGGATCTTCACTCAGAAGAAGCAGCCTTACAAACTTGAGATCTTGCGGGATTTGGATAACCAGGAGGCGATCACGACCGTCCGTCACGGCGCCTTCCTGGATCTTTGCCGCGGCGGTCATGTCCAATCCACAGGCGAGGTCAAGGCCCTTAAACTCTTGAGTGTCGCCGGCGCGTATTGGCGGGGGAGCGAGTCGAATCCCATGCTGCAACGCATCTATGGGACGGCCTTCGCCAGCCGGGAGGAGCTGGAGCGGTATCTCAAACAGCGCGAGGAGGCCCTGAAGCGGGATCACAGGAAGCTGGGCAAGGCGCTGGAGCTCTTCAGCTTTCATCCCGAGGGACCGGGCTTTCCCTTCTGGCATCCCAACGGACTCGTGCTGTACGAAACCCTGCTTGGGTTTTGGAGGGAGATGCACCGGAAGGCCGGTTACGTTGAGGTGCGGACCCCGGTCGTTTTGGCCGACGAACTCTGGAAAAGGAGCGGGCACTACGATCACTACAAAGAGCACATGTATTTCACGCGCATAGACGAGCGTGAATTCGCCATTAAGCCCATGAACTGCCCGGGCGGCGTGCTGATTTACAAGGAAACCCAGCACTCGTACCGGGATCTGCCCGTGCGCATGGCGGAAGTGGGTCTCGTGCACCGGCACGAGCTATCGGGGGTGCTGCACGGTCTTTTTCGCGTGAAGAGTTTTTCCATAGACGATGCGCATATCTTTTGCTCCCCGGGCGATATGGAGGGTGAAATCCGGGGCGTGATTCGTCTCATCCTCGAGGTCTATCGGACCTTGGGTTTTGAGTATGTAGACGTGGAGCTTTCGACGCGGCCCGAGCGCTCCCTCGGTACGGACGCCATGTGGAACGAGGCGACGCAGGCCCTGGAAGAGGCGCTCAAAGGTTCCGGAATCGGCTACCAGGTTCAACCCGGAGAGGGGGCCTTTTACGGACCGAAGATCGATTTTCACATCCGGGACTCGCTGGACCGCACCTGGCAGTGTGGTACGATACAGGTGGATTTTTCCATGCCCGAGCGCTTCGAGCTCGAATATGTGGCCAAAGACGGCAAGAAGGCGCGTCCGGTCATGATCCATCGGGCCTGTTTTGGGTCGGTGGAGCGGTTTTTGGGAATTCTGATCGAGCACTTTGGAGGAGATTTTCCTCTGTGGCTCGCGCCAGTGCAGGTGAAGGCGCTCTCCATTGCGGAGGGCCATGCCCAAGCGGTTCGTGCGATCGTGCAGGAGCTTTGCGGCCGCGGGATCCGGGCCCAGGGGGACCTGCGTTCCGAAAAGATCGGTTACAAAATCCGCGAGGGTGAGTTGCAGAAAGTCCCTTATCTTTTAGTGGTGGGGGAACGCGAAATAAATGAGGGAACCGTCAGCGTGCGCCGGCGGGGCAAAGGCGACATGGGCGCGCAAATGCTCGCAACGTTCATGGAGACTATCCTAAAAGACATCAACGAAAAGAGGAGGTAGCGCCATTACAGAAACGCTCAGGATCAACGGCCAGATTCGTGCAAAGCAGGTGCGTGTCATCGGTGAGAAGGGTGAGCAATTGGGCGTCCTTACGACTGCAGAAGGCATCCGAAGGGCGGAGGAAGCGGGTCTGGACCTCGTCGAGGTCGCAGGTCAGGTGGATCCACCCGTTTGCCGCATCATGAATTTCGGCAAGTACGTGTACGGACAGGAAAAAAAGAAGCGGGAAGCCAGGAAGAGACAGAAGACCGTTGTGATCAAGGAGATCAAGATCCGTCCCAAGATAGAAGAGCATGATTATCAGGTCAAGCTCAAGAACTCCAAACGTTTCTTAAGCCATCAGGACAAGGTAAAGGTCACGCTCATGTTCCGCGGGAGGGAGGCCTCACACCAGGAGTTCGGGCAGAAGATACTCGACCGTCTGGTGAGCGATTGCGAGGAGGTGGGGGTGGTGGAAAAACCCGCCTTCCGTGAAGGACGGAATATGATCCTTTATCTTGCCCCCAAACCGAGGTAGATATCCGTATGCCCAAACTCAAAACCAATAAGTCTGCGGCAAAGCGCTTTCGCGTGACCCGCAACCGAAAGGTGCTCCGGACCCGGGCCGGGCACCGGCACCTTATGACGGGACACACCCGGGATAAAAAACGCCATCAGCGCAAGCATAAGCTCGTCGATCGGACGGACCGCCATCGCATCCTGGCCGTGTTGCCGTACTCACGATAAATAGAGTAACCAGATACCAGTAACCAGAAACCAGAAGATACCAGATACCAGAAGCCAGAAAAAAAGGTCAAAGCAAGAAGCTGAAGAAAGGTTAAAAACTGAAGAACAATTTGCTAATCGCATGGTTCTGGTATCTGGTTTCTGGAATCTATCTGGTAACTGGTTACTGGTTTCTGGTAGCTTCGTCGTACGAGAGAGGAAAATAAGAATGGCAAGAACTACGCACATTATTGCGAGACGACACAGAAGGAAAAAGATATTAAAGGCGGCGAAAGGGTTTGTGGGCGGCCGCAGGCGTTACCGGCAGGCGGTAGAGACGGTCCACAAGGGTTGGACCTATAGTTTCAGGGACCGCCGGGCCCGCAAAGGGGACTTCCGGCGCCTCTGGATTCAGCGCATCAACGCTGCTGTAAGACCCCATGGGTTTACGTACGGGCGCTTCATGGACGCGCTTAAGAAAATCCAAGTGAACATGAACCGGAAGGTCCTGGCGGAACTTGCCGCAAGAGATCCGGGCGCATTCGACACTTTGATCAACTGGGTCAAAGGCGCCTCCAAGGCTTAGGTGATGAGTCACGTGCAGGACTTGAGTGAGCTGGCCCAAGAGGCCCGTGCCGCGCTTCAAGGACTAACAGCGGAAGAGGCGGTGGAGGCCTTCCGCGTTCGATACCTGGGCCGGAAGGGCCTGGTCACGCAAAGGCTGAAAGAACTCGGCGCCCTTCCAGAAGAGAAAAGACGCGAGGCCGGCCGCCTCTTAAATGTGCTCAAGCAGGAGCTCGAGGAGGCCATCCGGAAACGGCAGGGGGACTTCCGTCAGGGAAGGGCGGAACGACCGGTTTCGATGGATCTTACCCTGCCCGGGATCCTTCCTGCAAGGGGACGCCTGCACCCCCTGACCCAAACAATCCGACGGCTCGAAGGCATTTTTATTTCACTCGGCTTTGAAGTGGTATCCGGCCCGGAGATCGAGACCGAGTATTACAACTTCGAGGCCCTCAATATCCCCTTGGATCATCCCTCCCGCGAGGCCTTCGACACCTTTTATCTGGACGAGAAGTATCTCTTGCGCAGTCAGACGTCCACGGTACAGATCCGAGTAATGGAATCCCGAAAACCTCCCCTGGCTATTGTAGCCCCGGGGCGCGTGTTCCGCCCGGACGCCACGGATGCCACGCACTCCTTTATGTTTCATCAGGTGGAGGGGCTTCTCGTTGGGGAGCGGATCACCTTTGCGGATCTAAAAGGCACCCTCGAGCTATTTTGCCGCCGCTTGTTCGGACCGCGCCTGAAATTCAGGTTCCGTCCCTCGTTCTTTCCTTTTACGGAGCCCAGCGCAGAAGTGGATATCTCCTGCTTCTCCTGCCGTCAAAAGGGCTGCCGGGTCTGCTCCGGGACGGGCTGGCTGGAGATCCTGGGGGCCGGTATGGTGGACCCGAATGTCTTCGAGGCAGTCGGATACGATCCGGAGGGGGTCCAGGGCTTTGCGTTTGGCGTAGGAGTGGAGCGCCTGGCCATGCTGCTTTACGGCGTAGAAGACATCCGCCTCTTTTTTGAAAACGATCTCCGTTTCTTGAGGCAATTTTAGCATGCGGGTATCCTTAAAGTGGCTCAAGGAGTTTGTAGACGTCGATTTTTCGGCGAGGCTCCTGGCCGACCGGCTTACCCTGGCGGGTTTTCCAGTCCAGTCCATTACGAAGCCTGAAGGGGCGCGGGATACTGTCCTGGAGGTTGAGGTCCTCTCCAACCGCCCCGACTGCTTAAGTATCCGGGGTATAGCGCGCGAGGTCGCGGTTCTTTCCGGCAAGAGACTCAAGGGCCCTAAGGAAAAATTTGAAGAGGGCCCGGAGCCCATTACGAAATGGGCCTCGGTCACCCTGGAGGATGAGAAGAAGTGTCTGCGCTATACGGCGCGGGTCGTGACCGGTGTCAAAGTGGGCGCATCCCCCCGCTGGCTGGTGGAACGCCTTCTCGCGGTCGGCATCAGGCCCGTCAACAATATCGTTGACATCACGAACTACTGCCTCATGGAGCTCGGTCAGCCCTTGCACGCCTTTGACCTGGACCGGCTGGAGGGGAGGAGAGTCATCGTCAGGCGCGCCCGCGAGGGCGAGGAGTTTGCGGCCCTCGACGGCCGGAAACATGTGTTAAGTCCCGAAGTCCTTGTGATCGCGGATGCCCGGCGCCCGGTCGCCTTGGCAGGGGTGGTCGGAGGGTCGGAGACAGAGATTGGTCCGGCCACCCGGAATATCTTGATCGAAAGCGCGTGCTTCGATCCTATCGCAATCCGCAGGGCTGTGCGGAGGACGAAGACAGGCACGGAATCATCTTACCGTTTTGAGCGGGGCATCGATTTAGAGGAGGTGCCTCACGCCGCCCAGCGGGCGGCCGGGCTCATGGCCGGTTTGGCCGGCGGCACGGTGGCCAAGGGCATGATCGACTTGGGGAAGAAACGCGAGCGGCCCTGCCGCGTGTCGGTGTGGCCGAAGGCGGTCGACAGCTTGGTCGGCGCCTCCATTCCCCGGAAGCGCGTGGAACAGATATTAACGGGGCTGGGCATCGCGATTTTGAAACGCGAGCGTGAGCGGCTTTGGGTGCACATCCCTTCTTGGAGGCATGATCTTGAGCGCCCGGTCGATTGCACCGGAGAGATTGTGCGCGTATGGGGGTATGACCGGGTGCCCAGTACCCTGCCGCAGGGACGGACCGAGAGGCCCCCGCGCCCGGCGGGGGAAGGGCTCGTCTGGAAGGTGAAAGAGGCCTTGGCCGCCAGCGGTCTCAATGAGGCGATGACCTATGCCCTGCTTCCGCGTGAGACACTGGCCCGGTCGGGGTCCGGCCAGGAAGGGCAGGTCTTGAGTGTGGCCAATCCCCGTTCGCGCGAACAGGAGATCTTGCGTCCGAGTCTTCTCGCCGGGATGCTGGCCTCCGCCAGCTATAACGTGAGCCGCCGCATGACGGATTTAGGCTTTTTTGAAGTGGGCAAGGTCTATCGCAAAGACGATGCCCAAACTCCCCGGGAAGAGCTCCTCTTGGGAATTCTGCTTACGGGGAATGTCGTCCGCAACTGGGCCGAGAAACCGCGTGCCTACAGCGTGTTTGACCTTAAGGGATATGTGGAGCACGTCTTCTCGCAGTTTCAAAAACAAGTTATGTTTCAAGAACTAGAGGGAGGGCCCTCCCACCTGCCTGGGATGGGACTCTCGATCCTGCTGGACGCAAACCGCGTGGGCTTTCTGGGCGGGGTGCGGCAAGATGTTTTGGAATCCTTTGACATCAAACAACGGCTCTGGTTCGGCGAACTAAGACTTGAGCCCTTGATCCAGTGCGTCGAAGAAGGGGCCGGGCTCGCGCGTCCCGTGAAGGCCCCTTCCCGCTTTCCCTCCGTTCGCTACGACATCTCCTTGATTGCGGATTTTAAGGTGCGTTCATCTGAAATCACAGCGCTTATTGAAAAGGAGGGCGAGGCGGCTCTTCAATCTGCGAAATTGGACGCGGATCTCCACGTGACCCTTTTTGACCATTATCAAGGCGGAAATATCCCGAAGGACAAAAGGTCCATAGCCTACGAGCTTCATTTTGAACCGCGGGGGAGTACCCTCGTGGAACGCGACGTGAAGACCGTGTATGAAGCTGTCTGCCGCGGACTCTCCCAGCTCGCCGGAATCCAAATCCGTCAATAGCATTTCTTGCAGTGTGAAAAGAAATATCTCCCTCGCCTGCCGCAGGTTAAGACACACCTCATAAAAAATCTTGTAACCATACCTGGGATTGCTATACTAATTCCGCAACCATTCCCTACCTAGCTCGTGACTGGATGGCCGTTTTTGAGCCAACACCGAACCACTGGGGATCCGGCTTTGGGGACGGAGCGCAGATCTCGACGAGAGGCAGCGCAGAAATCTCCGAGAGGGTTCCCACCTAAAGCATCTGGTTCACTTAAACGCTATCCTACACGGCTTGTGTGGGGATTTTTTTCGGCCCCTCCCCCTCATTACCTGGCATTCGCAGGCCGATCATCCCCTCCGCCGGACCGCTCGGCGCCCCGGCGTGGCGCCTCGCTCTGCAAAATGCCTCGCTCTCGCATGAGGGATGTATTCGGGCGATCCATGCCCGCTCGGCATTTTGAGGTCCGGCTCCGGTGACGATCGGCCTGCTATGCACACGTAGCGGGGAGGGGACCGCAGCATTTATTCGTTGAGCGAGACCAGTCGAAAACCTAAAACATCCCAAGGGGCTCTACGGGTCCGAGCCGGGCGTTTCTAAGTAACCTTGTCACGTGAGGCGCTCAAGGATTGCGGTGTAAGCCCAAGGTGGGCGCGGCCCGGTTGGCCCGCAGCTATACCAAACGTGCTTTGGTCGCTGGCGCATGGCACAACGGGCCGATCGCAGCCGGGGGCGGCGCCCTTCGGAGCGAACCTCATTTTTTGCGCAGCAGGGTCCGCCGGCTCGCT
>JACPQZ010000066.1 GCA_016190205.1 Candidatus Omnitrophota bacterium | reverse complement strand
GTTACCCGTCTTCGTGCCGGAGGCCGCTTGAGTGCCATTAATATAAAGGAGCATATTGGAGCCCGTGTAAACCCCGGCTACGTGGTACCACTGGTTGCTATTTAAGGCTGACCCGGTGATGACGGACCCGGAGCCACCGGTGGTGACCCAGAAGCGGGGTTGTTTGGTGGTCGTGCCATTATTGAGCTGTAGACTATAGGTAAAGTAGGGGCTCGTGTGGGTTAAGGCGTCTTTCACCTTTCCTAAGCCGATGTTCCAGTTGGAATTGGTATTAAACTTAAGCCACATAGAGACCGTGAGTTGGTTTGTGGCAGAGCCCAGACTTGTGGAGTGTGGTACCTCCAAGTAGCTATCCGTTCCATTAAGGCTTAAGCCGCTGCCGTATTTACCCGGGGTCCAGGTGGCTCCCAAGACCGTGCCGTGATTAGCTTGTCCTGAGGAGTCCTGGACAGCGGTCCCGGTGTCTTCGTTTAACCCCAAGGCCAGGACTAACCCGCTTGGAGGCGGAGGATCAATCACGTTATCCACCGTAACCGTGATGGTCCCGGAGCTCCCCACATTCCCCGCCGCGTCCCTGGCCTGGGCCTTTAAGGAGTGGGAGCCCTCGGAAACGGTGGTGGTGTCCCACGGGAAGGTATAAGGGCTAAAGAGGCTTGAGAATTCTGTGTTGCCGTCCACCAGGAAGTCCACTTGGGTGACCCCGACGTTGTCGCTGGCCGTGGCCGTGACTGTCACAGGCCCTGAGACCGTGGCCCCATTTGAGGGGCTCGTGAGAGAGACCGTGGGGGGGGTGGTGTCGCCGGGAGGCGGCGGCACGGGAGCAAACCCGGCTGTCACGCTCTTATTGCTTGTCATCGTGATAGTCGTAGGGTTTATCGAGCCGCTTAAGTCCCCGGACCAGCCGGTGAAGGAGTAGCCCGCGTCAGGCGTGGCGGCAAGGCTTACCACCGTCCCCGAGAGGTAGCTCGCCTGATCCGGGGTCTTGGTGACCGAGCCGTGGGTGGCTGACACTGTGAGTGTGTAAGAAGGAGGAGGAGGCGTATTTCCGGTGTATTCAAGCGCTCCGCGATCCCAAACATCGTCGGCGCCACGGGTGTTGCCAAACATGTCGACATTGTAGGGCGAGCCCAGAACAGCGCCAGGCGAAGTAGCCTGCTTGAGACGGTAATCCCCGCTCAACCTCGCCACCATCGGGTCTCCAGTCCCGACCTGCTTATTTGATTCAGTAATCGCTTCCCCGGCACTGTCAAAAAAGGCGTTGTAACTGTGCGCGGCATTTATGTTGTTAAGTTCAGGAACGTTATACCAAAGATTGTTCCTCACATCGCAATTCGTGCACCCCTGCGCAGTGAACAGGTCTCCACCCTGATTCGACCAAATATCAAAGAAAGTATTGTGATAAATCTTATGACCGTCGGTATAGTAACCGGTCCAAGAGCCAATGGCCCCCCCATTCGCAGTCGTCTGAGCGCCCCAACCAGGCGCCCATGAGAATACGTTTCCATAGATCTCCCAGTTCCGGCTTCCGGAAAATATTAACCCGCCTGTAGATCTCCAATTGGTGAGCACATTGTATCGAATCACCCAATTCTCAACAGGGTTTACGGGATTCATATCGGGTGGCAGGCCATGTCTCGCCATGAGCATTTCACTATGCTGTGTATTACCACCATTGCAGGGAAGAGGATTAACGGAATTCAAACTCGGGTTTTTTAGAAAAGAATATTCGATAATCCAGTTGTCACTTTTTTCATCAACAATCAGCGTCCGGGAGGTGTCATGGATGTAGTTGTATCTCAAAACGATATTATCATTGTCATAAATCGAGTAAATCGCGTCCTGGCCGCAAACAAATGCCTTCCCATTCATGTTGACTTCGGTATGAGAAACGGTGATATCGTGGGTGTCCCCATCATTCTCCGGATTGTAGAACCTGATTCCTTTGGCTTCATTCGCATTGCTATTTACACTCACTACAAACCCATGCCCGAAATCCCAACTGCCGGGCCCGCCACCCACCTGCCCATCAAAAATATAGTACGGCTTGGTGAAAGTCATCGTATCAGTAAACACCGCCTGCCCGTCTCCGTCAGACGGGTCCCACCCTGCGACCGCGCCGTGGTCCGCGGCCGTGGCCTTCTTGATGGTTATGGTCTTCGTGCCGTCTTCGGGGGTGTCAAAGGTAAATCCTGAATACGTTCCGTCGGCCACGTAGTAGGCGGCTCCCCTTACGAGGCGGCCCCCCTGCTTGGTTTTAGCGTCGGCCAAAGAGCCAAAGGGGCTCGCCCAGCTTGAGCCATCTCCATTCGCGCCTTGCTTAATATAGAAGGCGGGGCCTGTAGGAGGAGGGGGGTCTATGACGTTGTCCACCGTGACTGTAATCGTCCCGGAGCTCCCCACATTCCCTGCCGCATCCTTAGCCTGGGCCTTTAAGGAGTGGGAGCCCTCGGAAACGGTGGTGGTGTCCCACGGGAAGGTGTAAGGACTGAAGAGGCT
>JACPQZ010000064.1 GCA_016190205.1 Candidatus Omnitrophota bacterium | reverse complement strand
TTGGTGTGAATCTCCACGCGGCCGCCCGGTTTGGTCACCCGGTGCGCCTCCTCCATGGTCTTCACCACGTCATCGAGCATTTCCAACGATTCCCTAAACACGAGCCGGTCAAACTCGCTATCGCTAAACGGCCAGGGGTAGGTGTTGAGGTCGTGCACGACGTCTACGCCGGGGAGAGGCATGATGTCTATCCCCACTGCCCCGCTCCCCTTTGCCGCGCCGCAGCCCACGTCAAGCACGCGCTCCCCCGCCCAAACTGTGCTGCGGCTCGTGCGGGCTCCAGGTGCCGTGGTCGACGTCATGGCCGGATATACTCCAGCTCCGCCCTGTGGAGCGGACGGGCGCGCCTTAATATAGAAATAAGCCCAGCGTCGTCGGTGACCACCTTTTCAAACTGCTTCTTCTTCGTCACGATGCGGAAAAGGCAGTTCCAGGGAAAAAAAGCCCCCAAGAGCCTGACCTCTCGGATGTTTGAGTGCGCGGGAACATCCGGTTGGGTAAATCCCCGCTTCTCAAAAATCCAAATCCAGTGATTTGCGCGGGCGAGCGTGAAGGCCTCGGCCAGAACCTTCTCCCTCAAAGGTCCGGTGGACCGCGCCAGACAATAAGCGATTCTTCCCGACCTGCCGTAACGGCCCTCGAAAAGCGCCCGGTTATGGGCCCACAGCTTCTGCCGCGCGCGCTTCATCTTCCTGAAGGACGCCTGCTCCTCATGGTACACAAAGGCACCGCGCGCCTGGACACACCTAAAGCCGGCGCGCGCGGCGCGCAGGCTGTAATCCTCATCGTCGAAATAGCCCAGCCCATAATCCTCGCACCAGCCGCCTATTCGTTCCACGAGCGCCCTCTTGACGAGCATGCAGAAGCCCGTCGCGGTTGCGGTCTCGAGTACGTCATTCTTTTCCTCAAGGGCCGCCCGCCGGGCAACGGTATCCCAGGAACGATACCAGGGCTTCCGCGACCCGAGCGAATTACTTTGCGGATTTACAAGACCGATGTCCTCGCTCGATCGAGCGGCCGCGATCATGCCTTCCAGCCACCCGGGAAATACCCGCGTGTCGTTATCGAGGATTAAGAGGTATGGCGCGCCTGAGGCCGCAATCCCTTGATTCACGGCCTTGATATTTCCCAGGTTCTCTACGTTGCGGATGAGCTGAAGGGGAACTGGGGTCCGCGTCTTAAAATCGAGCAGAAAATCTCGGGTAGGGGGAGCGCTGGCATTATCGATGAGGATAAGTTGGATAGGGACACCCGTGTGCTTGAGGATGCTTTTAAGGCAACGCCGGGTAAGAGCAAAGTTATTCCACACGGGAATAATGATGTCGCAGAGCGCCGTGGAGGGCCCTGCGACGAAATCTCTACCAGCCCTGACGGATGGTATCGATGATAAAATCGACATCCTCATTCGTGAGACTGCAGTGGAGGGGCAAAGCAATATATTTCGGCTCCAGCGCATCCATGACCGGCAGCGCCTGCCGTCTTCCGCCTAAAATGGGGTACACGTCACAGCGAATATGAACCAGCGACGTCTCGATCCCAAAATCGGAGAGCCGCCTTTGAAAGTCAGCCCGGCGCTCCACCAGGATATTGAAAAGCCAGTTGGCGCTCTTTCGATCTTCCCTTTGGGTCACGAGCTTAACCCCGGGAACGTCCTTAAGCCCCTGCCGGTAGCGCGCCACGATTTCAGCCCTTCGGGCCCCAACGGCGTCAAGGTCTTCGAGCTCGACCATAAGGATGGCAGCCGCCAGGTCGTTCATATGGTATTTGAAACCGAGCTCCTCGATCTGAAATTTACCGTAGATATCGCCCTTAAAGTTCCGGTCAATCCCGAACCAGCGCAGTTTCCTCGCCCTCTCCGCAGCCGCCTCATCCAGCACGGTCAGCATCCCCCCGTCCCCCGTCGTAATTTGCTTGATCGCCTGGAACGAAAAGCAGGTGAAGGGGCTGGCCGCCCCTATGAACCTGCCCCTGTAAACCGCGCCCAGGGCGTGCGCTGCGTCTTCAATAACCTGAATCCCCCGCTCTCGCGCGATCGCATTAATCTCATCCAGATCGCACGGCTCCCCCGCCCAGTGTACGGGAAGGATCGCCCGTGTGCGGTCTGTAATTGTCCGCTCGATCGCCTCGGGGTCAATGTTTAAATCGTCCGGCCGGATATCCGCGAATACCGGCTTCGCCCTTTGATAGAGGATGGGGGCGACCGTCGCATAGCAGGTCAGGGGCGTGGTGATGACCTCGTCTCCGTCCCGGACCCCCGCTAAAATGAGGGCCAAGTGGAGGGCGGAGGTGCAGGAATTGACGGATACTGCATGAGGAACATTAAATCTAAACCGGAATTCGTCCTCTGCCCGCTCCACGCGCGGTCCCTGCCCGACCCAGCGGGTACCGAGCACATCCTGGAGAGCCGCCGCAGCCTTGGGGGAAACGTAGGGCCAGAAAAGGGGGATGGTCCTTTGAGCCGTCTGCTTCGTTTGAACCTGGTGGGCCATTTGCAGGCTATTGTATCACGTGGGTACTTGGTACACTGCTTTGATAATCTTAATGAGGTGAGCGACCTAGCGCGCCTTTGACCGCCGCCAGGAGATCGTCTAGTTTGTAAGGCTTATGTACGAACCCGGATATCCCCTCCGTCTCGCATAAGATTTCAGTGGGCAGGCCCCGGGCACTTTGCATGATGACGGGGACCTTGGATCTTCGCTTTTTCTTGCTCTCCTGTTGGCGTATTTCTTTTAGCACGGTGTAACCGTCCTTGTCAGGAAGCATAACATCCAAGAGGATTAGGCGCGGCGTTAATTCCCTCACGAGGCGTAACGCTTCTTCGCCGCTGTGCGCCAAAGCAATATCAAAACCCTGCATGCTCAAATTAGCTTTTAAAATGCGGGCAAGCGCGGGTTCGTCTTCGACGATCAGAATAATTGGTTTTTTCTTTTCAGCGCTCATGACCGGCCCTTGCCCTCAAACACCTTCACACCGCCACCTAATGATCTTAACCCCTATTAATAGATTATACACGATTTTTAGATTGGGGGCCTAAACCTGCGAAACCTTGCGCGAACCTCGCTCCGCGGTACCAGGTACCGAAAAGAAAATGGAAAGGAAAACTTAAGGTTCTGCAGAAATGGACTTGCATAGATCAGGTGACATTGGAACATTCGCGAATCTAACTCGTTCCGGATTTTCCCCAATAAGAATCAACGCAGCGCGAACGTGCATTGATTCGATACCCGTGTTAGTCATAAAATATTTTTCGAAATCTTGCAACACACTTATGCCGGATTTTTGGTCAAATATCGCTAATGCCACTGCTGCATATAAGGCTCGTTCTCTTTCATCCATTGATTCAAAATTTGGGTTAAGAAATGATTCTAATAATCTAATATTTGCTTCGGATCTTTTATCAGCCAAGATGCGTGTTACTTCTTCAGAATGACAGAAACGGACCACATCTTTTGTCAAAAGAGCTCGAATCAACTGCCGATCGTAAGCATTTTTATTGTTCATAGACCCCACTCCTGGGTTAGTATTCGTACAGGAGAACAATAATAGTGCTAATAACGGTACCAGGCACACGCGTGCCACGTTACACCCCTCCGAGCGAAACCGGCACCATCGTACCCGGTACCGAAATAAGATGGGTGGGTGATGGGATTTGAACCCACGGCCCCCTGAGCCACAGTCAGGTGCTCTGCCGGCTGAGCTACACCCACCATAGGGTGGATTATTATATCACGCCATGCGCGTGCCGATGCGCTGGGTGAAGCCCCAGTACATGCCGCGGCGGCGCATGAGCTCCTCGTGGGTTCCCGTTTCAATGAGACGGCCTTCGTTGATGACGAGTATCCGGTCCGCCTCCTCGATAGTCGAGAGGCGGTGGGCGATGACGATTTGAGTCACCTTTCCGCGCAGGGCCTTCAAGGTTTCCTGGACCTTGCGCTCGGTCTCGGAATCAATGAGGGCGGTGGCTTCGTCCAAAATGAGGATGCGGGGCTCGTGCGCGAGGGCGCGGGCTACGCTCAAAAGCTGACGCTCCCCCGCGGAAAGTGTTTTTGCCTCCTCGGGAAGCTCTTCCTCCCCGCTCCCCCCGGCGAGGCGCTCCACGAAGGCCCGCGCCCCCACGGATTCCAGGCAGGATCTCACATAGGCCAGGTCCAGCGAATCGTCACCGAGCGTCACATTTTCCCAAAGGGAACCTGAAAACAAAAAGACGTTTTGCGACACAATGCCGAACAAGGAGCGCAGGTCATGCTGTTTCAAATGTCGCACATCCGCGCCCCCTACCCGCACCGCCCCGCCCTTTACGTCGTAGAGCCTCAAAAGCAGGTTGACCAAGGTGGTCTTTCCGGCGCCCGTGGGTCCCACCACCGCGATCATCTCACCCGGCCGCACGCTGAAGGAAACATCGCTTAAGACAGCGTGGCCGTCGTAGGCAAAATCCACGCGCTCAAAGTCGACGGTCAAGGGCTCGGCGGGCGCGGCGGCGACCGGCGGGTCCAAGATCCCCGGCGGCTCATCCAAAAGGTCGAAAATCTTTTCGCAAGAGGCCGCCGCGCCCTGGAGGATATTAAACTTTTCAGAAAGGTCTCCGATCGGCTTAAAGTACATCTCCACGTAGACCAAAAACGCAACCAGGGAGCCCAGCGTAAGCTCCCCGGAGATAACCTTAAGCGAGCCCACCCAAAGGATGACCGCCACGGTGACCGTACTCAAGAAAGCAATGAGGGGGTTAAAGATCGCGTGCAAGCGGATCGAGGCGACATTGGCGTTATGGTGATCGAGATTCAAGCGGTGGTGCTGGGCGAGGGTATCCCGCTCACGGTTAAAGACCTGGACGATACGCATCCCAGCCACTCGCTCCTGGATATAAATAGTCAGGAGGGCCACCTGGTGCCGGATCATGAGATACGCGGCCCGCAGCCTCTTCGCAAAAAAACGCGTCATCAAGATGACGAGCGGTGTTAGAGACACCGCGAGGACGGCGAGGCCCGCATCCATCCAAAACATGACTGCTGTAATACCGGCCAAAATGAAGAGGTCTCCCAGGATGGTGACCAAACCCGAGGAGATGAGCTCGTTTAAGGACTCCACGTCATGGGTGACGTTTGTAATGAGCTTACCCGCGGGGGTCCTGTCAAAAAACGCGGTGTGGAGCCGGCTCAAATGATCATAGGCGGCCTTTCGAAAATCGCGCATCAAGCCCTGTGCCGCCAGGGCCACGGCATTGATCTCTAGATATGAAAAGAGCATGAGGCCCAGCTGAACCGCGAGGTACCAGACCCCGATCTTCAGAAGCCCCCCCGCGTCGCGCGTCAGCATAAACCCGTCAATGCCCACTTTGATGAGATAGGGCCCCACGAGCTGAAGGCCTGTGGAAAGAACAAGCGCCGAGGAAGCCGTCAGCATGTAGCGGCGGTGCGGCATGAGCGCGCGCAAGAGCCTCAAAAAAACGGACCCGCTCTTACCGGACATGGCCGGGCACTCCTTCATGCAGCAATTGCCGCTCAAAAAGATCGCGATAGAGCCGGGAGTCGCGCATGAGGGACAGGTGATCCCCCTCCCCCACCACGCGGCCCTCATCGAGCACCAAAATTAAATCCGCCCGCCGGACGGCCTCGATACGCTGTGAGACGAGTAATAACGTCCTGCCGTCTCTTTTCTCAAAAAGCCTGTCCAGAATTTCCTTTTCCGTCCTTACATCCACGCTTGAAAAAGGGTCGTCCAAAAGCAAAATGGGCGCCTCCTTTGCCAGGGCACGCGCGAGAGACAGGCGCTGGCGCTGGCCGCCGGATAGGGTGATCCCGCGCTCCCCAATGAGCGTGTGGACGCCCTTATCAAAGCCCTCCACCTCATGCCCCATGCCGACGCGCGCCACAAACTCCCCTGCCTCGGCATCCTTAAGATCGCTCTTTCCGAAGGCAAGGTTTTCTTTGAGGGTCGCGCTGAAGATAAACGAATCCTGGGGCACAAAAGCGAACTCGTCGCGCAACCCGCTCATTTCGAATAAACGCACGTCTTTCTCCCCTACGTACATAGTCCCCTCCGGAGGGTCATAGATACGCAGGGCGAGGTGAAGCAGGGTCGATTTTCCGCTTCCGACGGGCCCCACCACCGCCAGGCTCTTTCCCACAGGCACAGAGAAGGACACATCCCGAAGCGCAGGTTGCGTACTGCCCTTATAGGTATACGTGAGATTTTGGACCTTAAGGCCTGCGGCGGATTTGCTGTGCCGGTCTCGCTTGACCGCGCCGCGCTCCGCCCTCTCCTGCTCCGGAAGGCCCAGCACAGACCGCACGCGGCCCCACGACACCCGCGCGCGCTCGTACAGGCTCAAGAACCAGCCGATTGCCATGAGGGGACCGCTCAAAAGGCCCACATATCCGGTAAACGCCACAAAGGTGCCGAAGCTGATTCTCCCCTGAATGACATCCAGCCCGCCCCGATACAGGAGGATGGTGAGGGCCAGCCCGCCTAAAAACCTCATAAAGGGCCGGAAGACAGCCTGCAGTCCCGAGGCCTCCATGTTCGCCCCGAAATACTCATCGCACAGGCGGTGAAATTTCTTGCGGCGCGCATCCTCGCGCGCGAAAGACTTGATCACGCGGATGCCGTTGATGTCTTCCGTCACCCTGGCCGCGAGATCTCCATAGAGGGATTGAATCCTGTCGTGCAATCTGTGAATGCGCCGTCCCATGGCCCAAGCGCTCCAGGAAATAAAAGGAAGCGGGATCATGATCCACAGCGTCAGCTGCCTGTCCAGGACGGCCATCATAACGAGCGAAAGGCAGATGATGAGGAGCGCGTCAAATGCCGAGAGGACCCCGGCCCCGACGAAGGTCCGGATGGCGCCCAAATCATTCATGGCGATGGCTAAGAGATCCCCCGTGCGCGTGCGGTCGAAGAACTCCTGCGGCAGGCGAAAGAGGTGCGCAAAAAAATCGTCCCGCATGTGGCGCTCCACGTGCCGCGCCGTATTAAAAATCTTGGTCCTCCACTGGTAGCGGAACAAAACCATGAAGGCGCCGGCCAGGATGATGGCCAGCGTAATGGGAAGGATCTCGCCCGGCGGGCGCGCCGCCCCGATCGCGTCCACCGCCCATTTCGTAAGCATCGGGACGGCGAGCACGAGCAGGTTTACAACGATGAGACTTAAAAATCCCAGAAAAAAACCCCGCCGGTAACAGCGGAGGATGGAGAAAAGATAATGCGGTTTCATGGGGCAAGCGCCCTGCTACCTAATACAGCTTCAGGATGCTGTACATCTCCTTGGCATCAGCCGCTTTGAGGAGCTTCTCACGCAGTCTGGACTTTTTGATGACCTGAACGATGCGCGCTAGGAGCTTGAGATACTGCCTTTGGGCCGCCTCCGGGCCCACGATGAGAAAGAGGAGCTTGACGGGCTTTCCGTCTATGGCGTCAAAGGGAATCCCCGCCTTCTGCCGGCCCATCGCCATAATGATCTTGTCGACCGTCTCAAGCCGCGCGTGCGGCACGGCGATCTCAAGTCCGATCCCCGTGCTCAAGATCTTCTCGCGTTCGAGGAGCGCCTTGCACGCCTCATCAGGGCGTTGGATGTAACCCCCCTGCGCCATAAGTCCTACCAGCTCGCAGATGGCTGTTTTTTTGTCTTTGGCCTTCAGATCTACGACGCGCTGTTCGTTTACCACCAAACCGATCAAGGAATACCTCCTTCGACTATTGTATCAAATGTGCCGCATAAGCATGCGCCTGACTGGATTCGAACCAGTGACCCTCGGCTTAGAAGGCCGATGCTCTTTCCAACTGAGCTACAGGCGCTCGAATCGGGGTGCCCGGATTCGAACCGAGGACTTCTTGCTCCCAAAGCAAGCGCTCTAGCCAAGCTGAGCTACACCCCGCATGGTTCTAAACTATTATAGTGTACAACAAGTGTGTATAATGTCACTATGAAATCTGCACTGCGCATTGCGATTGTGCTGGCCCTCGTCGCTGTCATTGCCTTTGTCGGCCTCTGGGTTTGGCTTTCACGCTCCTGGCTCCCCGGCCCCGGAAAAGAGGCGCTCACAAACGCCGTGAGCCGGGCGCTGGGGCGCTCTTTCGAGGTGGGAGACGTTTCCTTAGGTCTTGGAGGGGGCCTCACCTTCAAAAACATCACATTGCACGAGGGCCCCGCTGAATCAGCGCCCTTTGTCGAGGCAAAAGAGGTCAAAATCCGGGTACGCCTGCTGGACCTCATCTTCCGGCGCAAGCTCACGGTTACCTCCATTCAGCTGCGAGATGTTCTTCTGCACGGCAAGGCAGAGGGCCTGCGCGCAAACCTGGCCCTCCAGGGCTCTATCAAGATCCCCCTGGACCCCTCTCATGAGGTCGAGGCAGGGGGCGCGCTGTTTATTACAGAAGGAAACCTCTCCGGCCTTCCTTACGTCGGCTCCATAGAGGAACTTAATGGGAGCGTCTTCCTCGATGAAAAGGAAATCACCGCTCACGACCTTGAGGCCGCGATCTTTGCCATCCCCGTCAAGGTGGAGGCCACCCTTGACCGGACGGATGCCCCCAAACTTTCGATCCGGGCATCCAGCGACGCGGACCTCAAACCCGTCGCAGAGCTTATCCAGGAAAAACTCAAGGGCCTGCGCCCCGAATTTTCGCTTTCCGGCAGGCTCAGCGCGCAGGCCTTCTATTTGCTCCCCCTCGAGCGGCCGCAGGACTACGAAATCTCCGGCAGTCTTAAGTTGAAAAACGCGCGCCTCGCCCACCCGAAAATTGCGCAGGAATTGAAAGACGTGTCCGCCG
Source organism: Candidatus Omnitrophota bacterium (assembly GCA_016190205.1). Taxonomy (GTDB): domain Bacteria; phylum Omnitrophota; class JACPQZ01; order JACPQZ01; family JACPQZ01; genus JACPQZ01. Next base: position 9,912 of record JACPQZ010000064.1, on the reverse strand, counting down.
ACATTGTTTTCGAAAAGGACCGCGTAGACTTAAAGGAAGTCAAGGCCCTGTTCGGCAAGACGTCGTACTTATTAAAGGGGACCCTGGTCATGGAGGAGTACCCCTTGGCAAGGCTTAAGATCGAATCGCAGGACGCCCTTTATTCAACCGTTTTAGGAATCCAGCCCGATCGCATCGAGATTCAAAGTCTTGAGGGTTTGTACCGCAACGTTTCATTCAAGGCGCGGGGTCTCGTTCCATCTTTAAGATCGGCGCCCTCCCTGAATCTCGAAGGTACCCTGGACATAAACCTGGCAGATTTAAACCAGCTCCTGCCAGGCGACGATTTTGTCCAAACCATCCCCGCGGAAGGGGCCATCCGCATGGAGGGCGCGGTCGAGATCAGGGGTAAGGAGATTTCCCAAATAAATGGCCGCGCCCGCATCACGAGCCCCGGTCTCACAGTTTGGCGTTACCAGCTGAACCGGACGGAAGCAACGGCCGCCTTAAGCGCGGGGCGCCTTACCTTGGAAAACTTGAGCGCGGGGCTCTACGGAGGACGCGTGCGTGCCGTGGGGGGAATAGATTTAAAAGCCCCGGGAAAACCCTATGAGGGCCGTTTGAACGTAAGCCGGGTAGAGCTCGCCGGACTCCTTCCTCCCAAAACGGTCGAGCGGAAAATGATTTCCGGAAAGGTGAACGCGGAAGCCTATTTCTATGGAAAACAGGAGGATATCGGCACCTTGACGGGCGAGGGAAGGATACTTCTCGACGAAGGCCAAATCTGGGAAATCCCGCTCCTCGCGGGACTGGGGCGGGTCCTCAAGCTCCCCGGACTGGACACCATCCCCATCTACGGCGCGCAGGGGGATTTCGTCGTCCAGGAGAAAAAAATCATGAGCGACCGGCTGGTGCTTAAGTCATCCTACTATGAGCTTGTGGCCCAGGGCGATATCGGTTTTGACAAGTCTCTCAACTTAAACATCATCGCCCAGGTGAGTCCTGAAAACCCCGACCCTACGGGTCAGCTGCCCATCCTCTCGGACAAGTTCTTGAAGTACTCGGAAATCGAGATTACCGGCACCCTGGACAAGCCCAAATACAACCCCAAATACCTGCGCCCCGACCGCATCCTCTGGGATACCCTGCAAAGAGGGGTGCTGGAACCCCTGCTCGAACGGCTCAAGTAATTGTCCTCATCAGCCAGCGCCGCGCCTTGCGCACCGCCTTTGCGCGATGACTGATGCGGCGCTTCACTTGCTTGCCCAACTGCGCTACAGTCTTTCCATATCCGGGGACCAGAAAGACCGGATCGTATCCGAACCCGGAGCGCCCCCTGGGCGCTTCAGCAATGCGGCCCTTGAGAACCCCCTCACTTACAAAAAGCATGCCCTGCGGACTCACTACCGCAATCACGCAGCGGAACCGGGCCGCGCGGCGCGCTGCCCGCGCCCCGCGCAACACCTTCAGCAACTTGCGGTTATTGGACTCATCCTGCGTGATCCCCTTCCTCTTGCGTGCAAAACGGGCCGTGCGCACTCCAGGCCGGCCTCCCAAGGCTTCAACTTCGAGACCCGAATCGTCTGCGAGGGTCCAAAAACCCGTTGCCTTTGCCGCGGCGCGGGCCTTTTTAACAGCGTTTTCCCGGTATGTCCGGCCCCCCTCGCGAACCTTCCGGACCCCGTTAAAATCCGACCATGCGCGCACACGGAAAGGGACCTTCCCCAGAAGGTCCCGCAGCTCTTTCGCCTTTTTATGATTCAGCGTGGCCAGGACGAGCGTGTTCATCCGGGCCTTAGCGCACCCCGATGAGCTTGTGGTTTTGCCCGATGACCCGCACGTCCTCTAGGTGTGCGCGCGCCGCGCGCACGAAAGCAGGGAGTGCATCCGCGCCAGGGGCATCCCGGAAATCGCCGAACGGAGAGGCCGGCTGGATAATAAAAGGGGTGTTTGGGTTAAACCGGGCGGCGAGCCGCGCGGCTTCGTTCACCTCGCGGGCCGGAGTGGACCCCGTGACAACCACCTTAATGAAATATTCAGTGCGTCGGGCAACATTTAGAAAAGACTCGTGCTCCGTCCAGAAAGGCCTCATCCCCGTGCTCGAAGGAAGTTTGATATCCATGGCGATGAGGTGAACCCACTGAATAACCTCTTCCAGTTCCCGGGCCTTAGTCCCATCGCTTTCCAGATAAGTTTTGAACCCGGAGTCAATGAGCCGGGGCAAAAGCCCCCGGAGCGCCGCGGCATAGCGGAGCGGCTCACCTCCGGTAAGACTCACAAATCGAAAAGGCCCCTCGGCGGCATTGAGGCGGCTCACCTCGCCCGCAATTTCAGCGATTGCCATGAGTGTTGGCGTCTTAGGGGGCGGGGTGTCACAGAACCGGCAGGCCAGATCGCAATAGGCGAAACGCACAAAGACCATGGGCTCGCCCACCAAGATGCCCTCGCCCTGGAAAGAGAAGAAGATTTCGTGAATTTCCGCGGACCCCGTAAGTCGCTGGTCGCTGGTCGCTGGTCGCTGGCGTAATATCATCATCTACCTTCTTTCCTTTGTTCCCAGGCAATTGCCGCAAGTAAGGCAGAATCAACCAATAAGGGCCGACAATGTTTTTGTTTGCTAGCGACTAGCATCTAGCGACTCGCGACTGACCTTGTTACTAGAGGATCAGCGATGCCGGCCTCTTCGAATCCGCGGGCTCGGAGGGCGCAGGCCTCGCAATTCTCACAGGGGGCCTCCCCGCCGCGGTAGCACGACCACGTAATTTCGAAAGGAACGCCCAGCCGCTGTCCTTCCCGGACGATATCGGCCTTGGTCATATTCACCAGGGGGGCCGCGATCTCCGGCGCCCGGCCCAAGGTCCCCGCGCGCGTCCCCGCGCGGATAAGCTCATGGAAGTGTTCAAAATATTCCGGGCGGCAGTCGGGGTAGCCGCTGAAATCGATTGAATTAGCGCCTATAAAGATCGCCCCGGCCCCAACCACTTCCGCCCAGGAGGCGGCGAAGCTCAAGAAAATCGTGTTCCGCGCCGGGACATAGGTCACGGGGATTTCCTGCCTCATCTTCTCGGCCGGGCGCGGGGTGGGGACAGCGACCTTTTCATCCGTGAGCGCGCTCCCCCCCCACGGTAAAGAAATCTTCACTGCCCGCCAAATCGCCCCCGCCTCATCGGCAACAGCTTCGGCCGACTTCAGTTCCCGGCAGTGCCTTTGGCCGTAGTCAAAGCTCAAGGCGTGGAGACGATAGTCCTGCTCGCGGGCAAGGTAAAGCGCCACGGCCGAGTCCAACCCTCCCGACAAGAGTATGACAGCTGACCTAAGGCCGGTACGTAGCGCAGGCATCCTTTGTTTCCCAGACCGTGACGGACGTAAACCGAAATCTCCCGGCGCCGAACGCCTTTTCAAGGCTCGCATAAATATGCTCCGCCAAAAGCTCTGCGGTGGGATTCTTACCATTATCAAAAGGCGGGCAGTCGTTCAAATTTCTGTGGTCGAATTCCTCCAAGATGTCATGCAGGGTGCGCTTGACCTCCTCGAAATCCACCACCACTCCTATCTTATCAAGCTCGCGGCTCTCGGCCGCGACATCCACCTGCCAGTTATGCCCGTGCAGGTTTTCACAGCGCCCGTCGTGGCCACGCAACTGGTGGGAGGCACAAAACTGTTCCGTGACCTTGATCTCAAACATCGATCCGGACCTCCCGGATGGATCTCACGCGCCGCTTGATGACGGGCCCCAGAAACCTCTGGCCCAGCACCCGGAACCTTTCCGGCGCGTCCGTGACAAAACAACGGATCGAACCCGTATGCCGCCCCATCCTCAATAGCCCCCGTTCCGCGAGCATGTGCTTGACCCTTTCGGCGGTCGCGTCGCCGGACATGATGAGCCGCACTCCCCTCCCCAAAACCCTCCGAATGGTGGGCGCCAGGGGTGGATAATGGGTGCACCCCAAAATAAGGGTGTCGATCCCCCGCCGCTTTAACGACATAAGGTACTTGCGCGCGACCCGCGTCGTGACCGTTCCATTCAACCAGCCCTCCTCCACCAGTGACACAAAAAGAGGGCATGCCTTGGAGAAAACGCGCATGCGGCTGTCATGGCGCGTCATGATCTTGGCGTACGCCCGGCTGCGAATCGTAGCCTGGGTGCCGATGACCCCTACTCTGCCCGCGCGCGTCGCGAGAAATGCCTCTTCCACGCAGGGGGCGATCACCCCCACCATGGGCAGGGTGAAGCGCTTTTTAAGCTCGGGGTAGGCGATGGAAGAAACCGAATTACAGGCAATCACCAGGAATTTGATGCCCTGCCGCTTGAGAAAGGTGACGGCCTGTTCGCTGTAGCGGATGATCTCTCGGTCCGATTTGGGGCCATAGGGCAACCGGGCCAAGTCGCCCAAATAAATGACGTCTTCCTTGGGGAGTACGCGGGCGAGCTGCCGCACGACGGTAAGTCCCCCCAGCCCCGAATCGAATACCCCGATTGGGCGAGCGGAGACCGAGACCCGAGACCCGAGACCCGAGACCCGAGACCGGTGGCGAAGCCCGCGATTTCGGCGTGCATTACTCCGTGAAGCCATTGGTCTCTTCGAAACGCCTCTTGTATGCGAGGATTCCCTGCGAGACGGCCTGGGCCACCTGCTGGCGGTAAAACTGCGTGGATAAAAGCTGGGCCTCTTTCGGATTCGTGATAAAACCTACCTCGACCAGGACCGAAGGCGTCTCCGCACCCCGCAGGACATAGAACCTCGCGGTCTTGACCCCGCGGTTTTGAACAGGGAGCTCTGCGCGCATCGCGTTTACGATCATGCCAGACATTTCCATGCTCTCGCGGCGGTTTTCGCTGTGGATCAAATCCCACAGGGTGGCATCCGCCTGTTTAAGAAAATCGGGCTCGTCCCCATTCACGTTAAAGACCTTGTTCTCTGAACTCGCGGTCGCCCGGGCATGCTCATCGATGGCCTCCGAGAGATAATAGACCTCAAACCCGGAGGCCCGCTTCGATTTCGAGGCATTTGCGTGGATACTCACGAAGAAATCGGTGCCGTTCTGATTGGCCAGGCGCGCCCGGCCCTCCAGGGTAATGAACCGGTCGTCACTTCGGCTCATGAGGACGTGCACCCCGTAGCGAGAGAGAATGTCCCGCACCCGCTTGGCGATGTCCAGAACAACGTCCTTTTCCCGGATGCCCCCCGGGCCCTGCGCACCGGGATCCTTCCCCCCATGGCCGGCATCGATCACAACGGAATCGAAGCGATGCACGTGGACGGGGGGCGGCGGCGCGGTACTCCACCAGGCGTCCGTAGCCATGGACTCCGGGATCATGATCACCCCATTGTCCAAAACCACAGGTTGCTTAAAGGAATGTAGCGCGCCATTCACGAGCGCGTCTTCAAGACCCAGGGCAAGCACCATCTTGTCCTCGCCCTTCTCCAAAACCACCCGGCGGCTCGCGGCGTCCCAGTCCCAGCTCACCTGGTGCCGCTCGCACTTGGAAAAAAGCGGCATATAGCGGGTCCCGTTAAACTGCCTCGTGTAACCTTCCCATTGCGGCACGCCGGAACCGCTCTCTCGGATGGTCATGCGCGCGGCCGCTGACTCGCGGGTCTTCGACGGCCCTCTCCGCTCGCCCATGGCGCTGCGGTAGGCGTCGGCCGAAGGGGCGTCGAGAAGGAGGAGGAGTAGAAGTTGGAAAATGGCAAGCGTTTTTGTTCGGATGATCGTATGCCCCTTATTCTTTGTCCGTCATTGCGAGTCCCTCCGTAGCCCGAAGGGCGGAGGAGGGCGAAGCAATCTCATTAACATCCGTTTTAGTGGTGGACTGACGCCATGCGCTTCACGCTTCTGGCACTTCCTCGCCGCTCCTTTGAACAATAGAACAATCGAGCATTAGACCGCAATTGAGCTTTTTGTCTATTGCTCTACCAATTTTGCCGAAGGCAAAATCTGAAAATCGAGATTCGAAATTTGACCGCAATCGAGAATCCTCCATGTCAAATCTCGATTTTCGATTCTCAATTGCTCCACCAATTTTGCCGAAGGCAAAATTGGTGGAGGTGGAGGGAATCGGCGGTTTGGGCTCGCAACTTCGTCGATTCACCTTGTCGGTTATCGGTGTTCGGTGATCGGTTATCGCCAGTTCGTTTATCGGTTTTCGGTGATCGGTTATCGCAAGAAAAGAAAAACCTTGGTCATTCAGCGTTTACCGATAGAAGACAGCTAACAGCGCTTGCGATGACCGATAACCGATCAACGATTAACGATCCTGCGATCACCGAAGACCGATCAACGAGCGACGAACAAGTCGCAGTTCGCTGTGTTGCGGGCCCTCGCTCCTTTCGATTCCCTCAACACGGCACCGTTCTAAATATGAAGTCTGGACCCGGTCACGACCAATTCGAACCCTGGGCGAGATTCAGGCCCAGATCAAGATATTACCTGTAGAGTACACACCTTTATACCAAAAATTAGCCCAAAATGTAAGAGAATTACGTCTGTTGGGGATGACCTATGCTCAAATCGCCACAGCCCTAAATGTAGATACCAAAACTGCTTGGAATGCCTGTAAATACATTAACACTGGGAGGACGCCGAGATGAGCATTTTGCCCTTCCCCTTCTTGCGCGTCTTCTACTCCCCCAACGACCATTATACCTGGGTCATGCGCTCTGGTAGAACGACTGCGACTATGCTTCACGTGACGCCAAAGCCAACCGTCTTGGAGACGACCGACGAATTCAAAATATACTCGGCATTCCGGGTAGCAAGCGCCATGATGGTGACCTGGGGGTTGTAGCCCAAAGAAGTGGGAAAGAGGCTGGCATCCGAAATAAAGAGATTTTCCATGCCGTGAAATTTGCCGAAGGAGTCCGTGACAGAGTGTTTGGGGTCAGTCCCCATGCGACAGCTTGCGATCTGATGAGCTGAGTAAAGGAGTATCCGGTTGGGCTCCATCCGGAGACGGTCGATGGCTTCGATTTGGCTCTTATCCTCAAGAACGGGTGCGTCCACGTGATTGAGATACACCTTACGAGCCCCGGCCGCAAAGTACACCTGCGCTGAAAGCTTCATGCCTTCCCGCAAGCTTTGTTGGTCCCTCGGATGAAACCGGTAGGTGATCGAAATCTGTCCTTTGGGTCCTACCCGAATACGGCCTTGGGGCCGGTCCATCACCATCACGTAATGGACCGTAAGCCGGTTGAAGTCCCGCATCCGTTCGCGGTGCCCTTCCCCGAAGGTATTCAAGACGAGGGAAGTTAGCACCGGATGGGCACCGATCCCCTCCAGGACGAAGCCGGCCATCTCTGAAGCAACGATGCGATCAGTATACACGCACTGAGGGATTCCTTCGTAGAAACGCACTTCTTCGGCCATCACACCCAAGCTGGCCAGAATTGGGTGCAAGCTCAAATGCCTGCCCACGTTGGGATTTAACCGACCGAACCCGTTTTTAAGCAGTAGGATGGGCGTGCTAATTCCTCCCCCTGCGATAATGAGACATTTTTGGCGAATGCGGAGTTTCTCTTTTATACAGCCCGTCCGAGGGTCCTTTCGAGAAGCTGTGATGTGCGTTACCCGGTTGGTGTTCCGGCCAATTTCTTCGGCCTCTGTGTGGTCCAAGATCATGGCGCCGGCGACTTCGGCCTGAGGCAGATAGGTCAGCGCCATATTCTGCTTGCGGTCGTAGGCACAGCCGCAGTAGCAGAAGCCGCAGCCGATGCAGTCTTTTCGGTTGTGAGAAAAACGTTTGGGCTGGAGGCCAAGCTTTGCGGCGCCGCGGTAAAAAAGCTGGTCGTTGCGGCTGACTTCTTCGGCTTGAATTTCGCAGACGCCGATCGTCTTTTCCACCTTTTCAAAGTAGGGAACCATTTGAGGGGGTGCGATGTGCTCAATCCCCCGCGCTTTCCAATGCTCCAGTACAAAGTCCGGGGTTCGGAAACAGATGTTATCGTTGACGAGTGTCGTGCCCCCCACCCCTTGCGCATGCAGGATGATAACCGACTGGTCTTGAGTGGCCCGCAACCCGGCATCTTCATACAGCCGGGGGAACATCTCCTCTTCTTTTTGAGTGAAGTCACGCTTGGTGAAGCGCCCCCCTTTCTCAAGCACGACGACCCGCAAGCCCCCTTCGGCCAGCTCTTTGGCCATGACGGCGCCCCCGGCCCCTGAGCCGACGACGCACACGTCGGTTTCAAGATCACGCAGAGGGGGTCTGGATGCCTTTGCCTTCAAACTCATGCGGAAATCCCCGGTGAAGCCACGGTCCCTTATAACCAATCCCCTGCCAGCTCGGTTCTGAGCCGTAGTAGGCCGCCATCACACTGCGCTTGAGGGCTTGAAAGCCCATCCGTTTCAAGGGCAGCCGGCTGCGCTCCCAGGCTATGAGATAGCGGGCTTGTCCCTGGGGTGGCATACGCGTGAAGCGTTGGAATCGAAAGCTTAAAAAAGGGCCGCCCCACTCCACCAGCCACAACAATTGCTTGAACTGGCTCTGAAGCTGGGGGCGGACTTGGGCTAGTACGGTATCGATCTTGAAGGCGAGATCGGTCTCAGGTGAGTCAACCGCCTCCGGCACCATAAGATCGGCGGCCGCCTTGAGTATCCGGTATTCAGAGAGAGTTAATATCTGAAGCGTGTGGTCGGGTTTAGCTGTGGACATAGCCATGATCTCGAAACCAGCGGACGGCTTTTTCAAGCGTTTCCTCTATGGGTGTTGTTTTGTAACCCAGCTCCTGCACGGCTTTGGTGTTGTCACAGCGAAGGAAGGAGCGGCAAAAGTTGACCCCCTCGCTGGGCATCAGCGGCCGATGCTTGATCAAACGCACGCTCCATTCGTCGGCATAGACAAAGGCTAAAAGCAGAGGGTATGGAAATTTGATCCAAGGTGCCCGGACACCCGAAATCTTTTCTAGAATCTTAAAAAGCGCTTTCATCGAACGATGCTCTTGATTGCACAGGATGTATCGCGACCCAACAACGCCTTTCTCGGCGGCCGCAATATGACCCGCGGCTACGTCATCCACGTCGGCCAGGCAGAACACCGTGTGAAAGTAGCCGGGGTAGGTGCGATTCAAGAATTTAACGATCATTTCGCCCGAAGGTGTCGGTTTGTGATCCCCTGGGCCGATCACCATCCCTGGATTGACCACCACCGCCAGAAGACCACGCCCGGCTTCGTGGAGCACCAGCGATTCGGCGTCATATTTGGAGCGGGCATAATGACTGGCCAATTGTGCCTTCCTCAAAAGGGTGTTTTCGTTGGAAAGACCCCCGTCTTTTCGGATCCCCATGGTGATGATGGAGCTTGTGTAAATCAGCTTCTTCACCCCCGCTTCCTGGGCGGTTTGAATGACGTTTTGGGTGCCCTGGATGTTGATCTTGTAAATGGGCGGAACCGTGCGTTTCCACCAGGGGAAGAATCGGTAGACGGAGGCGGTATGGTAGACCACCTCCGCCCCTTTCATGGCGTTGCGCAGGCTTTCGGGATAATACACGTCGCCATAATGCACCTGCACCTTGAGGCCTGTGAGATTGACCAGATGGCTGCTTTTTCGGGCTAAGACATGAACGTCTTCCCCCCGATTGAGCAGGGCCCGCACCAGCGCCGACCCCACAAACCCTGCGCCCCCTGTAACTAGGACTTTTGCCATCCACCCCAACGCTCCGACTTATCCACTGCGCCTAACTGACCAATCTGTCCAAATTAACCTTAAGAACATGAGCGAGCTTTGTAAGTGTGTCGAGGGTCGGGTTCTTATTCAGGCCAGACTCTATTTTGATGAGGGTGCTGTAGGTAACCCCCGCCTTCTTGGCGAGCTGTTCCTGGGAAAGGTGGTGCTTTTTGCGGAGTTTCTTGATGTTGGCGGAGAGCATGTTAGCTCTTTTTTCCCTTGACAAACTATCAATATATTGATAGCATTATATCGGCACAGCTATTAC
>JACPQZ010000069.1 GCA_016190205.1 Candidatus Omnitrophota bacterium | reverse complement strand
TCCTGGCCCCTTTTGTCCTTCCCTTCGTGGAACAGCCGGCGCTGGCCTTTATCATCATCGCCGTCATCGGCTATGCGCTCAAGCTGGTTTTCACGACCCGCCTGGTCGTGATCACCCTCGTGGTAGCGCTATCGCCGCTCTCCACCGATATGGGAATCAGTCCGTGGGTGATGACCATGATCATCCTGATGGGGGCCGAGGTCTGGTTCCTCCGCTTCCAGGTGGACTGGCACACGCTCGCCTACGCCACCACCGACGGCAAGGCATTCACCTACCCGCTCATGATCCGCATCAATCCATGCTACGCGCTCGCCTACATTCTCGGTCTCATCGCCGCCATCCCCTACTGGAGATATCTGGGGCTTATGGGGTGAGAGGCGCAAAAAAGATTGCCGCGCTTCTTGTGATCGTGGTGGTGCTCGGCGCAAACGCGCCCGTCGTCAACGCCGCGCAATCGAAAAAAGTGCCGCGGGTCGCACTCTTTTGGTTCGAACCTGTTCCCCAGTCCCGCATCGACGAATTCCGCAGGGCGCTGCGCGACCTCGGTTACATAGAAGCTCGGAATATAGTCCTTGAGCACCGAGAGGCAGGGGGAAAACGCGAACGCCTTCCCGAGCTTGCAGCCGAGCTTGTGGGCCTCAAGCCCGATATTATTGTGGCCAGCAGCGGCGTAGTAATCGAGGCCCTGAGGAATACCGCCACGAAGATCCCTATTGTCATGCCGACCATTAGCGACCCTACCGGAGGCGGCTTTGTCGCCAACCCGATGCGGCCTGAGGGAAACATTACCGGGCTGACAAACTTTGCCCCTGAATTGAGCGGAAAAAGGCTGGAACTGTTAAAGGAAGCGGTCCCGACGATCACGCGCGTAGCCGTTTTGTGGCGTTCATCGCCGGTGCAAGAATCAGGCATGAAGGAGTTGGAATTTTCAGCGCGTTCTTTGAAAGTCCGGCTGCAACCCGTTTCCGCGCGAGGCCCGAAAGGTTTAGACGAGGCCTTCCAGACCGTAGCCAAGGCTCGCCCCCATGCTCTCTTAACGCTGCCGGACCCCTTGTTTCTCGGCCAACGAACGCGCATTGCGGAGTTCGCATTGAGAAGCCGGCTCCCCACCATGGCCGGGGCGAGAGAGCTTGCGGAAGCAGGCGGTCTTATGGCCTATGGACCGGACTTCTCCTATAACTTTCGCCGCGCAGCGGTCTACGTGGACAAGATTCTCAAAGGGGCAAAACCACAGGATCTGCCGGTTGAGAACCCAATGAAGTTTGAACTGATCATCAATTTGAAGACCGCTAAAGAAATCGGCGTCAATGTTCCACCCAGAGTGCTCATGTGGGCGGACAAGGTGATCAAATGAGTCGCAGGCGCCTAGTCCGCCATTACTTTTTTGTTTCGGTCCTGTTGATTGGCAGCGGCCTCATTGCCAGTGGCGCCGTAGAAATCTATTTTCGTTATCACGAAACCCAAGAGCACCTAGCTCTCTCCCAGAAGGAGGCTGCGGCCGTAGCCGCCCTAAGAATTGAACGGTTCATTCAGGAGGTCGCAACCGCGATTAGGGGTGCGACCAAGAGCCCTGAAATGGCTGCTCAGGGTCTTTCACCGCATTACAGATTGGAACTGCAACGGCTCCTCTATTTATCTCCGGCAATCGACGAAGCAGTCGTCCTGGATACTCACGGAAAAGCGCAGGCCGCGCTATCCCGCTCTCGTGCCATCTCTCGGGACCCCGGTATTGATCTTTCTGCCTCAGCCGCCTTTCACGAGGCCAAGAAGGGAACACCCTATTTTGGTCCGGTTCACTTTATTCGCGGCTCCGAGCCTTACATGACTATTGCCTTTCCTATCGAATCCTTCTCCGGCAATGTCATCGGCGTCCTTCAAGCCGAGGTCAATCTGAAATACATCTGGGAAGTCATCTCCGGCATCAAGGTTGGAAAGGCCGGTTACGCATACGCGACAACTAGTTCCGGCAACCTAATTGCTCACCCGGATTTGAGTCTGGTCCTGCAAGGACGCAACATCGCCCATCTCGAACAGGTCAAAGCGGCGTTCCAACCGACGCCAGACCTACCGAAGGCCGGGGCCCTCGTAGCAAACAATTTACAGGGACAAAGCGTGATCAGCTCTTACGCCATCATTCCCAACCTGGGTTGGGCGGTGTTCATCGAGCGACCGGCGCAAGAGGCCTACGAGCCGCTCTTCGCCTCCGTGCTCAGAACCTCCAGCCTGCTGCTCATCGGACTCGGAGTGGCGCTGCTCGCAAGCCTGTTCGTGGCCCGGCGCGTCGTTCGTCCGCTCCAGAGTCTGCGTGAGGGAGTCGAACGGATCGGCAGCGGCGATCTGAGCCTTCGCCTTCAGCTAAAAACCGGCGACGAGATCGAAGTCCTCGCAGAGGAGTTTAACAAGATGACCGCCGCGCTTGAGGAGGCCTATAAGGGCCTGGAGCGGAAGGTAGCCGAGAGGACTCAAGAGCTGGTCATGGCGAACAAAAGGCTCGATGAGGCGAGCAGGTACAAGTCCCAGTTCTTTGCCAACGTCACCCACGAACTGCGGACCCCGCTTCATGCTATCATAGGCTTTACCCGCCTGGTTCTACGCGACACCGAAGGTCAGCTCCCCGAGTTGCACCAAGGAGATCTCCAGAAGGTCCTGGCGAGTGCCGAGCAGTTGCTCAATCTGATTAACGGTGTCCTCGATCTTTCGAAGATCGAAGCCGGCCGCATGGAGATTCTCATCGAGCCCTTAAGGCTGGAAGAGGTAATCCACGCGGCAATGTCCACTATCGAGCCCATGCTGAACGACGGCCGGGTCCGCTTGACTAGCAAGATCGCCCCGGACATCCAGCCGATGAGGACGGATCGAGAAAAGCTAAAGCAGATCGTTATCAATCTTCTTAGCAATGCCGCGAAGTTTACAGAGGAGGGCGAGATCGCCATTTCAGCCTGGAAAGATAATGGCTCGGTGAAGTTGGTCGTTTCGGATACCGGGATCGGCATGAGAAAAGAGGCGCTGGACTATATCTTCGAAGAGTTTCGCCAGGCGGAGCCTTCGGGCACAAGAAAATACGGTGGCAGTGGATTGGGGCTGGCGATCGTAAAGAGGCTCGTCGGCCTTTTGGGTGGTGAGATCCGCGTCGAGAGTGAACCAGGCGAGGGGTCAAAGTTTACAGTGACACTGCCGATAAATCTATCCGGCTAAAAGGGCAGAAGGAAATCAGATGGCGAGGGAAAAGATTTTGATCGTAGACGACGAGCCGCTGAACCTGGAGCTCCTGGAGCGGGAGTTGACTGCCCACAATTACATCGTCGAAAGTGCCAGGAATGGCGAAGAGGCGCTGAAGAACGTCGCCTCGTTCATGCCGGATCTCATTCTCCTCGATTACATGATGCCAGACATGAGCGGGCTTGAAGTCCTAAAAGAGCTTCACCATAAGGAAAATCGCGTCCCGGCAGTTATGATGACAGCGTACGGGACTATCCAACGGGCGGTCGAGGCCATCAAGGAGGGAGCCTGTGATTTCATCACTAAGCCCTTTGATGCCGATCACGTCGCCCTGG
>JACPQZ010000063.1 GCA_016190205.1 Candidatus Omnitrophota bacterium | reverse complement strand
GCCTTCGCCAAATACAACCTCGCCGCATGCATCAAGGGAGGACTCGAGCTGCAAGGCTACGCCGTCGGCGCTCCGCTGCCGCCGCAAGCGCCTCTGCCGCCGGAAGGCGTCGAGGAGGTGAGACAGGCTCTTATCGCCATCGGCGCGCTCTAACAGAGCCTCTCCGTTCAGGCCAGGACGACCCCCTGTTTCAGTACAACGATGATCTATACCCATGTATTCAATCGCGGCGGTAGGGGTGTGCAGAGCCCTGCTGACAGCCTAGGTTTAGGCATGGGCTCCTAAGTCGGCAAGATGACATATGCGGAAGTGTGTTTCAGCCTTGGTCGTTATCCACAAGTGAGCGACTCTTTACAATGCAGCGTAACCATTATAGAAATCGCCGCATGGGCACGTATCCGGCACGTGCTATACGGAAGTAAGCCGGTACTACACGGAACAAGAGATTTATAGTTAGACATCGTTCATGGCAATCTCTGACAAGACGAGAAAGATTCTCTGGGGACGGTCCGGGAACCGGTGCGCCATTTGTCGGCACGAGATCGTCTTGGATGCGACACCCTCGGCCGACGCCTCAGTGGTGGGGGATGAGTGCCACATCGTGTCGCCGAAGGAGCAGGGTCCAAGGTTCGACGCATCCTTTCCCGAGGATCAGCTCGATGACCCTGCGAACCTGATCCTACTCTGCCGGGTCCACCACAAAATGGTCGATGATCAGTGCGAAACCTATACCGTCGAGGTTCTTCGGCTGCTGAAGACGAACCACGAGAAGTGGGTCTCGTCGACTCTTACCGAACAGAAGGCCATACCACTCGTCCGCGTCAGGCGGATCAAGGAGAATGTACCAACACATCTCGTAAGGTTGACATCTGGCCGAGAGATCCTGACGATCGTCGACCGTGCGTCTGCCTTCACGTTTGAGCATGACGACTTGAAGTCACCGGCTGAGGTAGAACTGATCGGCGGCTTTCTTCAGGAGGCCCAAGATTACGGAGATCTGTCAGGCGATCTCGAAGCCGGCGACCGCGTCAAAGCTGCCTTCGAAATGAGCACCCGCCTGGAGGAGCTAGAGCAGGCTGGGTTCTGGGTTTTCGGGGGACGTGAGGTCCGGCGGCTGGAAGGCGGCGTAGGTTCACCGTCGCCGTTCCCGGTCGCCATCCTCCAGGTACTGCGGGCTAAGAACCCCGAGATCGTCAAACTGGACCTTACGAAGGCCGCAGAGCAACGTCGAAAGGGGCCTCAGGGCGGTCCCACGGCTGCGGGCGGCAGAAACGATGTCTAACCCTTGGGTTGAGACGGACGCCGACAAACGCGCCGCTCACCCAAAACGTTAGACGTCATACGATATGCCATCGCAGATCGTCATCCTTGGTTGGGGGTCGTTGCTTTGGGATACTCGTCCGGAGTTCGACGATCAACATGAGCCTTGGCAGTGTGATGGCCCAGAGATCAAGGTAGAGTTTTCGAGAGTCTCCCGGTCTCGACACGGCGCTCTGACGCTTGTGATCGATCCGAAGAACGGTGTGCCCTGTCGAGTCGCGTATGCGAGGAGCACACGAAAAGATCCCGACGACGCAATCTGCGACCTACGCTGCCGAGAAGGAACCAGTCGATCAAACATTGGGTTCTTGTTCAGCGACGGGTCGCGTCAACAGGGCCGCGACCGAGACTCGCTTGAAGCCATTCGCTCCTGGGCAGAGACCAAGAAATTCGATGCGGTTGTGTGGACAGATCTCGATAGCAACTTCGAGACGGTCTGCGGTAAGCCCCTTACCATTGACGCAGCATTGGCACACGTACAGTCGCTTGATGTGAAGGCTAGATCGGGTGCCGCCGAATACGTGTGGCGTGCGCCCGGGTTTATTGATACTCCGATCCGACGTGCACTACAAACACAGTCCTGGTTTCCGAAATGAGTCTTTCGCCGCCTCAGAATCTTGACCTCCCGTATTTTGCCTACGGTCTGTTTCAGGCGGCAGAGTTATGTCACCCACGCATCAAGCCCTTCCTTAGCGTGGCGCCCGTTTCCGACCGTATTCGTGGAAGCCTATTGGTTCGTGACGGCCTACCGCTCGTCTCGCTACATGCCGGAAATGGCTCCGTTGAAGGCTCTGTGCTGCACTTTCGCGTTGAAACGCGTCGAGACGCATACCAAGAGGTCGCCGCCTTCGAGCCCTCGGTGCATTACCGTTGGGCCGACACAACCACTATCGTTACTGGTCTAAGGGTAAACATCCTCGTCATCCGCAGCCCGAGCAAGGGGCACCCCGAGCAGTTCGACGGTAGCCGCTGGTCGCACCGCGACGATCCAGTGTTCCGCGACGGCTTGCGTGTCGTATCAGAGATGGCGCGCGATTTCGGCAAGCTGCCTTTCCAATCATCACCCCCTGATGCTTTCGATTGGCCACGGTTTTTTCGCCTACAGATGGCGTACCTTCTTCTCTGGGCAGCTATCGAACGCTACACAGTCTTCGCTTTTGGCCCCCGGCTTGAGCCAACGGCGAGGGTCGAGAGGCTAGGTGCTCTGGCAAGTTTTCAGGCTGCGGTACGATCCAGAGTTACGCGCCAGAGCGTTGTCACGGATTCGAGAACTCTGAATTCTTATCGCCTTGATCGAGACACCCCGGCGGGGGCCGCACTTTATTACTATCAAGTGCGTAGCAACCTGAGTCATCGGGGAAAAGGTGCGTGGAGCGACGGCGAACTAGTTCGTGAATCATTGAAGGAATTACTCGATGTTTTCAAGGTGGTCTTGGGCGTCTAACCCTTGGTTCGAGAAGGACGCGGCGGACCGCGCCTCTCACCCAGCACGTTAGGGCTTCAAGGAGACGGCAGGAAAACATGGTCCCGACTCGGTTGTCGCTCATAACCTACAACCTTTGGCTCACCGAGCGTTGGCCGGCTCGGGCAGACGCACTGGAGAGATTTCTCAAGTTGTTCGCTCCCGATGTGCTTTGTGTGCAGGAGCTGCAACGCCCGACGCAGGAGTTCCTCGACGGCGCGCTAAAGGAGCATGACCGAGTTCGGGATCCGTTTTCGGGATGGACAAACGAGAGCAACATCTATTGGAGCAAGGCGCTCTTCGAAAACGTCGAGTACGGTGCTCAGGAAGTTGGCCACCTCGAACCGGAAAGGCGGATGTTTTGGGCGCGCCTGCGGTTCAAGCCGCTACCCAGGACGATATTCGTCGCCACGGTCCATCTCACTAGCCGTCGGAATCGAGACGAGGGGGAGAGCGGCCTGTCACCGAGAGTAAGGCAACTCAAGCGAATCGCTGACGAGCTGACTCGGCTCGTGCGTAAAGACGAGCCGGCATTCTTCATGGGGGACATGAATGACGCATGGCATCCCCAACGCATCCTCAAACAGGCAGGATTCGTAAGCTGTTTCGCCGCCCTGGGAATGCAAAGCCCTCCGACCTTTCAGTGCTATCCGACAGCGAACGTGCGGCCCGATGAACCAACCGTTACCGAGGCCATTGACCTCATCGTCGCAAACCGACACGCGCGTGCGGTCGCTGCGAGCGTGCCGCAATGTTATGGCGAAGACACTGCTCCGTCAGATCATTGGCCCGTGCAGGCGGTATATGAACTGGTGTGAAATCCGACCGCTGGAGCCGATAATTGACTACGGTATTTTACAGTCACTTTCTTAATGACGGCTGAGCGGCATTGCGTCAGGCGAACGGACACACAACGGCGGTCCGAGTGGGAGAGCCGGGGCTCGAGTCCTGGGTAGGAAAGGTGGTTGGCAATGGTACAGACTGATATTTTGCTGGACGCTTTCACGCGGGTCAACGAATCCCTGCGCCGCACGCTGGCGGACTTGACCGAGGCCGAGCTGATCCGGGAGCCGCACCCGCCCATAGACAGATCAGCTACTTGAAAGGTTACCACCGGGTCGGCGGCTGGTTCCAGCGCGAGGC
This sequence comes from Candidatus Omnitrophota bacterium, assembly GCA_016190205.1. Taxonomy (GTDB): domain Bacteria; phylum Omnitrophota; class JACPQZ01; order JACPQZ01; family JACPQZ01; genus JACPQZ01. The sequence continues at coordinate 199 of JACPQZ010000063.1, read as the reverse complement.
CAAGGAGCCCGCCAGCTTCCGCTAGAGCCGTTTTTTCCTCCGCGTCCTTCCCAATTTCGGAGCGAATCTGCTATTATCGCCTTTCCACGAGCGCACGAGTTCTCTTCGTAACACCAATGGACATAAAAACTCTGCTGCGGATGCCCGCCCGCCTCTACTACGGCTGGCGCATGGTGGCGGTGGGCTCCGCCATCCGCAT
>JACPQZ010000065.1 GCA_016190205.1 Candidatus Omnitrophota bacterium | reverse complement strand
GTACTGCGTACTGCGTACTGCGTGAAAGTTGAGAATGGGTTTTCGTTCGCTGTACGCACGACGCAGTACGCTGTACGAATCCTGCTCGCGCGGACGTTGCGCTGTACGCACGACGCTGTACGCCGTACGAATCCCGCTCGCCCCGACGTTGCGCTGTACGCACGACGCTGTACGCTGTACGCAGTACGCAGTACGCTGTACGAAACAGGCTACCCTACTAATAATAGCCTTACAGAAGCTCCTCCAACTGACGATAGAGCTGTACGTTCAGCTCACCGAGCCATACAGTAATTAGGATGGCCAAAACGGCGCTTGCCGCAGTCCAGAAAATCTTTAGGGGTTTGCCGAAAAGCGGGCTCTTCCACAAAAACCAGAGGCTGACCGGCCACAGCGGAAGCATAGAAACAAACACGAACCAGCGGCTCGTATACCACCGGGCCCCAGGCTCCGAAGCCCCGCCGCTCATACCTGCCCCGTCATGCGCAGCTTGAGATAATGGAAAAGGCGCTCACGGTCAGATTCGTTCAAGCGGGTCACCCTTAAACCTGCGTCGTAATCCGTCCGCCAGGTCTCGTGCGCCTTCCGGGTCCAGCAAACGACCGCCTCGGCCTCTATCATGGATTCGTCACCGGGAAGTTGTATACTTAACCCCAGCCTCGTCCCGGGAAGGATCTCTTTCTCCACCTCGATCTGGAGGCCCTCTTCGCTCACGTCCCGGATGAGGGAAAGGTCTTTCGCATCCCCTTCCAGAAACTTCCACTTGACCTTGAGGGCCACCTCAAGGCGCGCCCGGGCCCGATGCTCCATTCACCCCTCACAATCCATGAAAGTTAAAACTTAAAATCCAAAAGCCAAAAGTACAACTTAAAACCTAAAAGGCCACCGATCCGACTTACTTTTGACTTTTTACTTGTACTTTTGGCTTTTAACTTTTAACTTTTTACTTCCCAGAGAAGCATCCAGCCACGCGAGATAGTCTGCGCTCCCCCTCTGAATGGGAATAGAAATAATTTCGGGACACTCATAGGAATGGATCTTCTTGATTTCCCGCGAGGCCTTGGAAAAGTGGCTGGATCTGCCTTTAATAAGCAAAAGCCATTCCCGCGCCCTTTCCAGCTTGCCCTTCCACCAATACGTGGATTCGACGCGAGGAATGACCGTCACGCAGCCCGCCAGTCTATTCTTAAGGAGATGTTGAGCGATCGTGCGCGCCTTCTCTTTACTGTCAGCGCTTGTAATGAGGATGTTCCAAGACATGGACGCCGCCGCGTCTTATTCCTTAACCTCGTTGAGAAAGGCATCGACGCCGGTATGAATGGCGTGCCAGTTCTCCTTATTGCGGATGGTGAACTTTTGCTTCCGCCTCCACTCCTTGTCTTTCCGCTGCCAGAGATAGAGGCTCACAATCTTTTTGCCCCAAGATTCGACCATCACAACGGCAGACCACCAGCCCACACCCTTGCTGATCGTACGAAATTTTACAAGCTTAAGCGGAGGCGCTATAGGAGGGCGTTCCTCCTGGACCTCCTCCGTTGGATCTACACTCACTCTTGTCTCCCCCCTTCCCAATTAGTGTATAGCCTCTATATAATATTATATAAGCCAACGCGCATTATAGCAACAATAGCGTCTATGAAGCTCTCAACTGCTGAACTGGCCATTCGTTATAGCTCTTGCATAAGGGGCATTCCGTAACGTTCAGGTCCTCTCTACTCAAATATATATGAAGACAAATAGAACACTCCCAAACTCTTGTGTGCGGCTCAGGAGATACCGCCCATTGCCTCTTGAAGAATGTACTTACGCCCCAGATAACGAGCACAGCCAAAACGGTGATTCCCAGATAGGCCGCACAGGCCGTAGCAAATTCTATTTCACCCAGCATCGGTCCTGCCTTCCAACGTGGCCACGCCCCACTCCATTTCTTCCCCGCCGCCCTCGCGGGGGGCAAAGCGAAAACGGCGCAGGACTTGCATGACCCGGTTATCCGACTCGATAAAGCCGGTGGAACGAATAGGAATGACACGAGTTACCCAGCCCTCCTCCGAGACCCAAAATTTAAATGACGCCGTCCTGCGGGCGCCCCTGAACTCCTGTATCAAAGAGACCATTTCTTTCCGCCCCGGAGTCCAGATGAGCGGTCTCGTCCCTGCCGGCCCTTCCAAGAGAATGGGGCTTTCCACTCTCTCGGGCGCGGGTTCAGCACCCAGCTCTTTGTTCGGAGACGGGAGAGAGGGCGCAAAAAACGACCGAGAAGTCCGTTGCCATACCGCCGTTTCCCTCTCGGGTAAGGGTGGATTGAGTCCCGGCACCTCTACTTCCATTTCGTCCCAATCGGACGTTTGCTCCTCGAGAGGTACGCGCTTTGAAAGCCGGGCGTCTCTCTCCGCCTGCTTGGTTCCCTGATTGAGGGAAGCCCACAACCTCTCCTCAAGAACAGCCCCCAGAAAAATCGTGTCCATGGAGCGGGGAAAAACCGTTAGGTGAGGCCCGAGAACGACCGTAAAAAGGCTCATGGCCGCCGCGTGGAGGCCCACAGAACCCAGCAGGGCGCCGGCAAAAACGCGGTTGGGTAGCATCAGCGTGTTCAAGGAGTAGTCGCGATATTAATTTCCGATACGCCTGTCGACCTGCATTTATCCCAAATGGATATCACCTCATCGAAAACAACCTCCCGGTCGGCTTCGATGAGAACCGTTTTGTTCTTTTGGGCTGCCCCCTTGAGCACCTCCTCGAGCGCCTGGCGGGTGATAGGCTCCGATTCCAAGAAAAGCTCCTTTTTCCGGGTCAGGGTAATCACAATCTGGTCCTTCTCAAGGGCCTGCGCCGTCACCGCCTTGGGCAGTTTGACCTTGATGCCCGGAGGGGTGATGAACGTAAAGGTCAGCATAAAGAAGATGAGGAGCAGAAAGACCACGTCAATGAGTGGGGTCATATCCAAGCGGCCGCGTTCGATGCGCGTCCTCTGCTTAAACCTCATGGGTCACCCTTTCTTCCGTCAGGATCTGCACGAGCTGTGTCGCGCTCCTCTCCATATCGAGGACGAAGCCATTGACCCTGCTCACCAGATAGTTGTACGCGACATAAGTAGGAATGGCCACCAAGAGTCCCGCCGCCGTGGTGATGAGCGCCTCCCAGATTCCGCCCGCGAGATCCGCCGGATTGATCGGTGCCAAACCCCCCGCCTTTTCCTGGAGGACCTGAAAGGCACGGATCATTCCTGTCACCGTGCCCAAGAGCCCCAAAAGGGGGGAGATGTGCGCGATCGTCGCGAGGAGATTGAGATTCCGTTCCAACCTGGGTACCTCGAAAAGCGCCGCGTCTTCAATAGACTCGCGGATCTGGGCCTTACCCTTCTCACGGTCTAGAATTCCGGCGCGCAGAATATGAGACACCGGACCCGGCGTGCGGTTGCACAGCTCCACCGCCTCCCGGCCACCGCCCTTTGCCAGGACCCGTTTGATTTGGGTTAGAAAAGCTTGGGTATCTATCTGGGCCCGGTAAAGATGGACCAGACGCTCGATCACAAAAGCCATGGCCAGGACCGAACAGCCCAGTATCGGAATCATGAGCGGGCCGCCTTTTTGTATCACTTCAAACATTTTATGTTCTCCTCAGTTACCTTGTAAAAATAGATACCAGATACCAGTTGCCAGTTACCAGAAGAGACCAGATACCAGAAACCAGGAAAATCCGAAATTCGAATATCGAAATCCGAACAATATCGAAATTCGAAATTAGAAATTCAAAATCCAGTGTTCTACATTTCGGATTTCGAATTTGTTCGTGCTTCGAATTTCGTATTTCGAATTTCATCATTTCTCTCTGGTATCTGGCTTCTGGAATCTATCTGGTCACTGGTTTCTGGTTACTGGTCTCTCCTGCGTGGTTAACATTCTCTTTTATCCAATTTAACCGGTTCTTGGCGACGGTGGCCTCCTCACCTTCGGCCGAAGCGAGTTTCGTGTAAATCGTTTCGGCTTCGGACCAACGTTTGCCCTGCTCAAAAAGCCAGGCCGCCTGCAGGTTTGCCTTCGTAACCCACTCAGTTACATCAGGATAGAGATAGGCTACTTTCAGATATTCCAATATGGCCTGGTCAGGGTCCTGGCTGTCCTGATACGACCGCGCCAGTTCATACTGGATGCGCGGCTTCAGCGCCGCGTTTGCAACCTCCAGGGCCTTTTGAAAATGGAGGATTGACTCCTTGAGCTTCCCCTGTCCCTTCTCAATCTGTGCAGTCCAATAGAGGGCATCTCCCGATAGAGGGCCCTCACGGAAGCGCGCAGAAAATCCCTTGAATGTTTCCAGGGCCGACAGGAAATCCCCCTGCCGGTAGAAGGCCCAGCCCGATGCGTACAGGGCGTCAGGGACCAGTTCATGCTGGGGGAAGCGGAGAGGGATTTCCTTAAGCATCCGCTGGGCCTCGTTCCACTCTCCCCGGTCGGAGTAATATTGGCCCAGCCAAAATAGGACGTCCGCCGTAAGCGCATGCTGCCGGTATTCGCTCACAAGGGCAGAGAAGATTTGAGCCGCGTGCCCCTCTTCCCCCAACTGCCACAGGCTCCAGGCTATGCCGTAGTCCGTCTGCAGCCCTTCCTCCGGCTCCTCCGTCTCCTCCCGAAGCTCGCGAAAGCGTTTCAAGGCCTCTTTGAAATCCCCTGCGTTGAAGACAGACTCGGCAGCCATAAGACGGGCATCCCACGCCCAGGGAGACTGGGGATAGTCGTGCGCCACCGCCGCAAAAAGCTGACCGGCCGTTTTGTAATCGCCCAAGTGAAAATTACACCAGGCGAGTTTATATTGGGCCCTTTCCTCAAGGGCTGCGTGGCGGAGATTGACCATCAGGTTCCGGAAGGCGGTCATCGCCTGCTCATACTGACCCTGCTTATAAAAGATCTCGCCCACCCGGTACTGTGCCATCGAGGCGAGGGGATGCTGGGCATGCTGGTTCAAAATCTCATCGTATGCTCCAAGCGCCTCCTCCACCCGTCCTGATTTTAGAAACGTGTCTGCCAAAAGTGCCCGCGCCCCCACACGCAGGTCCTCCCGGACGGCGGGGTCGCCCGCGAGTGACTCAAGCGTCCGGATGGCATGCCCGTACATCCCCAGCGCGACGTAACTCTTTCCGATGAGGTATCGGCCGTCATACAATAGCCCTCCCTGGGCGCGCTGATCGAGCTCAAGAAAAGTGGCCAGGGCATGGTTGTAATCCCCCTCTTCAAGCTCCAGACTGCCCTTCCGGAAGAGGGCGTGGCCGGCCCAAGCGCCGTCGGGAAACCTGTCCAAGAGCTCGTCATAAACTTGTAAAGATTCCTGATGATCGCCTTGCTCTCCCAGAACGACCCCCTTCAAAAACAGGGCCGACTCGAACAGCCGGTCCCCAGCGAAATATTCCATGAAACGTTCCACTTGGGCCTGCGCCTCCCCGTAATCACCCGCTTTAAGAGCCGCCCAGGCAGCGCCATAATGCGCCTTTCCCACCCACTCCGCGTCCCCTTCACCGGCGTCACCCGCCAGCCGGACCGCTTCGCGGTAATCTTCCCCGGCTTGGGAGTATCGCCCCAGGGCATAATTATTCTCCCCCAGCCAGAAATAGGCGACGGGTACGAGGCCAGACCGTGGATGCTTTTTGATAAACTGACGGAACGCATAGGCCGATTCGTCATATTTCCCCAAAAACCAAGTGCACTCGGCCCATTTAAACTGCGACTCGCCGAAAACCTCGTGCCGGCTGTGTTCCCGGATGATCCGCTTGAAGGCCTCCGCCGCTTCATCGTCCCTCCCCTGCTCGTAATAGCTCCAGCCCAGCCCATATAAGGAGAGCGCCACTACCTCCGACTTTGGAAAGTGGCGAACGGACTTGGAATAGGCGTCGACGGCCTCATCAAAGCGGTCCTCACGGAAGGCCACCTCCCCCATCCAGTGCTGGGCGTGGGCAGCAAACCGCCCTTTGGGAAACTCTTCCAGGATTCGCTTGAAATCCAACCCGGCCTCCGGCAAACGCCCTTGAAAAAACAGGGTTTCTCCCCTCAATAAGAGCGCCTCGTCCAGGACCTCCGGCTCCAACCCGCGCTTGATGATGTTGTCCAGCTTGGAAAGCGCGATCCCGTAAAACCCATCTTGAAAAGCGTTCCTTGCAAATAAAAGATCGTCTTGGGTCTCTTTGGCGCGCGCAGGAGAAAACGGCGCCGCGCACGCCAGGACGAGCGCGGCTCCGAAAAAGACCTTACAAAAAATCTTAGAAGCTATCCCGAAACCTCGCTTCGTAGCGAAATCGCTGATTTTGAAGCCGAGCCGCAGCGACGTGAGGCGCCGCGCACCCGCAGCGGTGCGCAAGCCGAGCGGCGCAAAGGCGGCCGTCGCACTACGTGCTCTGGCACTTCCTTCGCCCACCCGCGCTGTTCGCGCGGGTACCCGGGCTTGGTCGCAGGCCAAAAGCAGCGATTGCAGCAGAAGGGGGGTTTCGGGATAGCTTCTAGACAGTTTGGGCTGTCTGTACATCATCTGGTACCCGGTGCCGCCCCATGTGCTGTTTCAAAAACCGGCCAGTGTAGGACCGGGATGTCGCCATGACCTCCTCCGGAGTTCCGGCCGCAATCACCTCGCCCCCCGCCTCACCCCCCTCCGGTCCGAGATCCAAAATATAATCGGCGCACTTGACCACGTCCAAATTGTGCTCAATAACCACGATGGTATTGCCTTGGTCACGAAGCGCCGCGAGTACGGCCAGGAGCCTGGATACATCCGCAAAGTGGAGACCTGTCGTCGGTTCGTCCAAGAGGTACAGCGTGCGGCCCGTGGCGCGCCGCGCGAGCTCCGTCGCCAATTTGACCCGCTGGGCCTCGCCGCCTGAAAGCGTGGGCGCAGGCTGACCCAGATGGATATAACCCAAACCCACCCCATTCAGGACCTCGAGCCTCGAGCGCAGGCTGGGGACATGCACAAAGAGTTTCAGGGCCTCTTCCACGGTCAGTTCCAGACACTCGGCGATGGAAAGACCTTTAAACCTCACTTCCAGCGTCTGCCGGTTATAGCGCTTGCCCTTGCAGGACTCGCAGGGCACGTAGACGTCGGGCAGAAAGTGCATCTGGATTTTGATGATGCCGTCCCCCTGGCAGGTCTCGCACCGCCCGCCCTTCACGTTGAAGCTGAATCTACCCGGACGGTAGCCGCGCACGCGGGCCTCGGGAACCTGCGCAAACAACCCGCGCATAAACGTGAAGAGCCCGGTATAGGTGGCCGGATTGGAGCGCGGGGTGCGGCCAATGGGAGATTGATCGATCACGATCACCTTGTCGATGTGCTCCAATCCCCTGATTTCACGATGACGGCCCGGGGTCTCCTTGGCGTGATAAAACTTCTGGGCCAGTGCCCGGTAGAGGATATCATCCACCAGGGTGCTTTTTCCGCTGCCGGACACCCCCGTTACGCAGGTAAAAGAGCTCAAGGGAATCCGGATGTGGATATCTTTGAGATTGTGCTCGCGGGCGCCAACGATCTCAAGAAATTTGACCCCGGGCCCTTGAGTCTCCCTGCGTTTAGGGATGGGAACGACGAGCTCGCCCCTCAAATAGCGTCCCGTCAGAGACTCCTGGCAGTGCATGATGTCCTCGGCCCGCCCCTGCGCCACGATGCGGCCGCCATGCGCACCGGCCCCGGGACCCAGATCCACAATATAATCCGCAGAGCGGATGGTCTCCTCGTCATGCTCCACCACCACCAGGGTATTGCCGAGATCCCTCAGGGCCTTGAGTGTTTCCAAAAGCCTCCGGTTGTCCCTTTGATGGAGCCCGATGCTCGGTTCATCCAGCACATAGAGAACCCCTACGAGACGTGAGGCGATCTGGGTCGCCAAGCGGATGCGCTGGGCCTCTCCTCCCGAGAGGGTGTCGGCCATACGGTCGAGCGAGAGATAACCCAAGCCCACGGTATCCAGAAACCGGAGGCGGTCCCGGACCTCTTTCAGGATGAGACGGGAAATCTTGCGCTCCCGCTCGGAGAGCTCCAGCTTCTCGAAAAACTCAAGGGCGGCCCTAATCGAAAGGCGGGTGGCTTCCACAATGGAGAGGGGACCGACCTTGACAGCCAGGCTCTCGGGGCGCAGCCGGGCCCCTTTGCAGGCCGGGCACGTCACGGTATTCATGTATTTCAGAATCTCGGTCTTGATAAAGTCGCTCTCGGTTTCCCTGAACCGCCGTTCCAGGTTGGGGATGACCCCTTCAAAAGGCCACCAGGCTTCGGTATCTTCCTCCCGCTCGCCGAACAGGATGATCTTTTTCGTTTCCGCGGCCAGTTTTTTATAAGGCGTGTCCAAATCAAATCCAAGCCTCTCGCCCAGACGCTGAAGCTTGCGCCGGTAATGCAAAAAGACCCGGCGCCCGCCCACGCGCTGCCAGGGCTCGATGGCCCCCTCCCGGAGGGTCTTGCGCTCATCCTGAACCACCAGTCCCGAATCAATGTCCATGCGGGTTCCGAGACCGGAGCACGTGCGGCAGGCCCCGTAGGGACTATTAAATGAAAAGGAACGCGGCTCCGGGGCTTCATAACTTATTCCGCAGTGCGCGCAGCTAAAACGCTCGCTGAAGATGAGCTCATCGGATCTCCCTTTCACCTGGACCGCCGCCAGACCCTCGCCAAACCGAAGGGCGGTCTCCACAGAATCGACGATGCGTTTCCGGGCCTTAGGGCTCACATCGATGCGGTCGACCACGACGCTGATGGCGTGCTTGATCTTCTTGTCCAATGGAATAGGCTCCGCCAGGTCGCGGATCTCGCCGTCCACCTTGACCCGCACAAAGCCTTCGCGGCGGGCCTTTTCAAAGAGCTTCACGTACTCACCCTTGCGCCCCCGGACCCAGGGGCTTAAGATCTCGACTTGAGTCACACCCTTGAGCGACAGGATCTGATCGGCGATGGCCTCGGCGTCCTGCGACTGAATGGGACGGCCGCACCGGTAGCAGAAGGGGCGCCCGATCTTTGCGTATAAAAGCCGCAGATAATCATAGATCTCGGTCGTGGTCCCCACCGTCGAGCGGGGACTTGCGCCTTGAGAACGCTGTTCGATGGAGATGGCCGGGGAGAGACCCTCGATAAGATCGACGTCCGGCTTTTTCATCTGCTCCAGGAACTGACGGGCGTAGCTGGAGAGGCTTTCCATATAACGCCGCTGGCCTTCCGCATAAAGGGTATCGAAGGCGAGTGAGGACTTGCCCGATCCCGAAAGCCCCGTGATGACGATGAGACGATTGCGCGGGAGCTCAAGATCAAAGCCCGCCAGGTTGTGCTCCCGGGCCCCCCGGATGAGGATCTTGCCGTTATCGATCCATGAGGCTTTTTCAGATTGCGCCATTTACGTCCCGATTCTGACGTTCGCCGAGATCTTCCTGAGCATCGCAATGACGGAAAGGGAAGCCAAACGGCTTGTCTTGGGATTCGCCTGGGATGGGAAGTTATTGACCTGAATGCGGATACGACCAGCCCTTCCTTCAAGGATAATCTCGTGTGTATTGGTTCTTAACCCCGGTGTCGCGTAGATCTCCACGTGAATGGGCGCCGCCGCAGCCACGCCCCATTCCAGGAGACTCGCGACGTTGACGTTTTGAGGAAAAAGCCTCACCGCCTCTTTGGCCGGCCCGCGAAAGAGCCGCACTTCTTTCTTGAGCCGCCCCAGATCCAGGCCGAGCCGCGCGGCCCCGGGAGACCCCCGGAAGCCCAAGGGAGGCTTGCGCGTGATGAGGGTAACCTTTTTGAGTCCATTGAGGGCAAGCGCTTGAGCGGCGTCCAGACCGCCAATGGCCCCTGAGGGTATGTAGAGGTGTCCGCCTTTTTCGGCCAGGCGCCTCAAGACGCCCTCTCTTCCTGCCAGCCCCCCCACACTAAGCACCAAGACGTCGCCGCCTCTTGCCAACACCGCTTCAGCCAGGGGGCCGGCCACCTCTCCGGACGCGGACTCCAGCACGAGATCCGCATCATCCAGCACATTCCGCCAATCAGAATGGATGGGCACCGGATAGTGGAATAGCCGGGCAAGACTGCGGGCGCGTTCCAACTTTAAATCGCATAGCCCGGCCAGGCGGTACGCGCGGGAGAGCGGTTTCTTGACCAGCGCGCGAACAGCCTCGCTACCAATAGCCCCGCAGCCCACCACCGCCAGCCGCAGCAGCTTTTCAGAAGCTCGCGCTGACTTCTTCACGGGTGATGCGGTTCCTTTCGTCCACAAAGATGATTCGCGATTTCAATGCGCGCGCCTCTTTGTCGTCGCACAGGGAGTAGGAGATGATGATCACCTGATCATCTACTTGGGCCCAACGGGCCGCCGCCCCGTTCATGCACACGATGCCGGAACCCGCTTCCCCCTCCACGCAATAGGTCTCCACGCGGGACCCGTTGTTGAGATTTACGATCTGCACGCGCTCGCCCGGAAGGATGTCGGCTGCACGCAATAGATCGCTGTCTATGGTCACGCTGCCCGTGTACTTCAAGTTGGCCTCCGTAACCGTCGCCCGGTGGATCTTAGACTTCAACATCTGCCGTAACATATCACGACTTCCTTTCTCGTTCTGCGTCCTGCGTCCTGCGTCCTGCGTCCGTCGCGATCCTTTCGCAGGACGACGGACGACGGACGACGGACTATTACGTTATCAATGAGCCGGGTATCACCGACCCACACACACACCGCGACGAGGGCCCGCGACCAATGACGGTTGACGGGCACACAGGTCGCCGGATCTACCACTTCCGCATACTCCAGCCGCATGCCGGGGCCTTTGAGCCGCGACCGCAAAAAGGCGCGCAGGGAGGCCCGATCGCCCTTTCCCCCCCGCACCTCGTCTCGCACCGCCGCGAGCGCGCGCCAAATACGCACTGCCTGCTCGCGCTCGCGCGGCCGGAGCCTTCGATTCCGGCTGGATAAGGCGAGTCCGTCTCGGTCCCGGACCGTGGGGCACACCTGAACCTCGACCGGAAAATTGAGATCCTTCACCAGCTGGCGCACGACGGCGGCCTGCTGGGCATCCTTCCGGCCAAAATACGCCCGGTCGGGCTCCACGCAGTTAAACAGCTTTGCTACCACCGTAGCCACGCCGTCAAAATGGCCCGGCCGGAAGGCCCCGCACAGTCCCTCCGCCTGGCGGGGGGCGCGTACCCGTGACCCAACACCAAAGGGGTACATCTCGCGCGCGCTGGGCGCGAAAACAAGATCCGCCCCGCACGCGGAAGCCTGCCGCCGATCGGCCTCAAGGTTCCGGTGGTAGCGGCGATAATCACGTACCTCGTTGAACTGTGTCGGATTCACGAAGATGCTTACAACGACCCGCGCATTCTCCCGCCGCGCCCGGCGGATGAGCGCAAGATGCCCTGCGTGTAAATCCCCCATGGTGGGAACAAAACCGATGGAATGTCGCTTGCGCTTTTCAGAGCGAACCCAGCGCCGCAAGGCGCTGATCGTACGTACGACTCGCATAAATATTCCGTCAGGCGTCCGTTACCAGCGCCGTGATCCGTGTCCCCTGACCCGTTAAATTCGAAACTCGAAATTCGAAGCACGAAGCAAATTCGAAGGACCAAAGTCAAAATTCGAAAACTGCGTTTTGTATTTCGGATTTCGAATTTCGATATCCGGATTTCGGATTTGGTCGTGCATCTCTCATGTGCCGCCGCCGGCTTTTGCTGATGGCTGAAAGCCGAAGGCTGATGGCTCCATGCTCACTGCCGGATGCGGTGAGCCACGCTTTGTCAGCCTTTGTAAGAGCTCTTTCACCGGAACACCGAGTACAGGATGCACGTATTCCGGCGCGATCTCGGCCAAGGGCATCAAGACGAAGAGCCGCTCGGCGAGGCGTGGATGAGGAATCACAAGATCTGCCGTCTCCAACACCTCATCATCATAAAAAAGGATGTCCAGATCGATCGGTCTGGGCCCGTAACGGACGCCCGGCGCACGGCCCAACGCGCGCTCCGCCCTCTTACAGCACTCGAGCAAGCAGTGAGGCGAATAACGAGTCCTGACAGACACCGCTCCGTTAATGAAGCGGCCCTGCGGGGGCCCGCCCACTGGTTCGGTTTCATAAAAGCTGCTGATTTGCTCGATCTTAATACAGCGGCCCAATGTTCGCCGCTCGCCGTTCGCCGCTCGCCGTTCGCATGAGTCCACCCTCGACTGTCCACCGTCCACAGAGCCCTCTGATTCCAGGTAGGCCAGGGCCTTGCGAATCATGGCGGCGCGATCGCCCATATTCGACCCGATGCCTATGTAGGCCTTGTGACTGTCAGAATGCTTCATCCTTCGTCTGTAGTCTGTGGTCTTCAGTCTGCTCCTATGGCGATTCCCGATTCACGACCCGCGCATCTTTCGTATGCGCTCCACAGCCTCCTCAAGCCTCTCCATGCTTACGGTAAGGGCCATGCGCACATACCCCTCACCGTGCGCGCCAAAGCCGACCCCCGGAGTGGTCACCACCCCCGCCTTTTTAAGAAGCATTTGCGCGAGCTCGTTGGAGGTGTATCCGGGAGGCACAGGCGCCCACACGTAAAACGTCGCCTTTGGCTTCGGGACAGACCACCCTGCCCGGTTCAATCCGTCCACGAGCACATTGCGTCTTTCCTCATAAATCCGGTTGGATTCATCCACGTGCTCCTGGCCCCCTTCCAAGGCCGCGATGCCGGCAAATTGCACCGCCTGAAAAATACCCGAATCAATATTGGCCTTGACCTTGGCCAGCGCACCGATAAAACTCCTGTCGCCCGCCGCAAAACCGATCCGCCAGCCGGTCATATTGTGCGTCTTGGACAGGGAATGAAATTCCACGGCGCAGGCGCGCGCCCCCTCGACCTCGAAGATGCTGGGGGCACGGTAACCGTCGTAGGTGATCTCCGAGTAGGCCGCATCGTGGCAGATCAAGATGTTCCGCTTGAGGCAGAAATCAACCGCCCTTTTAAGATCATTCTTTTCCGCGGTCGCGGCCGTCGGGTTATTCGGATAGTTCAAGTACAACAGCTTGGCGCGCCGCACCATTTGCAGATCCACCGCCTCCAAATCGGGGAAATATCCGTTCCCCTCAAGGAGCGGAATGCTGTAAGGGATGCCCCCTGCAAATATCGCCGCCGAGCGGTACGGCGGGTAACCGGGGTCCGGAACAAGCACCACATCGCCGGGGTTGACAAAGGCAAGCGGCATGTGGGCAATGCCCTCCTTCGATCCGATGAGCGGAAGGATCTCCTCGTCGGGATCCAGGGTCACTCCGAAACGAGCCTTCATCCATTTCGCGATTGTCTGCCGGAGCTGGGGGAGTCCCGCATCCAGGGCATAGCGGTGGTTCCTGGGATCGAGGGAGCTTTGATAAAGCGCCTCCACGATATGCGCCAGCGTCGGCCGGTCCGGATCTCCCACGCCCAGATCGATGACGTCCGTGCCGCTTCGCAGGGCCTCCCTCTTGAGGCGGTCGATCTCAACAAAAAGATAAGGCGGGAGCTGTTTCAGGCGTTCCGATTCCTTAAGCGTAATCATGACCTCAAGCCCAACACATCCAGCATGTCAAAAAAACCCTTCTTCTTCCCCTGCAAAAAAAGCGCCGCCACGAGGGCCCCTTGCGCAAACGCATCGCGGCTCTGGGCCTCATGCTCGAATTGAAGGACCTCCACGGCGTTTGCGAACGTTACCGTGTGCTCCCCCACGATCTCCCCCTCGCGGATGGACTGAATGGGGGTATCCACTCCCCGTTCCTTGCGCACGATCGCGGCCAGCTGTTTAGCCGTTCCGCTCGGGGCATCCTTTTTATTCTTGTGATGCGCCTCCACCATGCGCACGCCGTAATCCGGGGGAAGGGTCCGGCTGGCACGCTCCGTCAAGGCAAACAAAAGGTTCACCCCCACGCTCATATTGGGGGATTGAACGACAGGGATCTTGTCACCCGCCTTCCGTATCTTACGGCACATCTCCTCCGTAAGGCCCGTCGTCCCGATCACCATGGCGCGGCCTAAGCGTACAGCCCATTCGAGGTGTTCGCTGGTCGCCTCGGGAGTCGTAAATTCGATCAGGCAGTCGGCGTCCTGAAGAGACTCTTCGATACCGCCGTACACCAAAACAGAGCGTGCGGCAGCGCCATCGCCCAAGCGTATCCGCTGCCCGATCTCCGGGTGACCGGGCCGCTCCAACGCGGCCTTCACGTCAAAACGCCCGTCCCGGGCGGCCAGCTCCAGGATCCTCTGACCCATCCGGCCCCGGCATCCGCTCACCGCGAGGCGTAAGCGCATGTTACTCCACCTCCCCCGTGGACAGCCGCTCCAGGTCCAGTTCCCGCGCCCGGTTCACGAGCGCATCTTTGCTGATTTTATTCTGGCGATACAGGGTCAAGAGTGATTGTTCAAAGGTTTGCATACCGTATTTTGACCCCGTCTGGAGCACCCCGTTGATCTGATGGGTATTTCGTTCCCGTATCAGGTTGCGCACGGCAGGCGTGGCCACCAGCACCTCGGCAGCCAGGATCACCCCCTTGCCATCGGTCTGCGGTACCAAGATCTGTGAGACAATACCCTCGATGATACTCGACAGCTGGATCCGCACCTGCTGCTGGTGATGCGGCGGAAACACGTCGATAACCCTGTCGATGGTCTGGCTCGCGTTGATCGTGTGGAGAGTCGCCAGCACCAGGTGCCCGGTCTCGGCTGATGTAATCGCCGCCTGAATGGTCTCCTGATCCCTAAGCTCACCGATCATGAGCACGTCCGGATCCTGCCGGAGGGCATACTTGAGGGCTTCCGAAAACGAATGGGTGTCGTTGGCTACTTCGCGCTGCTCAATCACGCTCCGCTTATGCTTAAAAAGAAACTCGATGGGGTCTTCCACCGTGATGATATGGCAGGCCCGTCTCGTATTGATAATATCAATCATGCGCGCCAGGGTCGTGGATTTTCCGCTGCCGGCGGGACCCGTAACCAGGATGAGGCCCTTGTCGCGGTTACAAAAGTTCACGATGGCCTCGGGGAGATTGAGGGCATCCAGGCTCGGGATCTCATCCGGGATGGAACGGAAGGCCGCCGCCACACTGCCGCGCTGTTTGTGCACATTCGCCCGGAATCTGGAAAGACCGGGGACGCTGTAGGAAAAGTCGAGCTCCCACCGGTCTTCAAAACGCTTGCGCTGTTCATCCGTGAGAATAGAAAAGATGAGCCTCTGCGCCTCGCGCGGCGTCAGGGGATCCAACTCTGACTGCACCAGCTGCCGGTTAACCCTTAACACCGGCGGGACCCCTACCGCCAGAATAAGATCCGAGCCGCCGCGATCCGTTACCATCTGCAGTAGATCAACCATCTCCATGTAGGTTATGCTCCTTGCGCAAGTTGTGTCCCGGTCTTGTCTCCGTAAAAATAAACCTGATTCCTGCCGTTTTCCTTTGCCTGATAAAGGGCCTCGTCGGCCCGCTGGACGAGAAGTTCTTTCTTGACGCGCTCCCCGCGCGCCGGATCGTGCCACACCCCCCCGACCGAAAGCGTGACGCGCAACGTGTGCTGGGGAGCCTCTATCCTTGTCTCTTCAACCATCCGGCGCATCCGCTCCGAAATCTGCCGCGTCTCACCCAG
Source organism: Candidatus Omnitrophota bacterium (assembly GCA_016190205.1). Taxonomy (GTDB): domain Bacteria; phylum Omnitrophota; class JACPQZ01; order JACPQZ01; family JACPQZ01; genus JACPQZ01. The sequence goes on along the minus strand of JACPQZ010000065.1, from coordinate 15,309 downwards.
GCCCTTGCCCACCACCACCACCGCAAACTCTTCGCCTCCGTAACGCGCCACAAGGCCGTTTTGAGGTGCGACCTCCGAGAGCACGCGTGCGATGCGCCTCAAGACCTCATCTCCCACCGGGTGTCCATAGCTGTCATTCAGCCTTTTAAAAAAATCCAGATCGATGAGGATGCAGGCGATCGGAATCCCGTGCTGCATGCAGTGCTCCAGGGTATTTTCCAAAAACTCCTGGAAATAGCGGTGGTTATAGAGCCCCGTGAGGCCGTCGCGGATCGCCAGCTGGCGGGTCTGCTCCAAGAGACGGGCATTGTCGATGGCGATGGCGGCAAAGTTGGCCAGGGTGGACATGAGCCGCGCGACCGCCTTATGATGCAGCTTCCGGTCAGTCCGCCCCACGCAGATCACCAGCATGAGCTCCCCCGAGCGGACGACAGGCTGACTGTACACCGTATCCAGCTTGTTCGTTTTAGCGAGGTCCGCCTTGTGGTAATCCGCCAGGACCTCATCCATGGCGAGAAAGAGCTTGTTTTTACTTGACCAGCCGAGGATGCCATCCTCCTCTGAGATGCGGATATTTAGGGTACCGAGTTTCTTCGGGTCGTATCCCACTGCGCCGACAAGCACGAGCTGTGTCCCCGTTCCGTCCGGCCGGAACAAGGCTACCTCGCGCGCCTTCAGGAGTTCGACGGTCTTCTTAAGAACCAGCTTCATGATCGTCTGGTCTTGGAGCGCGGCGCTGATCTCCCGGGCCATGTCTGAAATTGTAATCATCATAGATTGAAGCCGATTAATCTCTTCGGAGGTCTCCAGGGCGCTCGAACTCTTCACGGCCCGCTCTGTTTCAAGGGCCTTCTCCAAGACCAGCATCTTCTGCCGCGCGTGCTCGAGGCGCTCGCGCTGGCGGAACCCTCCCTGTGCCAGAACCCCGAGAAAAGGCGCTCCCGCAAGAAGCGCGACGAGCTGCCAGAGAAAACCCGTATGCACGAGCGGCCGCGCGACATAGGACCAATAGGCCCCTTCAAAGTCAACCTCCTCGGGCCACAAATTCCGCAGGAGCGATAAGGAGAATCCCTCGTCGAGAAGCCCGCCCAGGGAGCCGCTCCCTTTGAGATAGTCGGCCAATTTTCCAGAGAGGGACAGTCCGGGCCCGGCACCTACCCTTTCAGCAAGAAGACGAATACCCTCCTCATCCACCTGATCATGGGCCGCAACATAAATGAACTGCGGCACACAAAATGTGGTCCCCGCCGCCCCCAGGCTGGCCACGGCTACCCAGAACGCAGCCGTGGGTCCATAATGATAGGCCGCTATCCCGATGGGGATGACATAGAGGAAAATGAGCAACGGTCCGAAGCGGACTTCAGCCCCGGGGACCTGCACCATCCACGTAACCGCCAAGACCGTCAGGGCGCTTAGGAAAATAATGAGCTCGGTGAGCGTCCGCCTGTTGTGCAACACGCCCTCCACTAGGTCTTTACCGAAAATGCTGAAACGAGTCCCATACGCGAGAGCTCCTGTCTCAATCTTTGTTCGTTTTCGGACCTCAGGGTGACCAGTGGAAGACGGAACTCGAGCTTTATTTTCTGCATCAGCGCCAGGGCGGTCTTGACCGGAATGGGATTGGTCTCGATAAACAAAACCCTCACCAAGGGCAGCAACTTGTAATGGATCGATCGCGCCTCCTCAAGATCTCCATCCAGAAACGACTCGACGAGCCGCGCGCACTCCCCGGGCACCAGATTCGAGGCAACGGAAATCACCCCCCTGCCCCCCACCGCAAGAATGGGCAGGGTGAGCGAATCGTCCCCCGAGAGGATGGCCAGCCGCTCCCCGCACAACTCATGAATCCTTTGAATCTGCTCGAGATTCCCGCTCGCCTCCTTGATGGCCACAACGGTGGGAATCCGGGTAAGTTCAGAAACAAGCTCTGCGCTCATATTGATGGCCGTGCGCGAAGCGATGTTGTACGGTATGAGCGGAAGACGGCTGGACTGGGCTATGGCCTCAAAATGGGCCTTCAAACCCGCCGGGGTGGGCTTGTTGTAATAAGGCGTGATGAGAAGCGCCCCATCGGCGCCGGCCGTCTCCGCGTGGCGCGTGAGACGGATGGCCTCTTGGGTATTGTTGGATCCGGTCCCGGCGATAACGGGGACACGCCCGCGCACCCTTTGCACCACGATGTCAATCACCTCATCGTGCTCCTCAAAAGAAAGCGTGGCGCTCTCCCCCGTGGTCCCGCACGGGACGAGCCCGCTGGATCCGCCCTCAATCTGGAAATCTACGAGGGCCTCCAGCGCCTTGCGGTCGATTTTTCCATCTCTAAAAGGTGTGACCAGTGCGGTCATCGAGCCCTTGATCGAATCGGCAGTCAGCATACCCCAATCTCCTTCCGTTCCAATACCTGGACTCGTCCGGTCAGCGAGACCTGCCGCGCGGTGCGCCCGGCGCGGTCCAGCTCAAATTTCACCTGAAGCTCCTCGCCGAGCCGCGTCTCGGCTGTCAATTGAAAATTCTGACCTGGCCCGAAGGACTCCACCCTTCCTTCCAGGGCGGCAATCACCGCGGTGGCAATGGCACCTGTCCCGCACGCGCCGGTCTCACGCTCCACACCGCGCTCATAGGTCCTCATGAAAAGGGTGCGCCGGTTCCGCACCGCTGCAAAATTCACGTTTGTCCCGCCCGGTTTAAAAGCGTTGTGCTCCCGAATGCGACGGCCTATTCTCTCCACTTCCACAGCCTCAGGCTTGAGTCCCCACACGACTGTGTGAGGGACCCCGCTGTCCATAAAAGAGATCTCCACCCCCTTGGGAAGCCCAACGGCCAGAGGTTCCAGAACATGCGCTTGGTAGCCGGTGGGTTCAGGAAGCCGTGAAATGCTTACCTCATGCCCCTTAAGACGTACATCTGCCTGGACCGAGCCGCGCGAATTCACCACATTAAAGACGAGGCCGCGGGCAGGGAGTTTAAGCTCCGAGACGGCAAAATAGGCCACGCAGCGAGCCCCGTTTCCGCACATCCCCGGCTCCGATCCATCCGGATTAAAAAAATGCATTTGAAATGCCCCGTTTTCGTTCCCCGCGCCCGCCTCCACCACGAGGAGTCCGTCCACCCGTTCATCACGGCACACCTTGCGCGCGCAGGATGAGAGATTGGCACGCAAAAGGCCGGCCCGGTTGTCCACGAGGACAAAGAGGTTTCCCGACCCGCTCATTTTCACTATTGGAATGGTATTTTTGCGATTCACGCTTCCCGCTTCCCGCTTCCCGCTTCCCGAAGATACGCCGGAATACTCTCCCCGCGCACGAGATCCCGGTACGTCTCCCTCCGCCGCACGACGTACATCCTGCTTCCATTGACCAGAACTTCCGGAGGACGCGGCCGGGAGTTATAATTGGACGCCATGACAAATCCATACGCCCCCGCCCCCAGAACCGACAAGAGATCCCCCGATCCTGGAAGCGCGAGCTTCCGGTCCCGCGCCAAAAAATCCCCGCTTTCACAAATGGGCCCGACCACATCGCACTCCACGCGGGGACCGTTGGAAGACCTGCGCACGGGCCAGATGGAGTGATAGGCGCCGTAGAGACTCGGCCGCAAAAGGTCGCTCATACCCCCATCCACGATGATAAAGGTCTTACGCGGGGTCTTCTTGACCGTGGTGACGCGCGTGACCAGCACGCCGCTGGGGCCTGCGATAAACCGGCCCGGCTCCATGATGAGGCGCGCCGGCAGCGTTTTTAAGAGCGGCAGCACCCTGCGCGCGAAGGCATGCGCCGTCTGCGGCCGCTCGTCATGATAGATGATCCCCAGCCCGCCGCCCACATTGAGCCACGGGATGTGCACGCCCCGCTTTTTTAGGTCTTTCACAAAACTCGCCACGCGCCGCAGGGCCTGGGCGTACGGCGACCCGCTCGTGATCTGGGAGCCGATATGGATGTGCACGCCGACAAGCTCCGCGGGGACATAGTGCCGGGAATTTAAGAAAAGGCCGCGCGCCGATTTAAGGTCCAGTCCAAACTTGCTCGTGGATACACCCGTGGCGATATAACGGTGGGTGCGCGGGTCGACCTCCACATTGAGGCGCACCGAAACCCGGGGCCGCTTCTTGAGCCGCCGCGCGAGCCGCTGAATCAGCTCGAGCTCCGGCACCGATTCCACGTTAAAGAGGAGGATGTCCTCCTTAAGGGCATAGACGATCTCCGCTTCCGTCTTCCCCACGCTGGCATAGACGATGCGCCGCGCCGGGACGCCCACTCGACGGGCCTTGTACAATTCGCCCCCGCTCACCACATCCAGTCCCGCTCCCTGCCGGGTCAGGAGCTTCAGGACCGCCAGATTGGAATTGGCTTTCATAGAAAAACAGATCAAGGGCGAGATCGAACGAAAGGCCCTCTTGAGTTTATTGAAATGATCCAGCAGGCTCTTTTGGCTGTAACAGTAAAACGGGGTGCCCACGCGCTCCGCGATGGACGCTAGATCCAGCCGTTCGCAGCATAACTTCCTGCCGCGGTACTTGAAATCATGCATGACCGGAGCACCTTTTTTTCCACAGGCGAAGCGCGTGCCCGAGAGAGCGGTCACCCGTTCCCCCGAACGAATTCCTCCTCCCCGCCGACAGGACGGGATTGATGATCCCCTTGACGTCAGGCGTTAAGGCCGGCGAGAACCCGCGCAGCGCTTCTTTGGACATATCCCTCAGCGGCTTGCCATGTTGGCTTAAGTGCCGGATGAGGCGGCCCGTCACATCATGCGCCTCGCGGTACGAAAGCCCCTTCCGGATCAAAAACTCCACGATATCCACGGAGTACAGCGCTTCATCCTGCGTAAGCACCCGGGCACGCGCATGCCGGATCCTTAAGCCCTTAAAAACCTGCGCCATCATATCCAAGGCGCCCTTCACCTGGTCCACCGAATCGAAGAGCGGCTCTTTGTCATGCTGCAGGTCTCGGCTGTACGTGAGCGGGAGCCCTTTAAGGACGACGAGAAGGGCCAGGTGATTTCCAAAAATACGGCCGGTCATGCCCCGTACGAGCTCCAGGGGGTCCGGGTTCATTTTATGAGGCATAATGCTCGACCCCGTCTCAACAGACTCATCCAGTAAGGCGAGGCCGAACTCTTCGCCCGTCCAGAGAATCAGGTCCTCGGCCATCCGGGAAAGATGCAGGCTGAACAGACACAGCGCCCCCAGAAACTCCACAATAAAATCCCTGTCGCTCACCGTATCCATGCTGTTGGCGCTCACCCGCGTGAATTTGAGCGCCCTGGCCACCTGGTGCCGGTCGATCGGTAGAGCGGTGCCCGAAAGGGCGCATGCCCCCAACGGGAGCTCGTCTGCGCGCCCCAAGCAACCCTGAACGCGGCCGCGGTCGCGCTCCAGCATCTCAAGATACGCCAAAAGGTGATGCGACAGCCGGACGCATTGGGCCCTCCTCAAATGGGTATATCCGGGGATCACCGTTTTTCTCTCGCGCTGCGCGAGGGCGAGAATCACCCCCTGCAGGCTGCGGATCCCCGACAGGATCTTTTGCCCCTCGGCCCGCACGTACAGCTTCTCATCCAGAACGATCTGATCGTTCCGTGAGCGCGCGGTATGAAGCCTTCCTGCCACCCTCCCCACTTCTTTTTCCAGAAGACCTTGAATCCAGGTGTGCACATCCTCGGCCCTGGGATCCGGGCGGAGCCTGCCCTGCGCCAGCTTTTTCTGAATCCGCCCCAAGCCCTTCACGAGGCGGTCTGAATCCGCGCGGCTGATGACGCGGGTCTTCCCCAGCATCTGGGCGTGCGCGATGCTCCCTTCAACATCATAGGGCGCAAGACGGGCATCAAAGGCCAGGCTCGACGTGAGCTCCTCGATGCGCCTGTTCGTCTTTTTGCCGAAACGTGTTCCCCATAACTTAGTCATGCGAGCCTCGTCGTGATTCGTGAATCGTGATTCGTGAAACGTAGTTGACGGCTTGAGTAACCAGAAACCAGCAACCAGATACCAGAAGATTCCAGAGACCAGATACCAGATAGAAAAGATGAAATCCAAAGCTTGAAATTCGAAGCACGAAGCAAATTCGATTGACCAAAATTCAAAATTCGAAAACGGTTGTTTTGAATTTCTGATTTCGAATTTCTAACTTGCTTCGAATCTCGATATTCGAATTTCGTATTTTTTCTGGTTTCTGGCATCTGGTATCTTCTGGTTACTGGCAACTGGTATCTGGTTTCTTTTTTTCGATTCACGATTCACGAAATGGCGATTCACGATCCACGATCCACGATTCACGATTCACGGACGCATTTATTTGGCACGTTCATAAGGTAAACCCCACAGCTTGATAAACCCGGCGGCCTGCGTGCGGTCGAACCGGTCGCCCGCCGAATACGTGGCCCATTCCCAGCGGTAGCGCGACTGGGCCGAGCGCCGGCCTACGACCTGGCAGGAACCTTTAAACAGTTTCACCTTTACCTCGCCGGTCACGTCCTTCTGCGTCTCATCAAAAAAGGCATCCAAGGCCCTTTTGAGGGGGGTGAACCAGAGACCGCCGTAGACCATCTGGGCATACTGATTCGAAAGCGCCTCTTTGTAATGGATGACCTCCCGCGTCAGGACCAGGTTTTCCAGGCCCCTGTGGGCTATCAGTAGCGTCGTCGCCGCAGGCGCCTCATATATCTCGCGGGATTTAATGCCCACCAGGCGGTCTTCCACCAAATCCGAGCGCCCCACCCCATGCATTCCGGCAAGCGCATTGAGACGCTTCACCAGATGAACAGGGCTCAGGGCCCGGCCGTTTATGGAGACCGGCACGCCTTTGCGAAAACCAATACGTATCACCTGCGGTTTTTGAGGCGCGCCGGCTGGACTTTTCGTCAGTCCATAAACCTCTTCCGGCGGCTCCACCCAGGGATTTTCGAGCGCTCCGCACTCGATGCTCCCGCCCCAAAGATTGCGGTCGATGCTGTAGGGAGTTTTCCTGCCGGAGGAGAAAGGCAAGCCCCGTTCTTTGAGATACTCCCGCTCCTCCTCCCTGGTTTTAAGATCCCATTCCCTCAAAGGGGCGATGACCTGAAGCCCCCTTCCCAGGGTGCTCACGCCCACCTCGATACGGACCTGGTCATTGCCCTTGCCCGTACACCCGTGGGAGACGAATTGCGCGCCCTCCCGGCGGGCCACATCCACGAGATGCTTGGCAATCAGCGGCCGGCCCAGGGCAGTCCCCAGCGTGTAGCCGGACTCATACACCGCCTGGGCCTTGAGGGCCGGAAAACAGAAGTCCCGGATAAATTCATCCTTGAGGTCCCGGATGATGCACTTAAGAGCGCCGCTCGCGCGCGCCTTTCGCTGAATCTCCCCGGGTTTAAATTCCCCGCCCAGGTCCGCCGTGAAAGTAATGACGTCGAGACCTCTCTCCTCCTGAAGCCATGCGAGACAGCAGGAAGTGTCCAGACCGCCGGAATACGCTAGAACTACTTTATCCTTGCGAGCCATGTTCCTCCTCTTAGCGAGCCGTGGTCGTACTGCGTACTGCGTCTTGCGTACTGCGTACCTTATTCCAAGCAGACGCGATCGTACTGCGTACTGCGTAAAGTGTACAGCGTACAGCGTACAGCGTACTGCGTGAAAGTTGAGAATGGGTTTTCGTTCGCTGTACGCACGACGCTGTACGCTGTACGAATCTTTGCTCGCCCCGACGTTGCGCTGTACGCACGACGCTGTACGCTGTACGCAGTACGCTGTACGAAAACATCATTTCAACAAGTCCAGTAAAATCGCTTTCTGCACGTGGAGGCGGTTCTCCGCCTGCTCAAACACGATGGACTTGGGGCCGTCGATGACAGCCCCCGTGATCTCCTCCCCCCTGTGGGCCGGCAGGCAGTGCATGACCCTCACCCCTTTTTTGGCGTGGGCGACGAGCCCCGCGTTGAGTTGATAGGGACGGAACGCCTTGATACGCTCGTCCCTCTCCTCCTCGAAACCCATGCTGGTCCAGACGTCGGTGTATACGAAGTCGGCCTCGCGGACGGCTTTTTTCGGGTCCTCGCCCACCTCGAGCGCACCCCCCGCGCGCCGCGCCGCCTTCCCGGCCATCCGAATGAGCGAGGGCTTAGGCCCATACCCCTTTGGGGAGGCGACACACACGTTGAGCCCCAGACGGCTCGCGCCCATCAAAAGCGAATTGAGAACATTGTTTCCATCCCCCACGTAAGAAAGGGTGATCCCCCTAAAGCCTCCCTTGAGCTCCCAAATGGTAAAAAGATCCGCCAGGGCCTGACAGGGGTGATGGCTTTCCGATAACCCATTGATAACCGGAACAGAGCTATAACGGGCCAGCTCCTCCAGATGGCGCTGGGAATGGGTGCGCACCACAATTCCCGCGAGATACCTCGAGAGGGTCCGGGCCACATCGCGGATCTCTTCCCGCTCTCCCATCCCCACCTCGGTCTCGCGCATAAACGTGGTTCTCCCCCCCAGCTCCGCCATGGCCACCTCAAAAGAGATACGCGTCCGTGTGGAGGGCTTGCTGAACACAAGCCCCAGCGTTCTCGACTCCAGATCCTTCCGGTGAGACCGGTTCTTTTTGAGCGCCCGGGCCGTCCGGAAAAGAGATTCCATCCAGGCAGCGCTTGCCGCCTCGAGTGAAAGGAGGTGCCTGACCACTTTTGCCTTTTGAGTTTTCACTTTCTACGTTGTTTCTTGAGATCCCTCGGCGCTACGCGCCTCGGGATGAGCCGCCGTATCAGCAAATTTCAGGCGGCTCACTTTTTACTTTGTTTCTGTGCGACGACCACAACTTCAAACGGGTACCGAAGCTTCAACTCGCCCATCAGGAGCGTCTCCACCCAGTAAGTCCCGGACCGTTCGAAACGCAGGCCTTGAAAGACGCTCACGACCGTATGACTGCGGCGCGTGTCCTTGAGGGTGAAACCCACCTCTTTGTCACGGGCGATCACTGCGTCGTTCTCTCCGGAAATAATCCTGATCTGTTGTTTGTATTCACCTGTCCCGCCTGCCCAGCGGTTCACCACCGTGAGCTTGGGATGGACAGCGGGCAAGGTGTGCGTGCCAATGACCTCAAAGAGTCCGATGAGGATAAACTTTCCGTTGTGTTCCCGACGGACCTCATCGCACAGCACCGAAAACAATAGGTCAGGAAGCATGGGGGGTCTCCTGGGCTCCCAACACGCGGGTCAGAATCCGGACCGCCTTTTTGATCTCGCCCCGCGTGACGGTTAGGGCCGGCAGAATGCGCAGGATCTTTTCCTGGGTGCAATTGATCAAGAGGCCCTGCTCGCGGGCGCGCGCGACGACCCCGGCGCCCGGCGAGTTGAGTTCAACGCCCAGCATGAGCCCCCTGCCGCGCACCGCCACGACCGGGCTCGATCCCCCCTTCAGCTTTTCCAGTTCCATCTTCAAAAATTCTCCCATAAGCGACGCCTGCTTGAGCAAACCCTCCCGCTCGATAGCCTCAAAAGCCGCGAGCCCGGCGCGGCAGGCGAGCGGACTCCCGCCGAAGGTGGACCCGTGCGACCCCGGACCTAAGGTATCCTGAACCCTTGATCCCGCCACCATCGCACCGATCGGAAACCCGCCCCCCAGGCTCTTAGCCAGTGTCATGACGTCCGGCGTCACTCCATAATGCTGCCAGGCATAATACTTCCCGGTGCGTCCCATCCCCGACTGGACTTCGTCTGCCATGAGGAGAAGATTTTTTTCCTTACAAAATGCCGCGAGGTCGCGAACAAATCCGGGTTCCGCCTCCCGGATCCCCCCCTCGCCCTGGATAAACTCAAGGAGGACCGCAGCGGTCTTCTTGTTAAACACGCGCCGCACAGCCTCCATGTCATTGAAGGGGACGTGGACAAACCCTTCAGGGAGCGGTTCAAAGCCTGACGCCACCTTGGCCTGCCCGGTGGCAGAGACCATGGCCAGGGTCCGCCCGTGGAATGAGCCCGCCATCGTGATAATCTCATACCGGTCCTTACCCCCCCAGCGCCGGGCGAGCTTCACCGCGGCCTCGTTCGCCTCGGCCCCGCTGTTGGCAAAAAATACCTTGCCCGGAAAGCTCGTTTGAATAATTTTTTCGGCGAGCCTTCCCTGGGCCACTGTGAAATAATTGTTCGGGACGTGCAGGATCTTTCCCACCTGATCGCGCAGGGCGTTCATGACCCGGGGGTGGCAGTGACCGAGCCCGCTCGCGGCCCACCCGGGAAAAAAATCCAGATAGCGTCTGCCCGTAAGATCCCACACCCACGAGCCCTTGCCCTTGGAGATGACCAAAGGGCTCCGGTCATAGGTGGGCTGTACGTAGGTGCCCGACATCTCTATGGCGGCACTCATCGCGCCGTTAGCGTGGTGTTCCTGTGTCTCCATTTTCCTTCACGATCTCCGTTCCGACACCCTTATCCGTAAAGATTTCGAGGAGCAGGGAATGTTTGATCCGCCCATCCAGCACGTGCACCTTTTTAACCCCGCCCGCGATCGCCTCGGAGGCAGACTGCGTCTTGGGGATCATCCCATCCTGGACCACCCCGCGCTCGATCAAGGCGGGGATCTCCGCGAGCCCCACGTGCGTGACAAGGCTTGCGGGGTTTTCGGGGTCTTTCAAAATTCCCGCCACGTCGGTGAGGAGGACCAGTTTCTCCGCGCCCAGACCCACCGCGAGCTGCGCGCTGGCCTCATCGGCATTGATGTTATACGCCTCACCGTCTTGCCCCAGCCCAAGCGGCGTGACGATCGGGATGATGTTCTGGCGCACCACCTTTTCCACGGGTGCGGCATGCACAAACGTGATGCGGCCCACAAAACCCACGTCTTCCTGCGCCTCGTACTTCTTGGCAAAAAAGATCTTATCCTCCTTGCCGCTCATCCCGCGCGCGCGGCCGCCGAGTTGAACAACCTCCTCTGTGATACGCTGGTTGATGGCGCCCAGGGTCCGCTCGACAACCTCGATGGTCTCACGGTCGGTCACGCGCAGGCCCGCCACAAAACGGGGCTCCTTCCCCAGCTTGCGGATCTCTTCGCTGATCTCTTTCCCGCCGCCATGGATGAGGACGGGGCGGATCCCCACAAGCCGCATGAAAATGAGATCCTGGAAGATGCTCTTTCTGACTTCGTCCTGGTTTAAGGCGGCTCCCCCGTACTTGACCACCACCACCTTTCCCTGAAACGAGCGGATATAGGGCAGGGCCTCGATCAGGACGTCAGCCTTTTCTATGAATTGTTCCATACAAACCTATGTTCCATAGCGGGCGTTGACGCGGACATAGAGTGGAGAAAGGTCCGCCCCCAGCTTCTCACAAGAGTACTTCCCGCGGCCGAGTTCAATCAGAATGGGCACGATGCGGCGTTTGAACACGCCTTTGAGCTTGCTTCTCGAATAGCGCGTGCGCTCTCCTTTCGCAAATACGGGATGCGAATCAAAACTCACCTTCACCTTGTCCGGGGCAAACGGCACCCGGGTGGCCCCCACGGCCTGAAGCACGCGGCCCCAATTGGGATCGCCCCCGCTCAGCATGGTTTTCACGAGGGGAGAATTGACCACGCTTAAGGCCACGCGCTCCGCCTCATCAGGGCTCGCCGCCCTCCGGACACATACCTTCATGAGCCGCGTCACCCCTTCGCCATCCGACACAATCATCTCCGCAAGCCTCGCCGTTACGAAATCCAGCGCCCTCTGAAATACCTCAAAGTCACGGCCCGCCGGGCGAACGGCGCGGTTTAAGGCGAGTCCGTTCGCCAACAGAAGCACGGAATCGTTCGTGCTCATCTGGCCGTCTACACTGATGTGGTTAAAAGACCTCCGGCAACTTTCCGCCAGTGCCTTCCGAAGCGCGGAAAGACCGATCACCGCATCCGTCGTGAGAAAGGCAAGCATCGTCGCCATATTCGGCTGGATCATCCCAGAGCCCTTCGCCATCCCGCCCAGGGTGACCGTGCGCCCGCCCGCCTTAAAGCGGACCGCGATCTCTTTACGCACCCTGTCCGTCGTAAGAATGGCCTGCGCCGCCGGGCCCGCACCCTCACGGCTTAAGCCTTCAACGAGTTCAGGGAGAGCCATCTCGATCTTGTCTGCGGGCAGGGGGATTCCGATCACCCCTGTCGAAAATAAAAACAGGCGGTACTCGGGCACCTTGAGTATCTTGGCTGCCCGCTTTGACAAAAGCAGAGTCCGCCGGTAACCCCTGCGGCCCGTGAGGCAGTTGGCATTCCCGCTGTTGATGAGGACTGCCTGTGCCACCCCCTGCCTGAGGCGGGCCATGTCCAGCCGCACCGGATGCGCCCTAAAACGGTTGCGGGTGAAGACGGCGGCCGCCCGGGCAGGCCGCTCGGCCCAGATCAAGGCCAAATCCGGCCGGCCTGTCCTCTTAATCCCGCACGGCATACCGCAGGCCAGAAATCCCTTGGCGGCCGTGACGCCTCCTGAAACCGTCCGAAGCTCAAAACTCACAAAAGACCCTCCGACTCCTCCCAGCCAAACATGCAGTTCAAGTTCTGCACCGCCTGCCCGCTCGCGCCCTTGATCAGGTTGTCGATCGCGGAGACGATAATCACGCGTTTTCCCGTCTCGTCGACGGACAGCGAGATATCACAGAAATTGGTCCTCTCCACGTCCTTGAGATGCGGCCAATACCCTTCTTCCCTCACCCTCACGAAGACCGACTGGGCATAAAACTCCTTATATTCCTGCAGAAGGCGCGCGGTATCCCATGCCGATACGAGCCGCGCGTAGACGGTCGTCAAAATCCCTCTTGAAACCGGGATCACCTGCGGCGTAAAAATGACGCGCACAGGACCGTTCCCCAAGCCCGAAAGACACTGCTCCATCTCGGGCTGGTGGGCGTGCCGGTTGACACGATAGGGCCAGGCGTTTCCATCCATTTCCGGGAAATGGAAATCGGCGTTCAAAGCGCGGCCGGCGCCCGTTATCCCGCTCTTTGCGTCTGCAATGAACTCGCCCTCCGCCAGATACCCCGCCCGGATGAGCGGGGCTACAGCCAGGATGACGCTCGTGGCGTAGCATCCCGGGTTGGCAATGAGCCGCGCCTTGCGGATCTCGCTTGCGTTGAGCTCCGTGAGTCCGTACGCTGCATCTCTTAAGAGGTCGCGTGCGGCGTGTGCCTTTCCATACCATTTTTGAAACAGGGACGGGTCCTTTAGACGAAAATCCGCCGCGAGATCCACTACCCGTTTTCCTTTTTCAATGAGAGTCGCCGCCCTCTCCATCGATTCGGTATGCGGCAGCGCCAGAAATACCACGTCGCAGGCCCTGGCCAAGGCCTCCTCATCCAGAGGCAGGATGTCCAGCTCCAGTTGCCCGGATAACGCCGGAAAGCGCTTGCCCACAGGAGTGGGCTCCTCAATGCTCCGGCTCATGGCACAGGCAATTTTGGTCTTACCATGCTTGGCCAGGATCCGAATCAGATTCTCTCCCGAATATCCGGTTACACCGACAATGCCCACTTTCACTGACATAGATGGCACCTATATCTCTTATATACGACTGAAACTTTGATTGTAAAATAATAAGCCTGTTTTGTCAATCTGCGGGGCGTGACGCAGGACAAAACAGGCTTTATGAATTTGATCTTTGTCGCTTATGTTCTCGTCAAGTCTCCTACCGCTTTGAAAACTGGAAGCTCTTGCGCGCCCGCTTGCGGCCGTACTTCTTGCGCTCCTTCATGCGTGAATCGCGCGTCAAGAAGCCCCCCTCCTTCAAGGGCCGCCGAAATTCAGCGCTCAAGGCAATAAGGGCCCTGGAGAGACCATGCCGCACAGCCCCCGCCTGACCGCTGATTCCGCCTCCGCTCACTCGGACACGTACACCTATACCCTCTGTTTTACTGACAGCCACGAGGGGCTGTTTAATGAGCGCAACCAGCGTCTCACGGGGAAAATGCTCTGTGAGTTTTCTCCCGTTCACCACAAAGTCCGATCCACCAGGGGTTATCCAAACCTTGGCAGTCGCTTCTTTGCGACGTCCTGTTCCGTAATAGGTAGATATAGTAGCCATGTTAGTCGCTGGTCGCTGGTTGCTGGTCGCTGGCAATTGGTTTTGGGTTCATTTTCGCTTGTCCTTCGTCCTTCGCCCTTCTTCCTTCCTCTTTCGTACCGGTTTGATTCCGGACGACGAGCTGCGCCTGTTGCTCATGCTCGGGCCCCACATATACCCGCAGGTGCGTCATAAGCCTCCGGCCCATCTTGCTGTTAGGGAGCATCCCCTTCACCGCGTGCTCAAACACTCGTTGCGGAAATCTTTCCAGCATCTCCTGGAGCGACCTTCTCCTGATTCCGCCCGGGTAACCCGAATAACGCGTATATATCTTCTGCGTCAGTTTTTGGCCTGTCGTACGTATTTTTTCCGCGTTAATCACCACGACACCGCGCCCCCCGTCAACATGGGGCGTGTAGGTGGGCCTGTCTTTACCTCTCAACAGGATGGCCGCACGGGTAGCGAGCCGTCCCAACACTTGATCTTGGGCGTCCAAAAGCACCCACTCGCGCTTTTCCGGCCTGGGCTTTGTTACAAATGTCTTAATCATAATAAGTTAGGTATTTGTTCAACATTAAGTGGGACAAAGGTTTAATGTTATCATAGACCATATAGTTTGTCAACGCTCGCATCAATAAGCAACCCGCATGAGACAGAGCCCATAACCAGGCGCTGCCTTGGGGCACGAGCGGCGATCGCGCGCCTCTAAAATCGAACGCGCGCCGGAGACGCCGAGCCGGCCTCTGCCCACCTCCACCAAAAGTCCGACCAGGGAGCGCGCCATCGTGTACAGAAAACCATCGCCCTCGAGGTGAAAGGTAATAAGGGGCCCATGACGTTCGATATCCAGGCGAGTCAGGTTTCTGACGGGTGACCTTCCCTCCCTTTCAGAACTCCTCCGCTGAAACGAGCGAAAGTCGCGGCGTCCCCGGAGCCCCCGCGCAGCCAGCCGCATCAAACGCACGTTGAGACGATCAGGCACGTGCCAGCTCGTCCGTCTCAAGAGGGGCGATGGATCCGGACGGTTTAAAACGGTGTAGCAGTAATATTTTTCCCTGGCTTGATAGCGCGCGTGAAAACTGCGGGGCGCCAGCCGGAGGTCGAGTATCCGCACATCCCTGGGCAGGCGCGCGTTCAAGGCACGGAGCAGGGTCTTTTCATCCCAGCGAGGTCTCGCCCGAAAATGCGCCGTCTGACCTAAGGCGTGCACGCCCCGGTCCGTGCGGCCGGCGCCGATGACCTGAATACGATCACCGGTTAATTCACCCAGCGCCTTCTCCAAAACTCCCTGCACCGACGGCGCGCGCTTCTGCTGCTGCCAGCCGTAGTAGCC
>JACPQZ010000062.1 GCA_016190205.1 Candidatus Omnitrophota bacterium | reverse complement strand
GGTCTACAGTTGAAAATTCATGAGAAATAGGAAACCGGGTCTACGCCGGCGGATGAAGCCAGCGGATGACCCGCTCAAGATTAAATTTGGGTAAGACAAGCTCTTTGACAATCGGGCAGATGTAACGGAGGCGTAAGCGGTCGCCACCGCGCCGCTCCGATTCAGGCTGTCGCGCCACCGCGGCACTATCCAGAATTGGGAGCAGACAGCGTTCGCGGACCCCTCGGGTCGAACAACTTTGGCTTACGACAACGTCAGCCGACTCACGACCAGGGCCAATCCTTCCAGCCAGACGGTATACTATGGATACGACGCCGTGGGGAATCGCACGAACCTGAAAGACCCGGATCCGGTTTTCCGCACATCTCGGGAGCGATATCTTCGAATTAACGCCTGACCGCCGCGAGGGCGCGGTTTAGGGCCAATACCAGTCGGATAAGCGGTTGGATGGCCCGGCCGCCGGAGGCGGCCAGGGGCCATCCGCGACACAGGATTCATGACGCCTTCCTCTTCTTGTTGAGGAGGTAGGCGGACATTTTGATGCAGACGACGCGCGGATTGTCGCGTTGTCGTTGGGGAACGAGACAACGGGCGATCGAATGAAGCAGGTCCTTGAAGATCGCGGGAAGCGATCGCGTCGGGGCCGCGGCCATCAGAAGCGCCGCGGAGCGAATGCGCTCCAGGCTGTCGACGAAGCTGATGCGCAGAAGCGGAACCTCGTGCTTGAGCGCCGCTTCGGCCATGAGCGATCGAATGAGGTTGTACGCCAGGACCAAGCCGTACGCCTCTTGAAGCACGCGTCGGGAAGTCTTGCATCGAAAGATCACAGGACGGTTGACGGTCGTAGCGCCGCATTGGTGCGTCTTGATCTCGTCCAGGGCGGTTTCTTCCTGCCATCGCTCGGCGTAAAGGCGAACGATCTCGGTCGCGGAATAGAGGGCCGGATCCAAGAGCGACGTGAAGTAACGAAAGGGCTTTCCCTTGATACGCGCGGAGACTTCGCGAACCACGATCGTTTTGGAAAGCGAGGGGAGCTGCCGGCGCAGGGCGCGGGGGATTTTCATCTCCACAAGGTGATCTCCGGGGCCCAAGACCTCGAGCCCTTTCCCAGCCATGCCCCGTCGGGCGCGAATCAGGAAGTGGCTCCCGAGATCGCGAATCCCCAGCAGGAAAAGCCAGGAATTGAAATTTCGGTCCAGGACCACCAGAGCCCCGCAGGGAATCCACGCCAACATTCGAAGCGCCAAAGTCGCTTCGCCTCGACCGTACGGAGCGAAGACCGCGCCCAAGATGAGCCGGAGTTTCGTAGAGATCAGAAAGAGCGCGCGCATCTGAGGAAACGCGGCTCGTCCTCGGCTGGCGCCCGGCAACCCGAAGCGTCGGCGATTCTCGGGGCTGTCGGGGACCTTGAAGGTCGTTCCGTCCAACGCCAACACGAGGTGGCCTTTCCAGCTCATGGCCTCGCGGCGCGTTTCCAGAAGCCACAGCCGGAAGCGCTCGAAGATCTCGCGCAGGGGGCCGAAGCCCACCCGATCCCGCGCTTCGACCGCCGAGGCGGACGTGGGCGCTTCGCCACTGAGCCAGAGCGATCCCACTCCGAAGATAGTTCCCAAACGGGAAAGGATGTTCTGTATCGAAAGATTCCGATAGAAGCCCATGGCGACGACAAGCCACACGGTGAAGCGAGCGGTCATCTTCCGCACGCGCTGAGTCTTCCGTCCCGACACCGCAAGAGCCTGTTCGATCCACTCGGGTTGCAGCACCGAAGCGAACACCTCGATCGTAAACGATTGAACCCACCCCTCAAGTTTTGGAAACGCATCGCCGATCGAACTCATGGTTCCTCCCTCTCTTTGGCTGAGTTTGCCGAACACAAACTCATCGGCCTCAGAGAGGGTCTTTTTTTACTCCGACTATCCGACCGGTATTGAGCCTAGCCGCCGTTTTCCGTTCGCAGCAACCCTTACTTAAGAATGCTGAAATGTAACCTATAAAGAGGGTAAATCCTATGAGGGCGGTTACGACCACTTTACGAGAGCAACTACGACTCATGGAGGCCACCCCCCAAGGCTTCACCATTATTTCTTTGCCTCAGGATTCACCGCTCGTTCCCCATAACTGTTCTTGGGAGTTGAATGCTCAGTGCGAATTTTATTCTCTTCTTCAATAGCGGGATCAGATCCGGTCACTCCTTCACCTTTGTGGGGTACATTCTTAACCGAATGCACACACAGCTCATGCCCTAAGATAAGCCAGGCTGGATCCCGAACGTAGTCCTTGTTTCCTCTCGGAGGCGCTGTATCCCCCGCTCCCAAAGCATGCTCAAATGGGTTGCCACTAACAATGACATTATCGTCAGAGAAACGATTCCCCTCCCAAAGACCCCCCGAATGCTGCCTATCGATGTCCTCTCCTTTCCACATCTGCCTCTTGTACAGGTTGACATCGCCCCCTGTAATGGCATCACAAATACAGCAGCACGAATAACGCGTGTTCGAACCCTCGCAACCCCTCGGAATTGTAAAACCAATGCCCACATCTCCGG
>JACPQZ010000061.1 GCA_016190205.1 Candidatus Omnitrophota bacterium | reverse complement strand
GATCCAGATCGCGACGACAGGGGCGACAAGGAGGGCATTTTCGCGGGAGAGCCCCAAAAGACCCAGCACGACGCCCTGACCGATCCATTTAGCCCAATGCGGGTTTTTCAAGACGCCAGCCAAAAAAACCAGCAGCAAAGCGACCAAAAAGAGATCCAGCACGGGCTTGTCGATAAGACCGTCGAAAAAGATTGCCGGGGCGTAGAGCGACAGGATCAGGCCGGCCGCGATTCCCGCGCCGCGCGAAAGGAGAGATTTCCCCGCGCGGAACAACAGGCCGCACGAGACAGCCCCCAACAGGATCTGCGCGACACGGATCGACCAGAGATCGCGTCCCAGAACGATTTGCAGAAGGGCCAGGAAACAGGGGTAAAGCGGGGTCTGATAGAAGACTTCGTCACCCAATCCATCGCCGGCGGCAATCCGCTGCGCCCACGCGTCATAGGTCCGAGGATCCCCGGGAAGGTGATAGAAGAGGGGGATCGACTCGATTTGAAACAAATAGACGAGGCGCATGGCGAAAGCAAAGGCGACGATGGCGGCGAAGAGAGTCCCATCGGAATATCGCGGCGCACCGCCGCTTTTGTCGGCGCCGCGCATCCGTCTTCCAATAGACGTCCGAGAAAAGGTTTTTGACACCTTTCTCCTCAAAAGGAAGTTCCCATCACCTATATTTATATTTATAGGTGTCCGGGAAGTCGTAGGATGACGGGATCTTCGGCGGCTCCTTGCCGTAGATAACCGCTATCTGGGCAAGGTCGGCCATTTCGACCTGGACCAACCCGCCGCTTATCCTCTTGCCATTGACGAATATCTTCGGCGTTTGTTTCACAGCCGGGGCTGTCTGCGCCGTAGCGTTCCAAACAAGAAAGAATTGGTCCAGCGTGAAATGGCGGGCTTGCGGCGCCTCGACATGGATGATTCCGCTTCGATCGTGCGTGTGCAACCAGTAGAGGCAGGAGCGGCCCACGATGCCCACCCCTTCGGGAACCGGATGAGGCTTCCCATCAGTGAAAATATCTAGGTGGGCGTGGATATGATACTTTAAATGCTCGTCGCGATCGCACCGGATCCCGGCGATGGGGGGCGCCTGCTGAGCGCCGCGGAGAGGGGATATTGCGCTGGCAGCGAAGGTAAAGATAAGTCCGGGCGCGATGCCTGCAAGCGCCGCGAAGGTGGGGAGTCGGCCGCTCATTTTAATCAAAAATATCCCTCAGCACATAGGTTTGAACTTCCAATCACTACTCAATCTTCATAACACATTAAATAAATAGTACCCATCTTCCCGGGCCATGGGGTAACGATCGATAAGGGCGTCGTTCGGCGCAAAGAACACTTCCTCGAAAAGACCGGGCTCTCTCTTGAGATTCTGGTAAAACTCAGGGTGATCCGTAGTTACGATCACCCACTTGGCCTTGAAGTGGGTTTTAATACGCTCCAGATTGTTGGGATCGCTGCCCGAGGAAATCTGCGCGTATTCCAGATACAACAGGCCCGGCTGACCTTTATACGGTTCTCCCGCATATTGATTCATAAACTCGGGATCGAGACCGACTAGGTAGTGAGTCTTGGCGTTGGCAAAGAAATAGCGGGGGAATACGTCCCAGTCATCGTGAAAGACGATATCCCCAGGCTCGGCATTTTGAAGAAGGTAATCGTGCACCTTCTTGAGAGCCGACATGCTGAAGAGCGTCTGGGTATCATGGCGCGCCCGATGGATCTGGCCGACGGCCCAATTTTCCAGGTCAAAAGGTCCGAGAGCAAAAATAATCGAAACAGACAGGACGACCGCGAGGGTAGTGCCGTAGAAGATATTCTCCGCCGTTTTCCAAAAGGCTCCCGCTTTCCATTCTTCGACTTTTGACTTAAGGAAAGGGCCAACCAGACAAAGGCCGGCGAGCGACATAAAAAAAGAGGAATACTCGACGAATCGCTGTGATTTCCAGACCAGGCTGAGAAAGAGAAGCGAGAAAACGAAGACGGCGACCGTCTTGGCGTTTTGTTCCACCTTTTTGATCAGGACGACGATGACGGCCCCGAAAAAAATCAAGACGGGCACGGCATTGCTTTGCGCCCAGTGCCACGTATCGTACGGCCGCCATTCCCCTCCCACGTAGGCTTGGGCGCCCAACCCCGTCGCGAAGATTTGATGATACAGAAAGCCGAGATTCTTGGGAAAATAGGGATTGAAAACGAGGCCGGCGATTATCCCGAGCAGCGCTGCCTGTGGAAGCCGCCACTCTATCTTCTCGCGCATCATGACCTGGGCGACAAAATAGGTGACGGCGAAGATCGGAAGGAACATGAACCCGCCATAGGCCCACACATAGAAGGCGCAAAGGAGAAAGAGGGCGCCGCTTCTCCAGCCCCAGCGCGCCTTCAAGAAAGCGCCGCCCGCGTAAATCGCGATCGTCAATGGGACGAGAATCGCCAGATTCGTAACGGCCAAAAAGACACAGGCCAGAATGAGCGGGACGCACCCCTTTCGATCCAGCAAGGCTTGGCGGAAGCTTCGGCTTGTCGCCGCGCCGGGTCCGACCTCGACGGGCCGGAAAATCAGATAAATGCCCAGCATCATAAATAGCAACGAGAGACCCATATCCCGGATGAAGCTCATGCGAAAATAAAAATCGGCCGGCATGGTAAACAAGGCGAAGATGGACCACCAGAAAGCGCCCGGCACGCCGGCACGTTTGAGGACAAGGTATAGAAGCAGGAATGAGAAACCGACGACCGCTACCTGGAATAGCTTGGCTCCCAGAATGGGACCGAACAGATTGGTAAAAGGGATCAGCAGGATGTGAAACAAGAGGTGGTGATCTACGTAGCTATCGCGCAAAATAGTGAAATAAAGCCATGGAAATTTCTGCGGCACGCCCTCTTTTTGCAGCATCTCAGCCATTTTCACATGATAGTAGCTGTCAGTTTCCGACAGATAGGGATTGTTGGGATTGAACTGGATATAGGCCATCAGTCCGCAGGCGGCTGCGAAGAGAACGCAGGCGACTAAAATATCGCGCAGGCGATGAGCGGCTGTTGCCTCCGACGCCGGAGTGGGCCGCGGAGCGGGGGCGACTCCGGACTGCTTGAGTCGCTCACGAGCGAGTCGAGCCATCTTTCTCTGCGTCTTCAACCGAACCTTCCAAGGCTAGGCGAGGGCGGGATTTTTCTTGGCGATAAATCGCGACCTCGCCCTTTTCGAAGACCTTGCCATACTGTGAGAAGAACCCCGGCCGCGGATCTCCAAACGACCCTCTGAACGCGTCGTCCACGAGAACGTACCTAACCCCCGTCTTCGCCAGCTCCCGGGCGGCTTCCTCGGTCGGCCCTGTGCCGAAGGCCCTCTCTTTCCATGCGCGCCTCTCCTGCCAGTCCACCGACATGGCCCAATGACCCCATAGGACGGTATTCCCCGAATATGCCGGCACCAGCGTGCTCGTGGATTCAGCGGCAAACACAAGGTCGTCGGCGCCGCTATCCGCTCTCAGGTATTTCATGGCAGCCCGCAGATCGTCGCTGATGTAGTAGGCGCCTTCATAATTGGACCCGACGATCTCCCGCTGGAGGGCCAGGTGGAAGACTTGGGTGGACAGCGTCAACGGAGCCGCGAGCAGGAGCGCTGCGGCGATCGCCGGTTTGCGCCAAGGACCGGCGACCTTCGCCACAAAGATCCCGAACGCGACGCCGGCGAGGATGCCCAGAGGAACATGCGCCCCGAAGATGAATTTTCTCTGGAACCAGAACGGGAGTTGGGAAAATATCAGGGCGAGAACGATCCAGGTCACGGGCAGCAGGTATTTTTTCACGAAGTCGCCGCGCCCGGCGGCGACTCCCGCCAGAAACAACACCAGGGGAAGGCCGAAGCCGAGCGCCTCCGACCAAAGCGGCGGGCTGGCCATTTCGCCCGAGATCGAATGCTGCGAAGCGAGCGGATGGAGCTTCGATATCAGGAATACTACGGCGACGAACGGAAGCGCCACGCCGTAATAGCGGGCCAGCATCGCCGACGCCCTTCCGCGCAGGCGAAAGAACGCCAGCCCGGCCGCGAGGGTAAAGATAAGCGGCACGTGGTACGGGTGGATCAGCGTTAGGAAACCCGCCGCCAGGCCGCCGAGCCACATGGAACGCCCGTCCGCTTCTTCCGTGCCCCGGTCGAGAAGATAAGCCGAAAGCAGCAGCACCGTCAGGGAATATGCGAACAGCGGATTCCACAAAAGAGACCAGAAGGTATTGGTCTCGGGCATCCAGAGGTCGGGCGGCAGGTGAAGCGGGTTTCCTCCGACCCCGTAGCCGAGAAATCCGTAGTACAGCCAGCCGAAGCCGGAAGAGGTGCCGACGAGAACGGTCGCGGCTACCTGCTGGAATGGATTGAGTTTCAGGTAGTCCGTATACCTGAAGTAAACGAGCCAGAACAAAACAATCCCGAGGCCCTTCATGATCCAGTGGATGATTCCCGGGTCCCAGGAAAGCAAGGCCTTGAGCCAGCCAGATACGAGGAACAGAGGGTGAAAGAGGAATGGCGCGTGGGGAAGCGCGGTATATTTGAGCTTGAAGAGGATGCTGCCGCGGGTGGCCTGCTCCGACCACGCCATGTAGGCAAGCGAATCCTGGTGATACGGGGGCATGATCCAGGTGTAGTGGAACCCCTCAGGCGTCGCCGCATAATTCACCACATAGGGAAGGGAAGCAGCCAGGACCATGAACGCGATCCAGCAAGCCCGCGCTGCTACAGTCATCAACGGGGTTCCATCAGGCGGTGATTTGGCGGCTCACGGCTCTGCCAATGGCATACCGGCCGCGAAAGTGATTCGATCGAATAGCGAGCAAATCGGCGAACATCGCCGCCGAATCGCGAATGGCGTGCACCTTGGTCTCGGGCGAATTGCGCCAGACGACCGGGACCTCTGCCACCCGATATCCCATGACGTGCGCCAGATAGAGCATCTCCACATCGAAGGCGAACCGCTCGCACCTCATGCGACGACAGATTTCCACGGCTGCTTCTCGCCTGAAGCATTTGAAGCCGCATTGGGTATCTTGGATTCCTCGCAAGATCAGGGCTTGCACCAGGACATTGAACAGGCGGCCCATATTTTGCCGGTACCACGGCTGGCGCACTTCGATGCGGGATTCCGCCAACGCCCGCGACCCTACGGCGATGTCATAGCCGTCGCGCAGACACGCAACAAGCCTTTCCACTTCCTCGATCGGCGTGGATAGGTCGGCATCGGAAAATAGCAAATATTTCCCCTTGGCGCGCAAAAATCCCTTGCGCACGCTATACCCTTTGCCGCGGTTCCTGCCGTTCCGCAGCAATTGCACCTTGGGTTGGTGGCCGGAGAATGAGGCCGCCACCTGGGTGGTCGCGTCCTGCGAGCCGTCGTCCACGACGATGATCTCGGACGAATACGGCTGCCGCGCTAGATAGGCGAGAATCGCGTGCAGGCTTCCGCCGAGGCGCCGTTCTTCGTTATAGGCTGGAATGATGATGGAAAGGTCCACCGGATTCAGCGCCCTACTTTTTCTCCTACTTTCTCGCCGCCAAGTCCGCGATGTCTTTCAGCACCTCGTTCTCTGTCCAGGAATTACCGTAATAGTCGATTCTGCGGATCCCCTGGCGGTCGATGAGAGTCGTAAGCCCGGTGTGGTCTGTTAAACCCTTGTCGTGTTTCTTGACGCGCACACCGAAGAATCGCCACGCTTCCGATAGCTCGTTCTTGTCACCTGTCAAAAAGGCCCAGGAACGAAGATCCGCTCCAAAGCGCTGGCCGTAGGATCTGAGGACTTCAGGCGTATCGGCCTCGGGATCGGTCGTGACGCTCAGGAGAAAATGATGGTTTAGCCCCCGGCTCTTCAGCCCCCGCTGAATCCCGGCAAATTTTGCGGTGAGAAGCGGGCAGACGTCCGGGCAAGTCGCGTAAATGAACGTAACGAGCACGGCCTTCCCCCGAAGGCTGCCGAAGCGGATCGGTCTTTTGTCCTGATCTATCAGGGTAAAATCCGGAACCGGCATCTGCACGGCCTTTCGACCCACGGCCCCCCTTTTAGGAGGGCCGGAGATCTGCGAGATCGCTGGAGCTGCTAAGATGGTCAACAACAGCCCCGCGGCGATGAGCTTACCTTTGCTCCACTTTGAACTCATAGGTTACCTTAAACTGTTTCATGCCTTCCGGGAGATCCCCTCGGAGTTGATAAGACGAGGGATATTGAACCTCTCTTCCTGGCTGAACCGTGACCGGAAGGAGCAGGCTGCATTCGACCAGGTCCAGGTATGCATCCAATTCCTTGGGT
>JACPQZ010000059.1 GCA_016190205.1 Candidatus Omnitrophota bacterium | reverse complement strand
GTCCTGGACTATTCCGAATACCCCCAATGACGACACGGTCGTAAGGATCACCAAGGAAGGCGATTCCGTCGCGACCGATGTGTCGGATGGTAACTTCTTCCTCTTCGCCGGCATACGTCTGGACGCCCCGAGCGGGCTGGATCTTCCTGTGCAGACCAATCATACGGTGTAGTGGACGCCGCTGGGCAGTCCCCCCTCGCCCATGCCGAACGGCATCACGCTTGAATACGAAACGGGCGATGCCCAGTGGAAAACCATTTTGGACGTGAACGGCAGTAATTCCTCCATCATCGCCGACCCCACAACTACCACAAGCTTCCCGTGGCGCATTCCGTCGGGAGAACTCTCCACGACCGTGACGGTCAAGATCTCGGAAACGGGTAAAGAGGCCGACGTCAATTCCTCGAGCCTCGTCGCGAATGCCATCATCGGAAGTCTGTTCGTGAACGACCCCGATTCAGCCGACGATATGGTTGCCGACAAGCCGTACACGATTGATTACACGCAGTATGGCGGCATTACGAACTTTAAGATTGACTACCACGACGGCACGCAGTGGTTGCCGATTGTAGCCAATACGACGGACATACCGTACCAGTGGCCTTCGGTGGACGACAACATCTCTGCCACCGTTCGTGTCAAGGTGACGGACGCCGGCAATCCGGATGTGTGGGGCACGTCGAGCGCCGCTAATAACCGGATTATAGGAGATATCCGGCTGGACTACCCGAACGGCTCGGAAACCCTGGATATCGGAAAGACCTTCAAGGTGCAGTGGACCAAGTGGGGCTCGATAGGCAACGTCAAGATCGAGTGGTCCAAGGACGATTTTGGCTCGAGCGTGCATGAAATCGATACCAATATTCCCGCAGGGGCGGCGGGGGGAGATGTCGCAGGGTCTTATATCTGGACGCCCCTGGCTCCCGCGGCGGGCGACGTGAGCTACGCCGATATGAATACGGATAAAATCCAACTGCGGGTCACGAGCATCGGCGGCATTCCCGTGACAGACAAAAATCCCACGACGAACACCGTCATTATCCGGGGTGTGATTAAGAACGTGGCCCCCGTGGGGACGACCTGGTACAAGGGAGACACGACGCGGGCGATTAACTGGGAGGCGGACGGGGACATTACTACTGTCGACATCCTTTATAAGACCACGACGGCCGGCTCATTCACCAAGACGGTGGTGAGCGGGAGCGGTGGTCACGGCGACGGCGCGGGCCAAACTTACACCTGGCCCTCGGTGGCGGATGAGAAGAGCGAGCAGGTCTGGTTCCGTGTCAGGGATAACGGCAATATAAACGTTTACGATGATTCGGACAGCGCGATTTCGATAAAGCCGCTTATCTCGGTTAGCTCTCCGGGGTCCGAGGTGGTCAGACGGGTTGCCGCAAACTATACCCCCGGCGTCGTGTGGAGCTTGAACGGCTCCACGAACGTGACGACGGTAGACGTCAAGTACTCGACCACGGGTAGTGCGCCTTACAGCAATGTCATTCAAACCGAGGTGGACGCGAGCCTCGGGCAGGTGAACTGGAACAACGTCGCCAATACCATTTCGAGCAACGTCGTCGTTCAAGTATTGGATGTGGCCGGCACTTTGAGCACGGAGGTGGCGGGCTACTCGCAGTCCTTTAATATTTTCGGAAACGTGTCCTACAACTATCCGGTCGCCTCAAGCAAATGGCGCGTAAACGCTACCGATAAGGCAATCGACTGGAACGGCAAGGTGGACGGCTCCGTGGGAGTTGCCAAGATTTACGTGGATTACGGTACGGGCTATGAGACCGATCCGCTCGCTACCGTGGATGTTAACGGTTCCAATGCCTGGCCCTGGAACCCCATTCCGGATAAGGTCGGTAACAGCATCAAGGTCAAGATCGTGGACGTGACTTATGAGGGGACGGGAGATGAGGCGAACAATACCTGGGAATCCTCACCGTTCGTGATACTGGCCGATTTCAACTGGGCCGCAAGCCCCAATGATCCGGAAGGTCAGGTGGCCCAGGTTATAAACGTAAACGGGACCAACAACTTCACGGTGGGTTGGCAGAAGTTAGGGACAGCCGCTACGGCTGTGGAACTCGCCTATACCATTGACGACGGCGCGACGACCGTCATCAACTCGAATATTTCCAACACAGGTTCGAGCGGGGCGAACATCAATTACGTCTGGGATTTGCCCGAGACCTTCTCGTCGGACAATGTGAAACTTTTGATCGCGTCTTCCACCCCCGCCCAGCCGGATTCCTCGCGCACGTCGGGGCAGTTTGTGGTGGTCGGATATTTGAACGTCACAGCTCCCACGACGGGCAATCAGTGGATCGCGGGCGCGACGAGCACTATTACCTGGGATATGGCAGGTGAGCTCCCAACGGTTAAGGTCTATTACGCGCGGGACGGCTCATCGTTTTCGAGCTTCATCGTGTCGCCTTCGACGGATGCGGACAATGTCACCCCCGGCGCGGCGGGCAGTTTGGCCTGGAACATCCCCACGGATCTCGGCGGTTCGCAGGTCACCTCCTCGGGCGCCGTAGCCAAAGTACGGGTTGAGGATACAAGATCTTCGCTGGCTACCTACATCACAGATGACTCTCTGGCCTTCATGGTCAAGGGTGTGCTTGTCGTTGACCAGCCGGATGGAACAGATTTACAAGCCGGGCAGTCCAAGACGCTCCAGTGGACCCGCACCGGGCGGTTTGAAGCGGTAAATATCTATTATTCGAGTGATAACGCGGCATTCGGATCGCCCACCACCATTGATACCGGTGTCTCCTTTGACTTTGGCGTAGCCGTGGACACTATCCCGTGGACGGTGCCCCAGACTGTAGGGACCGGGTCCGCCGGCACGGCCTATGCCATCAAGGTAGTCGACGCATTAAACAGCGCAACTTTAGCCGTGAGCCCCACCTTTAGAGTGCAGGGTAAGCTTGATGTCACCCAGCCGGATACGGCGCTCACCTGGAATATTGGTACCACGGGCACCATCACCTGGAACATCGATCAGGGAAATATCCAGAACGTCAAGATTTTGGGAAGCCTTGACGGCACTTTTGACCCAGGAACAACGTTTACGATCGCCGGCACACCCCAGGACGCTGATAACGTAACCACCTTTGTCTCCACCGCAACGCCCAGGGGCCAGGGATCCTACGGCTGGAACATCCAGGAGCTCTCGCCTTCCATCATCGGGACAAGCCTCAAGGTCAAGGTCTATGACGCAGCCACTGGATTTGACGTGAGTAACGTCTCCGGCGACTACTTTGAAATACAGGGCCGCGTAGACGTTGACACGCCGGCGGTAGACTGGCAGTCTGGGGAGACTAACCACAACATCACCTGGACGACGTATGGCGTGATTGGAAACGTCAAGATCGAGTTCTATAACGGCGCTTCCTGGAGCACGGTCGAGGCCACTACGGCGAGTGTCCAGGGGGCCAATAGTTACAGCATCACCAACTGGGATTTAGGAGGGTCAGTCCCAGATGAAAGGACCTTGGCCGCCAAACTAAAGGTCACCCAGCTTACCGGGGCCGGGGTGAGCGATGAATCGGGCACATTTTATGTGTACCCTAAGATCACCAATGTCACCGTGGATCCCTTTACAGACAGCCCCGGCTCGGAGCCTAAGATCTGGCGGGCGGAGCAGGGTGGTCACATCGTACGCTGGAATGATGTGAGCGCCAAGATCACCGCTGTAGACATCGTCTACAGTCTCGCAGGCGCCGGCAGCCTGGATGTATCAAGCTCCGTCCTCGTGGGCGGAAACGACGTGGCTTCCACCACGAACGGCGCCAACAGCGCCACCAACGTCACCGCGCCCATCACGGTCTCCAAAAACTTGAGTGTCCGGGTCCAGGACAGTAACACGACTTATGATGATTACGTGTTTGGTGTGCTGAACATGAGCGGCACGGACTACTTCTGGAATTTTGGCAAGATTGTGATCGGCGCTTCTCCGGGGGCCAACGATGACTATTTCGTAGGCACGACCGACCGCACGGTGACCTGGACCGGCTACGGGAATCTTACGAACGTCGAGATACATTATAACTATGGCACGGGGTATACCCTCCTCGCGACCGTAGGCGCGAGCGCGGGGACGTGGACGTGGGAGGATCCGGGCGCCGGGGTGGGTGTCAACGACACCGTGAGCGAGACCGTAACCGTGCGTGTGCGGGATGCCAACGCCGATGCGGACCGCAAGAGCAACACTTTGGACGTGAGCCCCTCCTTCCAAATCACCGGCTCATTCTCCAATCTGGATGTGGCTTTCACGCCCGTCATCTCGGAACAGCCGGTGACGGTGACGTGGAATAAGGTGGGCTCGGCCATTACCGATATCATCCTGCAATATTCCCTGACCGGCGGAGCGCCTTGGACCAATATCCTGGATGTCGTCGGCTCCACGATGCCGAACAGCGAGTCCTTTACCTGGACGCCTAAGGTTACTGACCTCTCGAATGCCGTGAAACTGCGCATCACCGATCCCGATAACTCGGCGGCGGAGGATACGTCAGCGCCCAACTTCACGGTCGCGTCCAAGATCGTTTTCCTGTATAACCCGTCGGGGAACGACCGGCCGAATGTAACGGACTCCTGGGACGCGAACGACACCTACAGCATCAAATGGACCAAGTACGGAACTTTTGCCAACGTAAAAATCTATTATTCTGCGTCCGGAAACTTTAATGATACCCAGGATGTCGACGTGACCGGAGACGCCCCCTCCAATAACATCGACGCCAATCACGGGTATTACGACTGGTTTGTTACGGGAATTACTCTTTCCCCGACGGCCAAGATCAAAGTCATAGATGCCAATAATACGTTTGGGGTTAGCGTCCCAAGCGCGGCCTTTACCACAAAGGGCGCCCTGCAGGTGAACCTGCCCGCGCAGGTGAACCCTGATAATTATGAAGCGGGCATTGCCAAGGCGATCCAGTGGACTCGATTTGGGAATATCCAAGGCGTTGACGTTTTCTATTCAGATGACGGGGGCTTAAGCTACCCGCCTGCAAACCAGATTCTTGACGATTACGAAACCTGGACCGGAGATGTGGGGACGTTTAACTGGACACCTCCGCAGACGCCGATTAACAGCGATTATCATATCATGGTGGCGGACATGCTGAATGACAACATCTTTGATGTTTCTCCGTCTACCCCCACGCCCCCTGATCCCGGCTTTGTGGTCAAGGGCCGCTTGAGCGTGACTTCCCCCACCGCGGCCTCGACCTGGGTGGTCGGCCAGACCGTGACGATCAAATGGAACGTGACCCAGGGCAATATTGCCACCGTCAAGATTCAGGGAACGAGCAACGGGCTCTTCCCAGGTCAAACGTTTGACATCGCCGCCATTCCGCAGACGGCCGATAACGACGTGGCCTTCAGCGCCACCACCACCCCGCGCGGCAAGGGCTATTTTGAGTGGAACGTGCAAGAGCAGGCCACTTCCATCATTGATATCGCCACGAGCTTTAAGGTGCGCATTTATGATCCTAACTATAGCGTCGAGACCACTTCGGATGCCTTCCTCGTAACCGGTGATCTCGCGATAACAGAGCCCACCACTTCCACCGAGTGGAAAATAGGCGAGACGAACCGGCAGATTACCTGGAACGCCCTTGGCAAGCTCGGCAACGTGAAGGTCGAGTTTTATAATGGCTCGAGCTGGAGCACCGTGGAGGCCTCAACCGCAAGTGTCGAGGGGGCCAACACCTATGTCGTGTCCAACTGGGATGGCGGGGGGTCTGTGCCTGATGTCAAGACCTACGCCGCCCAGGTCCGGATTACCCAGATCGGGGGCTCTGCGGTTCAGGACGTGACGGGTTCCTTTAAGGTCTATCCTATCATCTCCAACGTCCAAATCACTCCCACCGTGGGAGGCGAGACGGGGGTCTGGAGGGCCTTAAGCGAAAGCCAGGAGGTGACCTGGACGGAAAAGGGCACCATCGGAGCCGTAGACATCCGTCTTTCCACAGCCGGAGCCGGCGGTTTCCCGGGCACCTTACTCGTAGACGGAGAAACCACCAATAGCCAGTCCACCGCCATCACCGTACCGGCTACGTTGACCACGAACGCCATGGTCCGCGTGCAGGATGACCAGACAACTCCCGATTATTCCGGCTACGTGCTGGCTACTTCGGGTACTTTCAAGATCTTCGGCAATATTACCTACAATGCCCCCACCACCGCGAGCAAATGGCAGGTGGGGACGACGCAGACCGTGAGCTGGAACACCTTCGGCGCGATCGGACAGGCCAAGTTATTCCCCAATTATGGCTCTGGTTATGAGGTCACGGAACTCACTACGGTGGATGTGGACACCGTCTCAAGCTATGCCTGGAATATTCCGGACAAGGTCGGAAACAGCATTCACGTCAAGCTCGTGGACGTCACATATGAAGGTACAGCCAATGAGGCCTTGAATAGTTACGAGTCAGGCACCTTCGCGATCGTGGGCGGATTCGACTGGACGCAAAACGTGAATGACCCCGACGGCCAGGTCTTCCAGCTCACCGATCCCACGGGGACGAATAACGTCACCGTCGGCTGGCAGAAGCTGGGAACAGGGGTCACGGCGGTAGAAGTGGCCTACGACGTCAACAATGCCGGCACCTGGCCCGTGATTGACGCAACTTACGACAACACGGGTACAAGCGGCGCCGACATCGACTTCGTCTGGGATCTCCCCAAAACGGTCTCCTCGAACAACGTAAAGTTAAGGGTCCGCCAGGCGACCCCTGCCACCACCTCGACCGACGCCGAGGATATATCAGGTCAGTTTGTGGTAGTCGGAGACGTGACCGGCGTCAATCCGCCTACAACGGGCACACAATGGATTGCAGGTAATACCTCAACCGTGCAATGGACCATCGCAGGTCAAGTCTCCACGGTCAAGGTGCTCTATGCGGTAGACGGAGCAACCTACAATTTTGCAATCAGCTCCACAACCGATGCCGACAATGAGACCGCAGGACAAGCGGGAAGTTTCCCCTGGCCCATCCTGGCCGACGTGGGCGGGACGGACTTCATCTCTTCGGGCGCCGTCGC
>JACPQZ010000060.1 GCA_016190205.1 Candidatus Omnitrophota bacterium | reverse complement strand
CGTCAGGGGTAAGCCCCACATGGCCCATAAAAAACAGAGCACCTCTGTCCCACTGCCGAATCAACTCGGTCATCTCAAGGCCCTCCTCAAAATGAGCCATGAGATCACCGGAACCCTGGACCTCAACGTCGTACTAAAGCGCATCTGCGACGAGACCCTGCTCATCTTAAATGCCGAGATCTGTTCGATCCTCATGCTGGATCACGCAAAAAGCGCGCTAAGAATTATGATGGCGCAGGGACTCGAGGCGTCGATCGTCGCGCACACCGAAATACCCGTCGGCCGGGACATCTCCGGCTGGGTGGCGAAGCACCGCCAGCCCTTGCTCGTCACAGACGTCGAGCGCGATCCCCGCTTTGAGCGGCGCAACCGGGAGAAATATTATACGCATTCCCTTCTTTCTTCGCCCCTCATTTGTAAAGATACCCTCCTCGGCGTCATCAATGTCAACAATAAACGCTCCCGCAAGCCGTTCACCGAGGGGGACCTGGACGTCTTAAACGGCATCGCCTCGCTCGCGGCCATTGCCCTCCACAACGCGAAACTGCATGAAGACCTGCAGAAGGTGTACCTGGAGGTCATGAACGCCTTCACCTCGGCCCTGTGGGCAAAGGACCCTTATACGAAAGAGCACTCCGAGCGCGTTTCGCACATCTCCACCTGCATCGCCCGCGAGATGGGACTCTGGGAGCCGCAGCTCGAAATCATCCGCCAGGCCTGCCACCTGCACGACATCGGTAAGATCGGCATCCGCGATGCCGTTCTCAACAAGCCCGCGAAGCTCACGGCAGACGAATGGAAGGAAATGAAACTCCACCCCCTGATCGGGGCGAAGATCATCCGCCCGCTCTCCTTCTTAAGCGAGGTGGCCGACATCGTTGAGCAGGAGCACGAGCGCTGGGACGGACACGGCTACCCCTTCGGACTTAAAGGGGAGCAGATACACGTCGGGGCCCGCGTCGTGTCGATCGCCGACGCCTATGATGCCATCACGACGGACCGGCCCTACCACAAGGCCCAGGAGCACGAGTGGGCCGTTAGCGAGCTCAACCGCTGCAGCGGCACCCAGTTTGACCCTAAGGCGATCCAGGCCTTCAATCAAGCCCTGGAGAAGGGTGTTCCCGGCGTCAACCGTCCGTTTCCCGACGTGGAAACAGGATCGCAAGCGATCCAAGCCGCTGCCCTGGGCGGCCACTTCCCCACCGGCACGCCGACTCCCATCGTCCCCCTACTTTAAGGTCAGCCCCCAGCATCACGTCGATAGCCCGCGCAGTGTCAGGGAGAAAGGGTTCCGTCAAAACCCCCAAGATGCGCACGACCTCACACAAACCGTAAAGCACAAGGCCCAGCTCCGCCTCGCGTTTTTCCCTGGCCAGGTCCCAGGGCCGGGTTTCCTCCACATAACGGTTGGCCCGTTCCACGACCTTCCAGATCTCTTCGAGGGATTCTTTAAACAGATATTGATCCATGCACTCCCTGACCCTGGGACCCAGCTCAAGGGCCTGCCCTTTAAGCGGGCTTTCTCCCCCCGCTCGATTGGGGTCCGGGATGTGCCCCCCAAAATAGCGATGGACCATGGAGAGCGTCCGGTTGACGAGATTGCCGAAGTCATTCGCCAGGTCATTCCGGTAGCGTTGCGAAAGGGCGGTCTCCGAATAGTCCCCGTCCTGGCCGAGGGGGACCTCGCGCAAGAGAAAATAGCGGTAAGCATCCCGGCCCCACGCCTCTATTGCCCGATGCGGATCCACGACATTCCCTTTCGACTTGCTCATCTTTTCACCGCGCACCGTCCACCAGCCATGGGCCAAGACGGTGGCAGGAAGCGGGAGCTTAAGCGCCATCAAGAGAGAAATCCAGATGACGGTATGATGCCGAAGGATATCCTTGCCGATCAGGTGCACATCGGCCGGCCACCACTTGCCAAAACGCCCCTCGTCCAACCCAAGGCCGCAGGCGCTCACGTAATTAATGAGGGCATCCACCCACACGTACGTCACATAGGACGGATCAAAGGGAATGGGAATTCCCCACGACAAGCGGCTCTTGGGACGCGCGACGCAGAGGTCATTCAGGGGCCCTTTCAGGAAACTTAATATTTCGTTCCGCCTCGCCTCGGGCCGGATGAATCCGGGATTCATCTCGATATGCCGCACGAGCTCGGCCTGGTATCTGGACATGCGGAAGAAATAATTTTTTTCGCGTAAGGGTTCGACGGGCCTCGCGCAAGAGGGACAAAGAAGCCGGGAGCCGGCGCCCGGCTGGGCCTTAAGCTCCGCCTCGGTCCAAAAGGTCTCGCACGGCGTGCAGTAAAACCCCCCGTACTCGCCGGCATAGATGTCTCCACTCTCTTTAAGCCGCCCCAGCACCCACGCCACGGTACGGACATGCCGGTCTTCAGTCGTGCGGATAAAATCGTCGTGGCTCACCCCCAAGGCGGCCCAGAGCTCCCGAAACCGGGGAGAGATGCGGTCCACGAAGGCCTGGGGGGTCTCGCCGGCCGCCTCCGCCGCCCGGGCTATCTTTTCCCCGTGCTCATCCGTCCCCGTCAGAAAGAAAACGTCGCGGCCCTCCAGGCGCTTGAAACGCGCCACGCAGTCAGCCAGGATATTCGTATAGCTGTGGCCGATGTGGGGGACATCGTTGACGTAATAAAGCGGCGTAGTTAGGTAGAACTTTTTGGGCACAGGATCTCCGAAATCGTCTGCTCGAGCCACCCGATGAGGACTTTCGTATTTACGTTTCGATCCAGAAGATTTCTGCCTTCGGCCACCACCTCTATGAGCTGAATAAGCTCCTCGTGCGTGTACCGGGCCTTTTCAGATCGAAGCGCGTCTTCACGATCGCCGTTGAGGGGAAAGACCCCCTTTACAGACTCTGAACACACCAACAGGTCCCGGAACCACTGCGCAAAAAGATCGAGAAACTTCTCTAGTTCCGCGCGCTCGAGCTTCTCGAGCTCTCGCCACGGCGCCCGGCGGGAGGATCCGGCCAAAAGCTCCCTATCCACGAGGAACGAATCGATCCAGCGGTTTTTCCACTTGACCTCGCCTGCTTCACACAGACGCAGGGCCTTTCCCACGCTGCCCTCCGCAAGCCGCGCACATGTCTGGGCCTCGCCGGCCCCCATGCCCCGCCCTCCCAGGATGGCCGCGAGCTCTTCCTCCGGAAGAGGTCTCACACTTATGGGTTGGGTGCGGCTCCTGACTGTGGCCGGGAGCGCTCTAAGATGCCGTGCCGTGAGGATCCAGTACATGCCAGGGTCCGGCTCCTCGAGAGACTTGAGCAACGCGTGAGACGCCTCTGGAGTCATGAGATCCGCCCGTCGCACCAAGACGACCTTTTTGGTTCCTCTGAAAGGCTTGAGCGACGCGCGCGCCTGGACAGCGCGGACTGCCTCGATGCCGATCGCTCCTGCCGGGCTCTCCGGCTCTATAATCATGACGTCCGGATGGGAGCCTGCTTCAGCTTGGCGGCAGGATGGGCAACAGCCGCAGGACGCGAGCCCGCCTGCCTCATCGCACAATAGCCCCTTGATGACGGCCCGCGCCAGGGTACTCTTGCCCACTCCCTCCGGGCCCCAAAAAAGATAGGCATGGGCGAGCCTCCCCGCCCGGCTGGCGGATTCCAACTGCGCAATTATCTCTGATTGACCGTAAATATCCTTGAGTGAGATAGCCATTTCGTCAGCCGCTTGTCGCTTGTCGCTTGTCGCTAGCATCTCATCCACCTGCGGAGTTCGTCGCGAATTCTTTTCTGAACGTGCGCTTTGGAATCACCGGCCGGTATCACCCGGATGCGCCGGGGCTCCCGGCGTGCCAGCGAAAGATATCCGCGCCGTACACGCCTATGAAAGGCCAGGGGTTTGGCCTCAATACGGTCCGTGCGGCCCTTGAGGCGGCGCGCCCTCTTGAGCCCCCTGCCGGCTTCGACATCCAAGAGAAAGGTGATATCAGGTACCAACCCGCCCGTCGCCGCGCGGCCGAGGCTGCGAATCCAGCCCGCTGCGAGGCCATGACCGTAACCCTGGTATGCAATCGATGCGTCCAGAAAACGGTCCGATAGCACCCATCGGCCCTTTAGAAGCTCCGGCCTAATAACTTCCCGCACGAGCTGCGCCCTGGCCGCCATATATAGGAAAAGTTCTGTATGGGGATGAACGCGAGCGCGCCGCTCCTTGAGAAGAACGCTGCGAACGGCCTCGCCTATCTCCGTCCCGCCGGGCTCCCGCGTCACAACACAGCGGATGCCCTGCTCCTTTAGAAACCGGGAGAGCGCGCGGATTTGGGTGCTCTTCCCGCTCCCTTCCGGCCCCTCGAAAGTGATGAATTTACCTTTGCGCTTCACGCTTCACGCTTCACGCTTCACGAACCCCGCTCACTTTCCGTACCCGGGGCCCGCGCGGCGTGTCCTCAATCGCAAACCCACGCTCAAGCACATGAGCGCGCAGGGTATCCGCCCGCTTGTAGTCGCCTTTCTGGCGCGCCTCCTCCCTCGCCTCGACCAGCTCCCGGGTCTCGGCATCCAAAGCCTCCTCAACGGTCCTAAAAATCCCCAGAATCCGATCCATTCCCTCAAGGGCCTCGAGTGTTTCTTCCCGGCCGCTCTTTCCCAACCGGTCCAGGTCCAGGGCCTTATTTACCTCTCCCATCCAACCGGCAAGATGACCCAGCGCCTCGGCTGTGTTCAGATCGTCGTCCAATGAGGCATGGAACTTCTCCTCGAACACTTTGAGACGTGTCTTGAGTCCTTTGTCCTGGGAAGACCCCCCCTGGTATTCCGTAAGCCGGCGCACAAAGGCCTGCGCGTGCGCCACCGTACGGCGGGCCTGTTCGAGGCCGGCCAGCGTGAAGTTTAAGACGCTCCGGTAATGCGCCGAGAGAAGCAGATAGCGGACGGCTGTGGTCGGATGTCCCCGCTCCAAAAGGTCGCGCAGGGAGTACCAGTTTCCCTTGGATTTTGCCATCTTCTCGCCG
The DNA here is from genome assembly GCA_016190205.1 of Candidatus Omnitrophota bacterium. GTDB lineage: Bacteria > Omnitrophota > JACPQZ01 > JACPQZ01 > JACPQZ01 > JACPQZ01. The sequence continues at coordinate 1,538 of JACPQZ010000060.1, read as the reverse complement.
TCCACGATGAGAAACTTGCAGTGCATCCAGGTGCGGACGAAGGGTTTCTCCGTCGCCCCCTCGGATTGCGCAATCTCGTTTTCATGGTGGGGAAAGATATTGTCCTCGCCCCCGGTATGGATATCGAAGGACTCTCCCAAATATTTCATGCTCATGGCCGAGCACTCGATGTGCCAGCCCGGGCGGCCCTGCCCGAAGGGCGAATCCCACCAGGGCTCGCCTTCCCTTGCCTTTTTCCAGAGGCAGAAGTCCTGCACCTCCTCCTTGCTCGCATACTCGTCGTGATCCACGCGCCCGCCGGGCCGCATTTCTTCAAGCACCATCCGCGAGAGCCTTCCGTAACGGGGAAACCGGGATATCCGGTAATAGATCGATCCGTCCGACTCATACGCAAGGCCCTTTTGCAGCAATTGCTGAATGAGCCGCGTCATTTCCGCCACGTGTTCGGTCGCCCTCGGATAATGCCCCGCGGGTTCAATGGAAAGGGCAGCCAAATCCTCGAAAAAGGCCTCGCGGTAAATTTTCGTAAAATCGTCCAGCGACTTTTTCTCCCGCAGGGCCCCCTGTATGGTCTTGTCATCCACATCGGTGATGTTCATGATCTGATGCACCCGGTACCCGCGGGCGCGCAGCACGCGGCACAAAATATCCTCGAACACGTAGGCCCGGAAGTTGCCGATATGGGCATAGCCATACACCGTAGGCCCGCACGAATACACCCGCGCCTCGCCCCTTTTCAGGGGTTTAAACTCTTCCTTCCGGCGAGTTAGGGTATTGTAAAAGCGCACGGCCATTTGAAAACGGTCTGTTCTTATATGGTGTCTGCAATAAACGGGATGTGTGGCCTATCTTGAAACTCCCCAAATCGCTTCTCATCGTACTTTTCTCGCCTCATAACACCCAAACGAATAGCCTCCTGGTGAGTGAGACTTTCAAAGTCCTTTAGATAAACAACTAACTCGCTCATCAATTTTTCAGAGCCCTTCCAAAATTCCTCGCTCAACTGCTCCTTGACAAGACCTTTTTCCATAACGTGGAACCGTACGAAATCAACATTCCAGTTATATCTTTCAATATACCCATATAAAATTGCCAAGCCGTCCAACAGGTGGGGTGTTTTGAAAGCGGCATAGTATTTTCCCGCCTCCCAGGCGGAAGTGTAAAGACGCTTTCTAATCAAAGTCCTACCTTGCTTTATAGTATGATCGAGATGCATTCGATTTTCTGATACTTCATTCTGGATCCTCACAAAGGCTTCTAACCTTTCATCTCTCAACCTGTTATCTTCTTGACGCATATACAACCAGCAAGAAAAACTAAAAGCGACAAAAGCTACTATGGCGCCACCGACAACCTGAGAAGTTATCGAGCGACATAGCTCGGGGCTTATAAAGTGCTTTGTATCCCGAGCCCATATCAAAAACAAGAGAATAGCACCAAGCGTAAGCCCTGCTACGACAGCTAAGGACATTAATGCAAGAGTAGCTTTCATAACAGAAAACTAAACCTCCTACTAAAAATTTTAGTCACAACTAGTT
>JACPQZ010000057.1 GCA_016190205.1 Candidatus Omnitrophota bacterium | reverse complement strand
GTGAGGCGCCGCGCACCCGCAGCGGTGCGCAAGCCGAGCGGCGCAAAGGCGCAGGCCAAAAGCAGCGATTGCAGCAGAAGGGGGGTTTCGGGATAGCTTCTAAGTCAAACAGAGAGAACAAAGAATTTTCTAGCCGCGAAGTAGCTACTTTAGTAGAATCGCTAAAAAGCAACATTTCAACGATTGCTGAAGACGTAGTCTCTGTCAAAGAAGATGTCGCGATACTAAAACACGACATGGTAGAGGTCAAATCCGACGTCGCCATCATTAAAGATGCTATTCGGGTAACTCTCCCTTCATTAGATAAACGATTAACTCGAGTCGAATCGCAGCAAGGCGTTTAGCAGGCATTAAGCTTGAATAATCAAATCCAAAACGGCCAAGAGCCCGTCCCCGATCATCTTAAGCTCCCCGCTTTTGATGGGGGTATCGTCCACGTCGCCCAGAACGGACTGAAGAAGGTAGGACTTCCACGTGTCAGGCAAATTGCCCTCCGAGGCCTTGATGGCAGCCTGGAGAAGCTCCAGATCAGTGAGCAGGCGGTGGAAGGGCACCGCCCACCCCTGGCTCATTCCGCCTGCCGAGAATTCCTCGGCCCAGGGGATTTCACTTTGCTCCCAGTAACTTAAAAACCCGGCCAGCTCCTTTTTAGACTCGGCACTTAAAATAAACCCTGCCTGCGGCTCAGCCGAGCCTTCAAGATAGCGCCTCTTCCAATCGCTGAATAGATAGATTCCCTCACCCCCGAAAAGTTCCACGAGCATCTGGTATTGGGTCTTGTTCGGCGCACTCGAGAGGACGGAGTCGTCAACAACCAGCGCAAAACCATTCCCCAAATGCGCAGGAACTGTTCCAAAAACAGTTTGAGTAGTGGGTAGTGGGTGGTGGGTAGCGGGTGGGGCCGAGAGCTCCCTAAACTTCCCGCCGCCGAAGGCGCTCACGCGGTTTTCTTCTTGGGCAATACGGCGATCGTGTTCTGAAACTCCGTCTAACTGCTGCACAAGTCTGGTAATCCCGCCTTTATCGATTTCGCCCGCACTCGTAAGCGGGGTGACGACGGGAACGATATTGGTCCTCGGGTGAAGCTGGGTAAGAAATTCTTGGTCGGGCTCACTGATGCCGTCGCCTTTCGCAGGATTTTCCTTGAAATGCCGCTCGATGATGTAGGCTACTTCGCTGGCAAGAGACTGCACGTGCTCCCAAGTATCTGCTTCGGCCAGGACGCGGACGATGGATTCCGTATTGGATGGGCGGGCGAAGGCGCGGCCGTGCGTGTACCGCTTGACGGCGGCATCGACATCCTCCTGGATATGGGCGTGCGAAACGATGCGTGATTCATCGTCATTTGTGCGGAGGTCACTGGCACGCGGCACGCCGCTAACAACAACTTGAACCTGGGGCAAATCCGCATATTGAGCGCCCCACTCTTCCATGTCCCAGCCCCGGTGCGCCAGGAGGGCCGCGACAAGAAGCAGGTTGGGCAATGCGTCACCAATCGCCTGGTTCATCAGGCGAGAGACACCCAATAAGCGGGTGATGGCCAGCTCCCGCTCGGCGGATTGCGGTTCTGAAGGCGCCGCTTTTACACCTTGCAGGGCCTGCGTAAGCGCTTCGACCGCACGGTCACTAAAAAGGATCGTGCCGTGGCCATTGGGCTCCAGATAAATTCCGATGTCATAACGCTTAGCTTCGTGATACAGGTTTTTGACTCCGGTTCGCGTGAAGACGGGCTGGAGACCGGTGGTCTTGCGAATATACTCCTCCGCGGCGCCGTTGGCGTAGCGTGTCATGACGATGCCGATAGAAAGATTCATGCGGGCCGCTTTCAACTGCCCCTGGATAAACTGCGCAAAAAGCGCCGCCATGCGCTCGCCGCGGTAAAGTATCGGATTTCCATCGTTACCCACACGAAACCCGGTCAGCCGGTCGACGTCGCCGTCAATGGTAAAGAAATCCTTATACCGGCCCGTCACGGGGTCAACACCCTGCGGCAACTTGCGCAGTTTTTCCACAAAATCCTGGCCGGCATGATCATTGACCGGCCTTTCACCCACCCGGTTAAAAATACTAAAGTACGCGGCGCCGGGAATTTGGCCACTACTAATTTCCTCGTTCAAACGTTCCAGTTTGGGCGCGCCCACTCCAAATGCGGCGTCTACATGGAAGGTGTGCCGTGTGGGACGTGAGATACCCGCGAGTACCGAGGCGTATGAATGCACGAGCTGGGAGAAGTAAGCATCTTCCATATGTTCCTCGGACTCAAGCGTTCCTGTATTTACGGCGCGCACCGCATGGTGAAGCTGGGGCGTTGTGATCTCACCAAAATCTACCGCATGGGCACCCAGGGCCTCGACGCCTTCCCGAACAATCCCAGCCAGGTGCGGGCTGCTCGGACGGGTGTCCCGGCCCAGGTAAACCCGGGCGGAGCGGGCGAACTGAACGGAGATCCTTTCGCCCTCAATCATCGTCTGAAGCACCGCCGGCACATCGGCATCGTCCGCGTTGATCAGGGCATGGGCATACTCTTCCCAGGCAGTAGGCATCATCTCGCCCAAGGCATCCACTCCCTTGCCGCCGTTTTCATTCGACGGATTGTGCGAACCCGTTACCACAAGCCCCGTGATCTTGCCTTCCTTCATGGACAAAAGTGCCATAAGGAGACCTAAGCGGAACATGGCGTGGTTCAAATGCTTGGCCGGGCCGCGCCCTCCCGAGACGGTGTAGCGGATGGTAACTCCATCGGGCTTGGGGTACTGTTGGATGGCTTCCCAAAGGCCGGGAAACTGTTCCAGGACGCGCAACGGGAAATGCGCATGAAATCCCGACTTGAGTTCTGCCGGCAATCTCTCCCTAAAGTACGGGATGGAACGCGCGATGCCCGGCTCGCCACGCTCTTTTTCAGCCAGAAAGCCCTCGATGAAATCAAAGATCTGGCTGGGGGTGACATGTGCGGGGAGACTTACCGAAAATTGAACGATCACATAGTCATTAAGATCAAGGAGAATGTTGAAATCAGCCATCGACGCGCTGGAATGCGAGACGGCAATCTTCTTGATTACAATGTAATTGATCCACCTGCTGTCTCTTGCGGCAGAATACTCGCCCTCCCCCTTGACGCCGTCGCCTTGCGAAGGACTGCCCAGCGCTTGGATAATTTCGCCGGCACGTTCCGTAAACTCCCGCGTCAGAATTTGCGTGCCCACCGAATGCGCATCGCGAACCATCCTCATGGCCCGGTCATACCTCTCGTACACGTATTGATACGGCTGTTCCTCTACCTGGGGCAGGCGTCCTTCCTCGCGATCGATCGCAATATTCGCATCGACCAAGAACTCGTCGAGACCCATCGCGACCACCGTCCCTATCGGGATACCTGCACCCATGAGCGACCTAACGGAACGCTGAATAAAACCCATCCACTCTTCTCGGGTATTATTAATCCAAGAGTCTATGACCGCAGGCCGGCTTCCGCTCCCCCTGAAATAATCGAGTTGGCTCCGGTAGGCCTGGATTCCCTCTTCGGCATCCCGTACCGCTGTCTGTAGTCGGGTATAGCGCTCGCTGATTTCCAGCATGGATTGAAGTGTTGAAATCACACGTTCTCGTTCGGCCGCTGGCTGTGACTGGTCACGACGATTTTTATAGTGAGTCCGTGCCTTTCCAAGAGCGTCTGCTGCTACAAGAGGCGCCTGGGTCCAGCCCCCCCCTCTGTTTAGTTCCAGGAAACGAATGAACTCGTTATCAAACTTCTTTTGAGAGATTTGCTCCTTGTTAGACCGCCATGCTTCAACAGCAAAATAAACCCAAAACCCGCCCAGCAGCAAGGTGGTGGCTCCGTTCACCAAAAGCTCCGCACTGGTTACTCCATCCCCCGTTGGACGACCACCCCACCGACGGGTCCGGGCGAGATCGTCTGCAAACCTGGTAAATTCTTCCTTAAGCACCTGCGCCTGGGAGTCGAAAACGCGCTGAAAAGCCAAATCCGCCATATTGAACGCCTCATGAGCAAATTGGAATAAATGGTCTCTAGGAACCTCCGGGTCCATTTCGATCCGTTTGATCTCCGCCTGAATCCCCTTTAAAAACTCTTTGGCGGCGCTAAAGACTGATGTATCCGTGCGTATTCCCGCCCCAGAAAAAAGTGTCAGGCTGTGGTCGACAAACGCCTCGAACTCTTTCCAATTTTCTTCCTTCGTCACCCAGATTTTGAGAACGGCTGTCTTTATCTCGGGTCTCTTCTCATGTTCGTTAAAATCCTGCTCCTTAAAATAGTCGAGCTGCCTGCGGAATTTCATAACCCCTTCTTGGGCATCTCTTAGGATGTGAGAGATGCTCACATGCTTATCCATCAGCTGCCTGATCGACTTTAGGACTGTCACGACGTGTTCCGCGCCACTCTCTTTCATGACGGCCGGATGCAGATCTTCATATCCATCGATCAACTGGTCAAGAGCGGTACGCGCGGTTTTAGGATCCTCGACCCACTTACCATTCATGTTCTGATTGAGAAAGTCGGATAACTGATCCTCCAGACCCCTCCTCATGCGCCGAGCGAGATGCTGTTGATAAACGCTATGCGCCTTGATAAACACCCAGACGCCTAATCCGCTTGCGGCTGTCCAGGCACCGTAAATGAGTATTTCTCCCGCCGTGAGGCCGTCCCCGCGCGCGTTTAGTCCCGCCTTGCGAATCTCTTTTATGAAGCCTGCGCTCTCCAAGCTTAAGCTTGACGTGTCGCGCATCGCCCCGCCGGTATACGCGGCGCGCACAATATCATGCACGTCCTTGCCGGACTGGGTTTGGGGCAGGCCGATAACAAAGTGAACATCCCTGACACGGAAGGTCTTCCCGAGGTCCTGCACGATCCGTGTTTTGATGTCATCTGCAAGCTCCGGGGAAGGCCGCCACCCTTGGTTGAGCACCGCAAAAACTACAATGTCGCTTTCCGTCTCCGGATTGGGCACTCCGACATTAAGAGCCTCGGCCACGGCGGGGTGCTTTAACGCCGCGCTTTCCACAACTCCGGGGCTCACGAACTGATCGTTATAGCGGTAGGTGCCGTCTGCCCTGCCATGGATCGTATACATGTTCCCCTTGCGGCTCGCCCAATCCCCATGGCTCCATACGCCCGCAAACTTCGAAAAGTAGGTTTTACGGAAACGTGAATGACCGGTATCGTCGCCCAAAATACCGTGCGTCTGCGAGGGACCAAATGGAGGGAACCAAACCAGATGCCCTTCCTTAGTGGAGTGACCCTCATCATCAAACAGCCCCACATGCATCCCTAGCGCGGGCCATAAGGTCCCGGGTTTAAGCGGTGCGAGGGGGCTGTTCGCCATGAGCGCGCCAAATAAATCCGTCCCTCCCGAGATATTGATGACGGGGATGCGGCTTTGACCCACCTCCTCAAAGAGGAATCTCCACGTCCGCTCATCCCAGGGCCCCCCCGTGGATCCAAAAAAGTGAAGCGACGACAGGTCATATTTCCTGATCATGTTCAGGAGGCGAGGGTCGCTTGCTATATTTTTTCGCACCTGCTTGGGGCTTAACCCCAGATGCGTGACGGTCTCATCCTGCATAGCCTGCCAGAGCCGGTCCGGCGTGGCAAACGGATCGCCGTACATCATGACGAGAGTCGCCCCCCGCATCAGGGTGCCGATGATCTTCCAATCGCCCATCATCCACTGGATATCATCCCACCCGGCAAAACGATCGCCGCGCCGGAGGTCGAAGTGGTAGACATGCTCCTTGGCGACGTTGACGGTGAGGCCTCCGTGCGAGTGAATGAGTCCTTTGGGAAGCCCGGTCGTTCCGGAGCTAAAGGCATAGATGGCAGGGTGATCTGCATCGGTTGCGACCGTATCGGGCACTGGCTCGCCCTTGGCCTTGGCCAACCACTCATCCCACCAAAGATCGCGGCCGGGCCGCATGGGGACGGAACCCATCGGCATCGTGGCTTCGTCGAGACTTCTTAATACCACGACGCGCTCGACGCCGGGAATCTCCTCGAGCGCCTGATCAACCAGCGCCTTTCCTAACGCCACCTCATAACCTGCCTTACCGGTTTCGCCGGGCGTTTCCTCTTTCCGCCCGAAGTGCGCCAACTTCTGCACCCTTCCCTTGCGGGTCGTTCCGTCAACTGTGATGACGAAGCGCGCCCCCGATTCGCGCAGGCGGTGGGCCGTCAGAGCTGTTCCCGACCCGGGCGACATGGGAACCGCCACGGCGCCCAGCTTCCACAGGGCGAGCTGCGCGATAACGGTTTCAGGAAGGGCAGGCATGACAACCCCCACGGCCGTGCCCTCCCCAACGCCAATTTTCCGAAGAGCCGCCGCAACGTTTCCCACCTCATCGTCGAGCTCGGCATAGGTGAGCTCGCTCCGCTCACCGTTTTCACCGAGCCAGATGATGGCGAGATCATCGCCACGATCATCATCCGCGCCGTCGTAACTATTGCCATGATGCCCATTGCCGCGATCGCGGGTCCGGCCGAGGTGCCTTTCCACCGCATTCCGGTAGAGATTGATCTGACCCCCCTTAAACCACTGATATCTCATATCCCCAAAGGGACCTCCCGACTTGCTCAAAACATTCTCATAAGGGGTGTCCCACACGAGTCCCAGGTGCCCGTCCGGACGCGCGATGGCGTCGTAAAACGACGTGGGGTTCCTGCTGGCCCACCGCAACAATGAGCTGTATTGCGAGAAACCCAGCTGTTGCATGAGCTCTCCCACATTCGTATTGTGAATGGTGTAACCAAAATCCCGCTTGGGCCACCAGATGGTCCGTGGCTTATGCTGCCGCATACCATCCCCCGCGCCCGTAGAGGGCGGCGCGCTCGAACTTCCCTTGCGCCAGGAGTCGCCCATATTCTTCGCGCCTTCCGCAAGCCTGTCCTCAACGGCAGCTTCGTCTTCAAGCCTCCGGATCCTGTTGGCTATGAGACTCTTAACCTCAATGTAAAACGGCCCCTGTTGCTCGAACGCCGCATCACGCAGGATATCCACTGCCTCACCATGGTCGCTGACCTGCAAAGCCTTCAGAAGCAGAGGGGCTACTGTCCCCTTAGTGCGCGGGTCGGTCAGGAGGTAAATAACTGCGTTTCCACCTGGCGCTTTTATGAGTGCCAATGCGAGCTCCAAGGCAGGAGTGTCATCCATCGCCTCCACCGCCCTCGCCACCCTATCATATGCCGCCGCGGCGATCTGCTCACGCCGTTTTGCCACAGCCCGTTCAAACTTCTCCGCTTCAGAAGGAAGGGTCCGAAACCAGTGACTCCAGGTAGGACTCCATTTTCTTTTAGACTCCAAGGGAGGCCGGCCTTCTTGAGCGAAGGCTGCGGGGAGTTGGTTCAGCTCATGGATCGAACTCGCCCGAGCAATCCTTTGCCGCCATTCGTTCTCATCCGTAATGCCATCCCCCGAAGCAAGCCCGTCTCCGGATGAGGAAACCCTGCTCCCGACGGCCTCTGGAATTTTGGCGGCCGGTTGGCGGGCAGACGGCAAGGGCACGACCCTCTCGACGGGGCCCGCTTGGACCGTGGAAAACCTGCCCAGCATACCGTCCAGAACTCCCTTGACCGGGGCGAGCGCCAAGGCGGCGTCTTGATAGACAAGCGCCCTTAAAAAGCGCCCGAAAGAAAAATACACGATGCGCATCGCAATGCTGACGAGGGTCTTCATGTCTCGCAATTGGGCATGCTTACGCAGCAGAAGGAAGCGATTACGCACCACCAGATCGGACATTATCCGTGAACGATCGCCGCCGCTCGAATTCCCCCAACCTTTGTGCCATATCTTGGAACCTTGGGTGACCGCGCTGATGTATCCAGCATCCTCAAGACGAAGCGCCATATCAGGCTCCTCGCCATACATGAAGAAACGGGGATCGTACCCGCCTATAGCCCTAAGGGCAGAAGTGGGATAAAGCACTGCAGGGCCCACAACCGTGTCCGTTATCATGGTGCTGGGGAAGGCGCTGGGATCGCTGCTCCCAAACCCCGTGTTTTGCCTCTGGAAAAGAACCTTCCGAAGATGCGGACGTCCGTAGCTTTGAATCACAGGCGTGCGCTGAGCCCCTTCGAGATTAAATACAAGCGGCCCCACTGCCCCGATGGGCCGATCGCTCGCAATGAGTTTCCGCGTTTCAGGATCCTCGAATGCCGCCAGAAGCCCATTCATAAATCCGGGGCCAACAACGCAATCGTCATTTAAAGCGAGATAGTAGTCCGCGCGCGCCTCGTCCAAGGCATAATCAAGAACGGCGTTATGCCCCTCGTCAAAACCCAGATTGGATTCAGTGCGCATGAACATCAACCGGTAGGCTGGTACGTCAGCAAAACGCTCAAGTTCCCTTAAGCGATTCTCGGCGGAGCCATTATCTAAAACCACAACTTCGACATTGGGCGTCCCCATGTGCCAGAGCGACTGAAGCAGGGCCTTCACGTCATCCCAGCCATTGTGCACGAGCACACCGATCACGATTTTGGGCGGGGCACGCTCCACAAGGGGGATCTTCTTGAAACCTTCGCTCATAAAGGGCTCGTCAAAGAAAAACCGTCCCGTCAACGGATCGAGCCGCACCTCCTGTCCGTAGACCCAGACGGCCCTCCCCGCGAGGAGAGTGCTTCGGATTACTCCTTCCTTCTCTTGAACCGCTGCTTTGACCGCCTCCGCCTGCTCCTCGGAGATGCGGCCTTCCTCAAGGAGCTGGGGCGCCAATTGGCTTAAGTTGATCATGGCCGCATTTCGCCGGAAGCGCTTCAGACCTAACTCCCACGAGAGATCCCTCAACAGGCGCCGGAGTCCATGGAGGTCATGCGGGGCAAGCCAGCCGAGGCGCTTGAGATAAACGCGCTGTTCCTCCTGCTCAAAAAAATATGGAACGACGTCATGAACGAGTGCCAGGGCATACCGCTGGAACTCAGCCTTATTCTCCGACGTCGAGAGCTCGTGCAATCTCACCGCCGCGTTTTTCATCGTGGCATCGCGGACACCGTCCCCTGAAAGATGGGTTCCGCCATCTTCCGAGGATTGGACCCTGTTCGTGATATAACTCAACGTGACGCCTACAAGGGCACCAGTCACAAGAGATACAGTAGCACGTACTGTCGGGGATGACTCTTCCAAAAAGCCTTGGACAACGACATGTCTTGGAATATCGATCAATGTGACGACGTACAGAAGCATTTGCATGAGTTTTTTCTTAGTCACGGCTTCATTAAATTCGTCATACCGGATAGAGTGCTCAGGTGTTCGAATACGATAATGAAGGGTATGGAGAAGACCCAGATACGCCACTCCAGAAATGGCACCATGCAGCGTAGCAACCAGGACCCGCACCGGCCACAGGAACTGCTCCATCCAAGCAAACACGAAATGGATGGCAAGACCGTTATAAAGACCGATGACCGTGATGGCTGCGAGCACCTGCTGAAGATCGACGCGTCTGTCCTGGCCGAATAATTGGCCGCTTGAATCAATGGCGGCAAATGTCAGCATCGAAACAAGAAGGGAATGACCCAGGCCTGTTACTCCAATCACACCTAATACATAGGCCGCGAGGGTCACGACCCCAACCATAACCCCCGGCAGAAGGTAAGCCCATTTAACGTGGGATAAATCCATTTTATGGGACCATGACCGGCCGGGCAAGAAAGTGCTCTCGAGCCAATTGGGATGTCGAGTGCGATCCGCACGCTCCAGCGCCTCCATCTCGATGCCGTCTCCGGACGCCTGGTTGTTGAGCTCCGCCACTTGACCCCCCAGCATGCGCTTGAGCGCAAAGACCATGACGGCGTTCGACAGGGGAATGGTGGGGTCGAAGGATTTGGAGGTCTCCATGACCCTTCGTGTCGTATCGCGCATGACTGCGACTACAAGTTTGCCAATCCTGTCGTCATCCCATGTTCTGCCCTTGACGTTGGCATCGGCCTCTATATTCGAAACGAAGAATGCCCCCGAATTGGCCAGTTCTCCCGAAAGCACAACCTTCGGCCGGCTGGCCAGGGCATTCGCTGCGGGATAGGTCACCGCGCCATTGCCCAGTTCTTCAACTACAGGCGCCCGGATATCGGCCTCGTTCACGCTCGTGATCACCCCTCCGGTGGCCGCCGGTATCAAGATATCTACGTCAGAACTGAAAAACTCTTCCCTGCCGATCACGCGATCGACCGGCCCATAACCGCCTATGGTCCTGCGGCCATGCTCCCGCATGTCGCGCTCGACGTCTTCAGGGTCAAACCCCGCCTCCTTGTAAAAATAGCCGCTCATGTCGCCTAGGTATTGAAGAAGATAGCGGTACCTCCAGCCCGGAAGCGCCAGATAGTGCGCCATGGAATAGCCCGCTGGGCCAAAACCCTGGATCGCCACCCGCAAGGCCTCACCTTTTTTGGGCCGAAGAATACTTGAGTGCCTTAAAAATTCATCCAGGACCGCCGAGCCCCCCAAGCCGACTGCCAACTTACGCACAGCGAGCCCCCCCGCCCTGACCGGCTTGCTCGAGATGACAGCCAGCTCCGGCGCCGGAAGTCTAGGATTCTGGCCGAGTACCTTAAGATACGCATCCAGAAAGAGGGTTTCCGCCGGTTCATCATTCGGCACCGAAAGAAGTGCTTCACGTGCGCGCACGGATTCCAGCACGCCCTGAAGAGACGACTCGAACAAGCGGTGGCTTAATCTTCTCTCCTCTGTCATCAGCCGGATGTACTGATCCAAAAACACGAGAATCATTTCTTCAGTAATGTTCTGATCCGGGGCAAACCGGTCCAGGTGCCTGTCGGGATACTCGGGATGCGGGCCGATCACCTCGTCCCTTCGGAGCGCATTCACATAAGAGCGGATCATGCGGAATTGCTCCTTCAGGGAGAGTTCCTTAAGATCTGCACGGATTCCGCCCTTGCTCCCTCCCACGGGAAGCCCCAACAGAGCGCTCTTGTTCGACATCATCATGGAGAGACCCTGACATTCCTCTAAATCTACGCTCGGAGTGATCCGGAAACCGCCCCCGTAGACGCTCGCGGGCTCGATGACCCATTCTTTCCACTTGAGCCTCCCCGTCCAGGTGGCGCGGCGATGCCAGACGCGGAAGCCCTTTACCGTCATGGGCTCGCCATTGTCCCTCGGAAACGTTATGTCCGATTCCCAGTTCCGGTCGAACGTGAGAAGCGGCTTCAGCTGTTTTTCAGAAACGCCGAGTATATCGGCCGCGGTTTTATAATGCCGTACAGCGATCCGGAGCAGATCCGTCTCTTGCATCTCCTGCCAGGGCCGCGCGGCCTCGGAGATATTCTTAAACCCCGATTGCCTGTAAAGTGTCCGCAAGGCATTTACAAGATCGTCATCTATTCCCGCCTCCGTGGCCTCCATCAGCCAATTGTCCAGGAACGAGGCTCTTTCAAAGACACGGCTCTGGGTGTAAATCGCGGCGAGCATGGCCCATCTGACCGCGTGCCCGCCCGCCAGGCGGTCATGGAATCCGAACGTGCTCGTGAGGTACTCTCTCCACTGCCTGTCCGAGATATCAAGCCGCTGTGCGATTTGAGCCGAGAGCTTGTGCGCAATGACCTCGTCGACTGCCTCGAGGAGGACCGGAGACCCATACTGTCTGAACTCGTCAATCGAAAACGGGGGGGCAGATACTACTTCGGTGCGGGGTTTCATGAAGCTGTGGGAAAGGGCGTGCAGGACATACAGGGGATTGCGCAGTGCATGTGCAGAGATATTGCCCAGATCCACCGTGAGAACGCGCGCGGAAGGGTCTTCCCCCTGCCGGCGTCCTACATGGAGGAGGTGCCGGGAGGTGGCATAACGAAATACAATCTGGCCTATGGAGGCATCGGCCCTCACCCCCATGAGCTTAAGAGCAGATTTCATAGCCCGCTCATGACGGATGAGATAACGCTCGGCTGCCAGCGCGTCTGATAAAAACTCGAGCAGTTGCTCCTGGTTAAGGCTTGTCAATGATTCCGGCTCTTCAATGACGGCGCCGGAGACAGAAAACCGTGCCCACTTTCCCAAAAGAACCTGTATTTGTCCTCTCCACTCGTCGGGATTTAAGTTCCATCTCGCAAGTCCCCTGCCTCCCAGGACCTCCAGGAATATCTTTTTCAACTGACGCCGGTCCATGTCCCACTTGACCTGCGCTCGCAGTTCGTCCAGGTTTGCGACAAAGAGGCCGCCTGTTTCCTTGATCAGATCTTCCTCTTTGAGATGCACCAAAACCCGGTTAAACTCCCTGCGATTCAGCACCTTCCTGTACTTAACCACGGCCTCGCGCCAGACGGTGCGAGGAACAGACCCGCCCGAATCCGTTAAAATAATCAACATTTCCAGCAGTTTTTCATCCAGCACCTGATAAGAAATCATGTAGTCCAGCAATTGCTCGAGGCTCCAACCGTCGACCTCGAGCCTGGCTGCATCCTCGCGCAAACCGTCTCCGCGCGGCGCGCCGGCCGGCCGAATAACGTCGGCCTCCATCACAACGGCAGCGCCACTTAACACGGTATGCGCCACCCGAGATTGGATCATGTCTCCCCCGCCAGACACGCGGGCAAAGACATCGCTCACCGCACGCCGTTGCTCCGGGTTAAGGCTCGCGTATTCCTCGTTTAAAGCCCCCAGTCGAGATTTGAGCAAATCCACGGCAGACGGGCCAAGCCGCTCGACCGGAGAAACGAGCCCGCCGGATACCCTCTGCGTGCCTGCACGCACGCGCTCGGCAATCTCCTCGAATGTCGCCCCAGCCGGAATCTCTAATTGGCCGTCGTCGAGAAGAACCGTCATCTCACCGCCCGTCTCGTAACGAATTTCACGCACGTGATCGCCTACCCCGCGGTAGTCTTCCGGCAGATCACGCACGGCCCGCCAGCCGAGCGCCCAGAGAGAACCCCCGCTGTAAACACCTGGTCCCTTGACCCCTGATTCAAGAATTTTCTGAAGTTTAGCTAGATAGAGGCTGAATGCGGCGCCCTTAAGAAAAGGCTCCTGGGTGAGGTAACTTGTGGCGGAAATCGTGTGCGGCCCCAACCGGGATTGCCGGTTGAGGGAGAGTGCATATGATGGATCAACGCCTATAGCGGTAATAAGAAAAATACCCGTTGTAAGCGCTGCGATAATCCTTATGGATGGGCGAGAATGCATGGACGGGTATTGTAACATGCAATAGTATGTATAGTCAAATCAAAAGAGGATGGACTAAATTATCATAACTTGTTGAAATACACGAGGTAGCACAAGCAGTAAATGTAGGAGGGTTTCTCCCCAATGGGACTAGGCTGTTTGATGGACTTGGGCGAGTTCGATGACTTTGCCGACAAGTTTTTCGATGCCAAGTTGAGCTTCCTTGATGCTTCTCGCCAGCATATAGGCGGGCGTTGAAACGATCTTATTTTTTTCATCCACTGCAAATTCTTTCACCGTGCATTCACGATGCCGGGCGCCCATTTTTTGGAGGGCCCCGGTAGTTTCGGGGTCGTTCCCAATAGTGAGTGTGACCCCTTTTCCCTGAAATACCCTGGCAATGAGGGCGGGCGCTATGCAAATCGCCCCTATGGGTTTCTCCGCCCGATGCACCTCTTGGATGAGCCGCGCGACATCGGGATGGGCCTTGCAATCAGGACCGCTCGCCGCAAAATCGCAGAGGTTTTTCGCGGCGCCGAACCCGCCCGGAAAGATGAGGGCGTCGATATCGCTCCCCTTCACCCCCTTGATATCACGGATGCGGCCCCTCGCGATGCGCGCGGATTCCACCAAGACATTGCGCTTCTCTTTCATAGGCGCGTTCGTCACATGGTTGATAACCTCCGACTGCTCCACGTTCGGAGCCATGCATACCGCTTCGTGACCAGCCTTATCTATGGCCAATAGTGTGAGCACCGCCTCGTGTATCTCGGAACCGTCCATCACGCCGCAACCCGAAAGAACAACGCCTATTTTCATGTTTCACCTCCATGTTATAATGAGCCATCGGCTGTCAGCTATCGGCAAATACGGAACTCATCATGGAACTCGTAAATCCCCGAGTTGAAGATTATATCGCCTCCTTGTACACGGTGAGTGACCCCGTGCTTAAGGAGATGGAAAAACTCGCCCGCCGGCTCGATTTTCCTTACGTAGGGCCGATGGTGGGCCAGCTTCTTTTCCAACTCGCCAAACTAGCAAAGGCCAAAACCGTTTTTGAGATGGGATCGGGCTTCGGCTATTCGGCCTACTGGTTTGCGAAGGCCCTTCCGAGCGATGGGAGGGTGCACCACACGGACACCGATCCTGACAACTGCGAACAGGCCAAAGACTTCTTCAAACGGGGCGGGTTGGAAAAGAAAGTGACGGTGCATGCGGGAGACGCCCTTAACATTATCGATGAGGTCCCCGGCGATTTTGACATTATTTTCATTGACGCCGCCAAAGAAGATTACCCCGCCTGTTTCAAAAAAGCTAAAGCCCGCCTCAATAAAGGGGGCCTCCTCATCGCCGACAATTGTTTGTGGTTTGGTCAGGTCTTTGACAAAAATCCCGACCCGCCCACGCGCGGGATTCTCGAGTTTACCCGCCTCGTATTTTCTGACAAAGAGCTCGTTGCTACCCTCGTGCCGATTCGCGACGGGCTCATAGTTGCGCTGAAGGCATAGTCACACCTTTCCATTCGACGGGCACCACTTCCCGACAGGGCAATGAGGGCAGTCCGGCCGACGCGCCGTGCAGCAGCGTCTTCCGTGCTGAATCAAAACGTGAGAAAACTGGGTCCAACGCTCTTTTGGAATCAACTGCATGAGATCGAATTCTATCTTGACGGGATCTTTGTGTTGGGTAAAGCCCAGACGGTTTGCAAGACGCTTGACGTGCGTGTCTACAACCATCCCGGGGATGCCATAGGCGTTCCCCAAAATGACATTGGCGGTCTTGCGGCCGATCCCGTGGAGCTCGACCAGGTCCCCGAGCTGGTCGGGGATCCGGCCCGCATACTTCTTTGCGATATCCGAGCATGCCAGGCGTATGCTTTTGGCTTTGCTCCGGTAAAACCCAGTGGAGCGGATGTCTTTTTCCAACTCGGCCGGCAGGGCTGCCGCATAATCCTGCGCGCTCCGGTATTTCTTGAAGAGCGCGGGCGTGACCTTGTTCACCCGCTCATCCGTGCACTGGGCGGACAGAATCGTAGCGACCATGAGTTCCAGGGGGTTTCTGTAATCGAGGGTGCAGTGCGCCCTCGGGTAGGCCTTGGTCAACCTTAACACTACCGTGCGGACACGTGCCTTAAGCTCGGCACCACCACGATGGGCCATGCCTAGCGGCCCGCCAAATACGCGATCATCCTATTGAGGGGCATGGTATTGATCACGTCTTTGGCCTCGAGCCAGCCTTTGCGCGCGATTCCCACCCCGTAGGCGATATCGGCCAGCCCTACCGTGTTATGGGCGTCGGGATTGATGGAAACCCTAAGACCCTTTTCCTTGGCCCCTTTGAGGACTCGCCAGTCCAGATCCAGCCGGTAGGGGTTCGCATTGAGCTCGATCACCTTACCCTCCCCGACCGCCGCCTCGATCACCTCGTTTAAATCTACCGCGTACTCCTCACGCGACAAAAGCAGTCTCCCCGTCGCATGACCCAGCATCGTCACATGCTTATTTTTAAGCGCCCGCACGATGCGCTTGGTCATCTCGAGTTTTGACATATTAAAAAGACTGTGAACGCTCGCGATGACGAAGTCGAATGAGGCCAGGACCTTCTCGGAAAAATCCATCGCCCCGTCGGCCAGGATATCGCACTCGGTGCCCTTAAAAATCCGAATGTTCCGCTTTTTGTTGAGCGCGTCGATCTCCTTCTGCTGTTTACTCACCCGGTCTGCCTTGAGGCCGTTTGCATAACTGGCGCTTTGGGAATGATCCGAAATGCCAACGTATTCGAGGCCCATCTCTTCCGCAGTGCGCACCATGACTTCCAGCGGGGCCTTCCCGTCCGAGTAGGTGGTGTGCACGTGAAAAACGCCGCGGATGTCTTTTTCTTCCACGAGATGCGGGAGTTTCCCACCTTTCATGGCGGCCTCGATCTCCCCCATGTTCTCCCGAAGCTCCGGCTCGATATACGTCAGACCCAGCTCTTCAAAGATCTCACGCTCATCTTTGCAGGCAACGAGACGCCTTCCTTTAAAGAGGCCGTACTCGTTCATCTTGTAGCCGGCCTTCTTGGCGCGCGTGCGCATGGCGGTATTGTGCTCCACACTCCCCGTCAAGTGGTGCAGGGCATAGGGAAACTCCTTGTCGCTCACCGCCCTTAGATCCACATTGATTCCGTTCTTGAGTTTCACGGAAGACTTGGTCTCACCGTGCGCCGTGACGGCGTCCACCTCATCCATCTCTGTGAAAAATTTCATGACACGGCCGGGATTTTCGGTACTGACCACGAAATCGATGTCCTTGATGACTTCCTTCCTTCGGCGCAAACTCCCCGCAAGGCTCACCCTCCGGACCGCCTTATGCTTTTCAAGACGCTTGAGGATGGGTTCGGCCGACTGGATGGCAACGGCGAAGAGAAACTGCCCGCTGCTCTTTTTAAGATAGCCTATTCCTTTTAAGATATTTTCCTGGGACTTGGCCCCAAACCCCTCGAGATTCGCCAGGCGGTTCTCCCGGCACGCGCGTTCCAGGTCGCTGATGGAACTAATCTTTAGTCCCTTCCAGACGGCCTTTACTTTTTTGGGCCCCATGCCCTGGATCCTAAGCATCTCGAGGAGCCCTTCGGGCACTTTCTTTCGAAGCTCCTCGTGGAATCGGACCTTGCCCGTCTTTAAGAACTCTACCACCTTCTTTGCGATGCCCTCGCCGATTCCCGGGAGCTCCTGAAGTTTATTCTCGCGGACCAGATCTTCCAGGGTGTCCGACACTCCACCCAAAGTGCGGGCGGCATTCTGGTAGGCGCGAATCTTGAACGTGTTTTCTTCCAGGATCTCCATGAGATCCGCGATTTCCTGGAAAATTCCCGTGATATCGCTCTGGGCCATTCGATGATCATCCTTAAAGCGGAAGATTACATTTGGGGAGTGGTTAAACACTTTATTCTACCATAATAGGCTTAAAATCGTGCATCTATTTGGGGTACAAGCAGTTAAGACATAGGACCGGCGCCCTTCGGAGCGAACCTCATTTTTTGCGCGGCACGGCCAAATAGTGTAAGATATTGCCTCTTACATTCTCATGCCACCGGCCATCGAATCCATGACACAGCGCCAAACCCTCTCCTACCGCGAACTCAAGGAAATTGCCCGCGAGGTTCGCATCGACATCATCCGGATGCTTGCCGAAGCAGGCAGCGGTCATCCTGGGGGGTCGCTCTCTGCCGTCGAAATCGTGGTGAGCCTCTTCTACCAGATCATGCGGCACGATCCTAAGAGACCGGACTGGCCCCACCGGGACCGTTTTGTTCTGTCCAAGGGGCATGCCTGTCCAGTCCTTTACGCCACCCTCGCGCGTCTCGGCTACTTCCCCCGCGAGGAGCTCATGACCTTAAGAAAACTCGGAAGCCGGCTTCAAGGCCACCCGGACCCAGCGGCCCTTCCGTTCCTCGAGGCCGCCACAGGGGCCCTCGGCCAAGGGCTTTCAGTCGCGATCGGCATGGCCCTTGCGAGCAAACTCGAGAAAAACGCCTGGCACACCTACTGCCTCATGGGCGACGGCGAGACACAGGAAGGTCAGGTCTGGGAGGCCGCCATGAGCGCGCCCAAGTTTAAGCTTGATAACTTGACTGCCATCATTGATTACAACAAGGGTCAGATCGACGGTCACACGTGGGAGGTCATGGACCTAGAGCCCATCGCCGACAAGTGGCGCGCATTTAACTGGAAGGTCCTCACCATAGACGGCCATGATTTCCAAAAAGTGATCGCTGCCTTCAAGGAGGCCCGCACCATCAAGGAAAGACCCACCATGATTATTGCGCACACGGTGAAGGGCAAGGGAGTTTCCTTTATGGAAAACGTCATCGCTTGGCACGGGAAGGCACCTTCTAAAGAGGAAGCCGAGAAAGCAATTCAAGAGCTTAAGGATCAGAAGGAGGAAGGATGAGGGAGGAGGGAGGAACGTGGGACGTCGGATGTGGGACGTAGGGCGTGAGACGATGAAGCCCAAGGCCTCCCGAGCCGCGTTTGGCGAAGCCATCGAGGAGCTGGGGGCGAAAAACACCAACATCGTCGTCCTGGACGCCGATCTAAGGGAATCCACCAAGACCGGGGCCTTCGCCAAGAAATTTCCGGAACGGGCCTTTGAATTCGGGATCGCCGAGGCCAATATGATCGGGGCAGGCGTGGGTCTCGCCCTTGCAGGCAAGGTCCCGTTTGTCTGTAGTTTTGCCTGCTTCATCACGGGCCGCTTTGATCAGATCAAGGTCTCCCTGTGTTACTCCCGCGCCGCCGTGCATGTCATTGGAACGCATGGCGGCATTGCGGTCGGGGCCGACGGCTACAGCCAGCAGGGCTTGGAAGACCTCGCCCTCATGCGCTCGCTGCCCCACATGCTCGTGCTCCAGCCGGCCGATGAAATCGAAACCAAGGCGGCCACCCAATACCTGACAAGTCACAAGGGACCGTCCTATATGCGCCTTACACGCCACAATCTCCACCCCGTAAATAAGGACAGCTACCGTTTTATCCCGGGGAAGGGCGTGATCCTGAGCGAGGGAAAAGATGTGACCCTCGTTGCATCCGGCGGTACAGTCAAACCTGCCCTGGACGCAGCCGAAGCCTTGGCCCAAGCAGGAAAATCCGCCCAGGTCATCAACATCCACACCTTAAAGCCCATCGATACCGAGCTCCTCGCCGAGGCCGCCCGCAAAACCCGCCGC
The DNA here is from genome assembly GCA_016190205.1 of Candidatus Omnitrophota bacterium. Lineage (GTDB taxonomy): Bacteria > Omnitrophota > JACPQZ01 > JACPQZ01 > JACPQZ01 > JACPQZ01. The sequence continues at coordinate 16,100 of JACPQZ010000057.1, read as the reverse complement.
CTCGTGACGATCGAAGACCACACGATCTACGGAGGGTTGGGGGGCGCGGTCGCAGAAGCCCTTTCTGAAACAAACCCCGTACCCATCAAGCGCATAGGCCTCACCGACTTCGGAGAATCCGGCGAGACCGATGAGCTCTTGGAAAAACACGGCCTATCTTCCCGCCGCATTGCCGACCAGGTTCTTGAGTTTCTAAAGCGCTTGGTGTAACGTATATCCCGTGCGCGCCTACATTTCACTACTTTTGTGCATGGGACTTGTCCTATCTCCCTTGGCTGTTTCATCTTCCCATGCGCAGCTTGCCCAAGGGGTGACGTTTCTTTCCCTGGATGAAGCCCTGCGGCTGGCCTGGCAGAACAATCTCGAAATCCAGATCGCCCAACTCGACCTCTCCATCAAGGAAACAGACCTTCCCTCCGCGCTCGCCCGTTACGACACCGATCTGGATATTGAGGCCGATTTCGAGCAGGACGAGGCTGAAAAATCGAGCGTTGTGGTGGGCACCAAGACCGATACGACCCGCTTGAATTTCGCCTTAAAGCGCCTGCTTCGTTTTGGGACCACGCTCGCCATGAGCTTTTTAAACCAGCGTAACGCCACGAACTCCACCTTTACATCCGTCAACCCTCATTTCGATACCGATGTGGAGGTCTCCCTCACCCAGCCGCTCCTAAAGAACTGGGCCGGGATCGTCGACCGCTCCGAGGTCGAGATGACCCGCGTCGACATCGAGCAGTTTGACTTAGATACGCAGGACCGCATTGAAGAAATCCTCGCCGCCTGCGAGGAGGCCTACTGGGAGCTCGTACGCGAGCACGAGCGCGTTGAGATTAAGACGCGCGCGCTCCAAGATGCCCAGCGCTTCTTAAACATAAACCGCGAGCGCATCCAAACCGGCCTCATCGAAAAGCCGGACCTTTTGGCCGCCGAGGCAAACGTCAAACAGCGCGAGATCGAGGTGCTCATAGCGGAAAACTCCTTTCAGTCCGCCTCGAACGAGTTGAGGCTTAAGCTCAATTGGGCGGGCCAGGAGCGCATCCTCCCCACCGAGTCCCCCGCCTTTGAGAAAGAGGTCGCCTATCTCGACCAAAGCCTCGTGACGGCTCTATCCGCGCGCCGGGACTACCAAAAGGCAAAACTGGAGATCGATGAGAAAGAGGTCCAGCTCACGATGAAGCGGAATGAGCGCTGGCCCCAGCTGGACCTCGAGGCGACCTTGACCGGAAACGGCCTCGACCGGCACTGGGAGGATGCTGTAGGCGAGTCTTACGCGGGCGATAACCCCACCTATTTCGTTGGAGTAAGCGCAAGTTTCCCGCTTGAGCGCAGCGAGGAAAACGCGGAACACGCCCGGGCCAAATTCGAAAAGGCGCGCGCAATCCTCGAGTTCCAGCAGACTGAGCTCAAAATTGTAACCGAAGTCGAAAGCCGGGTGCGCGACGTAAACTTGGCGGCGGTCCAGGCGGATAAACGCCTCGCCATCGAATCGCTCCAAAAAGAGAAGTTGGCCGAGGAGGAAAAGAAGTTTTCCTACGGCCGCTCGGATTCCGACACCATCATCCGTTTTCAGCGGGACGTTTTGGATGCGTCGGAGGCCGACCTGGATGCTGCGATTGACCACAAAAAGGCGCTGATTGAGCTTTCCCGCGCCCAAAATACCCTCCTCAAAAAATACGAGAAGCGACTGGATGCGTCTCGCTGAATTCAGCATTCGACACTCCCTCCTCGTCAACCTGGTGAGCCTCTTTGTCATCGTCGTGGGATTCTCCACGCTTTTTAGAATAAACCGCGAGGCCTTTCCGAACGTCACCTTTGACGTCGTGACCGTGCAAACCGCCTTCCCCGGCGCCACCCCGCAGGACATGGAAAAGCACGTCACCATCCCCATCGAAAAGGAACTCAAAGAGGTGGACGACATCGACGAGATCACCTCAATCTCCACCGAGGGCCAGTCCATCATCGTGATACAACTCGACCCCAACGTAAAGAACAAGATGCAGGTGGTAAACGACATTCAAAGGGCCGTGGACCGTGTGGAGGACTTTCCCGCAGACCTCGAGGATGAGCCCCTTGTGGAGGAGCTGCGGACCCAGGATCAGCCGGTCATCGAAGTGTCCTTGACGGCCGATTTGCCGGAGCGCGAGCTCAGAGAGCACGCCCGGGCCCTGCGCAGCCAGCTTGAAGATATCCCGCACGTGAGCAAGGTGGAGCGGCGCGGCTGGCGCGAGCAGGAGATCGCCATAGAAGTCGACACCACAAAACTCGCCGAATGGCACCTTTCCTTGGAAGAGGTGATCCAGGCCGTGAGCGAGAAAAACTTAAATCTCCCCGGGGGAACGCTCAAAACCCCCGCCCGGGAGTACTTGATCCGCACCCTGGGCGAATTCGAGACAGCCGAAGAGGTGCGGGATATCGTGATCCGCGCGAACGACCAGGGCAATTGGGTGCGCGTGCGCGACGTGGCTCAAGTGAGCGACACCTTTGAGGAGGAAGCCACGATCGAGCGCACCAACGGTGAGCGGGCCATTAATCTCATCGTGATCAAGAAACGGGCCGGAGACGTCATCAAGATCGTCGACCGGGTCAAGAAACTCACTCAAACATATCAGAAGGAACATCCCGAGATCAAGGCCGCCTTCATCGACGACATCTCCTTTTTCGTCAAGCGCAGACTCAATGTCCTGACCACGAACGGAATCTTTGGCGCCGTCCTTGTGGTTGGATCGCTCATCGCTTTTCTAAGCCTGCCCGTCGCCCTCATGACCGCGGCCGGGATTCCCTTCGCCATGTTTCTCACGCTCATCGTCATGCACTCGTGCGGGATCAACTTAAATCTTATCAGCATGTTCGGGCTCATCATGGTGCTGGGTCTAATCGTCGACGACTCCATCGTGATCGGGGAAAACATCTATACCCACATCGAGCGGGGCGAGGACCCCAAGCGCGCCGCGGTCCTGGGAACCCAGGAGGTTCTTGTCCCCGTTACAGCCACCGTACTCACCACCATTTGGGCCTTTCTCGCGCTTTCTTTCATGACCGGAATTATCGGAAAGTACGTTCGCGAGATCTCGATCGTCGCCATGATCGCGATGACGGCCTCGCTCTCCGAGGCGGTCCTGGTGCTCCCCGTCCATATCGCAGATTTCGTCAAACACCGCCCGGGGGCGCACGACCATCCCAAGACAAGATCCGAAACCCATTGGTTCAAGGCACTCGACCGGATGTACGCAGCTACCATCGCACACGTCTTAAGTCACAGATTTCGCGTGGTGGCTGCCCTCGTCCTGGCCGTGCCGCTTCTGTTCCTCGCCTGCCGCATCTTCGGACTAAAATTCATCCTTTTCCCCTCCCGTGGCATAGAACAACTCTTTATCCGCGCCGATGCGCCTCTGGGGACGGGGCTTGAAAAAACCGAGGCGCTCTTCGGTCCGCTTGAAAAGATCGTGGATGGTCTCAAGGAGGAAGAGCTCGAAAACTACATCACGGCAGTCGGAAAACAGCTTGAAGACCCCAGCCGCCCCGCCACGAACCGGGGAAGCCACCTGGGACAAATTCAGATTTATCTTACTCCCAGCAAAGAAAGAAAGCGCTCTACGGAAGAGATCGTCGCGGCTCTAAGAGAGGGGGTAAAAGGCGTGCCGGGATTCGATTCGATCGTCCTGGACACGCGCCGCCCGGGCCCCCCCTCCGGCAAGGCCGTGGAGGTCACACTGCGGGGGGATGATTTCGAAAAGCTCCTTGACCTCGCGGGAGTTTTCAAGACGGAGCTCGCCAAGATAGAGGGAGTGACGGATATCAAAGATGATTTTGAGGAAGGGAAAGAGGAGCTTAGGGTCTCCGTCGATGCAAACGCGGCCACGCAGGCAGGGCTTACCACGCGCCGAATCGCGACAGCTGTCCGAAACGCCTTTGAGGGCGGGGTCGCCACGACCATCAAAACCGGCGACGTGGAGGAGGAGATCGACGTTGTGGTACGCCTGCCCGAAGAAGAACGAAAGACGCGGGAGTCTTTTAACCAGCTCCTTATCCCCAACCCGCGAGGAAATCTTATTCCTTTACGGGAGGTCGCCCATCTGGAAGAGGCCGGTGGAATCAACTTCATCAAACACCTGGACGGAAAGCGCGCCGTGACCGTCACAGCGGGAGTGGACGAAAAAAGGGTTACATCCCAGGAGGCCAATGCCCGGCTCATGCAGGCGTTTAAGTCGCTTCCCGAGGGCTTTAGCGGCTACACGGTTAAATACGGCGGCGAGGCGGAGAGAACACGGGAATCTTTGTCGAGCCTTTTCCGGGCATTCTGGATTTCGGGGTTCCTGATCTTTATTACCTTGGCCGCCCAATTCCGTTCCGTGACAGACGCCGTGATCGTCATGGCATCCATTCCCTTTGGCGTCATGGGGGTCGTCATCGCGTTCTTAGCGCACGGCGAGCCGCTCAACTTTATGGCCATCCTGGGAACAATCGGACTTGCCGGGGTCGCGGTAAACGATGCCATCGTGCTCGTGAGCTTTATCCAGCAAAGGCGGGCGGCGGGGCTCGAAATCTTTGAAGCCATTGTAGACGCCTGCCGCAAGAGACTGCGGCCGGTGCTCCTCACCACCCTCACCACAGCGGCGGGCCTCATGCCTGTGGCCTATGGCTGGGGAACGAAGAATCCCGACCCCTTCGTGGCCCCCGCGGCGCTCGCGATTAGCTGGGGAATCATCTTCTCAACCACCCTCACCTTGCTCGTCGTCCCCTGTCTCTACTCCCTTAAGGAATCGGCCCTTACAAGCGTGCGCCGCCTCTTTCAAAGCGTGTAGCCGATATGCCATCCCTGAAAAGACGCAAGGACGTCCGTAACATCGCCATCGTCGCGCACGTCGATCATGGCAAGACGACCCTGGTTGACGCCCTCTTAAAGCAGACGGGCGCCCATAAGTTTAAAGACGGCGAAGTGACCGTCATGGATTCCAATCCCATCGAGAAGGAGCGCGGCATCACGATATTTTCCAAGAACGCCTCCTTTATCTACAAGGACACGCTGTTCAATATCGTCGACACGCCCGGCCACGCTGATTTTGGAAGCGAGGTAGAGCGCATTCTCAAGATGGTCGACGGCGTCCTGCTCTTGGTGGATGCCTTTGACGGACCCATGCCCCAAACCAAATTCGTGCTTCGCAAATCGCTTGAACTGCATTTAAAGCCTATTCTCGTCGTCAACAAGATCGACCGGACCCATGCCCGGCCTCAAGAAGTGGTCGACAAGACGTTTGACCTTTTCTGTGAACTCAATGCCACGGATGAGCAGTTGGATTTTCCCATCGTCTTTGCCTCGGCCAAGGAAGGATGGGCCGCGTTGGACTTGGATGAGCCCACAGACAGCATGAAACCGCTCCTGGACACGATTCTCCACCGGGTCCTCCCCCCCGTGGCCGATCCCGATCTCCCCTTTCAAATGCTGGTGACCATGCTGGATTATGATTCCTATATGGGGCGCATCGCGACCGGGCGCATCTTTCACGGCAAGGTCAGGGTGGGAGACTTGCTGGCCGTTGTTAAACGCGACGGCGGCAGGGACGAGGCCAAGGTCACCAAGATATTAAAATACCGCGGCCTCTCACGGATCGAAGCGGTATCGGCCGAAGCGGGCGACATCGCGTCCTTGAGCGGGTTTTCCGAAGTGCGCGTGGCCGACACCCTGGCGGATCCCGAAAGGCCCGTGGCGGTTCAGGCCGTCAAAATAGACGAGCCTACCATCTCCATGTACTTTGCCCACAATACAAGCCCTCTTGCGGGAAAAGATGGAGGCCGTTTTCTCACCTCCCGGCATATCCGCGAACGGCTTACGCACGAGGCCATGATGAATGTGGGAATCCGCGTCGAGGAAGTCGAGGGTCAGGAGCGATTCAAGGTTTCCGGGCGCGGGGAGCTCCACCTCTCTATTTTAATCGAGACCATGCGCCGCGAAGGCTATGAGTTGGAGGTGTCAAAACCGGAGGTCATTCTCAAAACGGAAGGCGGCGAAAAGATGGAGCCGGTTGAAGAACTCGTCGTCGAAACGGATCCCGCTTATAAAGGCGCCGTGATAGAAGCCCTGGGCATGCGCAAGGCTGAAATGAAAAACATGACGACGACGAGCGTGGGAACCACCCGCATGGAGTTTCTGATTCCCTCCCGGGGCCTCTTGGGCTTCAGGAGCGACCTCCTGCTCATGACGAGGGGCACCGGTACGATGTATCAAAATTTTTACGACTACCAAAAATACATGGGGGAACTGCCCAAGCGCAAGCTAGGAGTTCTCGTTTCACAAACGGCGGGGACGGCGGTGGCGTATGCGCTTTGGCGTCTGCAGGACCGCGGCGAGATTTTCTCCCACCCGGGCGATGAGCTTTACCCGGGGATGATCGTGGGCGTGAACAATAAAGGCCCCGATCTGGTCGTCAACGCGAGCCGCGAAAAAAAGCTCACAAACATGCGCTCCTCGGGTTCAGATGAAGCGATACATCTCATCCCGCCCCGGGAGATGACGCTTGAATTCGCGCTCGAGTTCATCGAAGAGGATGAGCTCGTTGAGATCACCACCAAGCACATCCGCCTCCGAAAAAGCTCTTAGGGGGTCAGGTCTTGCAATATCACATTTGCCTTCGAGATCCATAACACAATGCATCATTGCAAGACCTGACCCCGGATACCTCCAAGCCTTTTCACTTTCTTGGCTGGTGAGCCGAGCCAGAGTTCCCCCGGCCCAATCCGGGTGCCGGCTGGGACAGCAGAGCATGCGGCCACCTGGGCTCCCTCTCCCATTTCGACCCCCGGACCTACCAAGGTATGAGCCCCGACCATCGCCTTTGGGCCAATCCTGACTTTGGCCACATGCAGTCTCCCATCCATCACCATATGTCCGTAGATATGCGCACCTTCCCCAATAAACACCCTGTCCCCAACTTCAATAAGGCTCGGGTCGTGGAGCTCGGCATCCAGACCCACGAACGCGGAGGGGCTGTACTTCGCCCCCATGACCCAATAGTAGAGAGTTCTAAATATAGATAGGTGATGAATGACCCGGATCAAAAATGTGGAGCTGATGTAGCCCTTCAAACCATGCTGAAGGTAAAACCGGAGGGCTTTCACAGAGCGCATAGGATAAGTACCGGTCGGAACAGAAGGCAGGATGAGACGGAAAACCCCAACTACCAAAATAAGGGAAACGAGAAATACAAAAAACCCGGCAAGACAACCCAGGGCAGGGGCCCAAACGCGCGGACCGTGCGAGGCTAGCAAGGCCCCGGCGGCAAGGGCAAGCTTAAGGGGCGCGCCGTAAACGACGACGGCTCCCAAAAGCCACAAGAGATCGAGCAACAGTAAGTAAAGGGCCCGTCGCACAGTCTTAGGTCAGCTAAAAAGTTTCACTGCCGGTTCTCATGAGTTCGCTTACGATGGGGCTTGAGGCGGGCGGAAACCGGTACTGGGTAAGCTCTGAGGGTTTCACCCAGCGGACTTCTTTGCAATCCACCGCCTCGGCCTCTCCCGACACCAGCGCACAGCGGAAAAAGTGAAGCCGGATGCGGAACTCGGCATACTCATATTCGATCATCTTGAAAAAATCCCGAACCCGGATAACGATATTGATCTCCTCCTCGATCTCCCGCACGAGGCAGGATTCCAGACTTTCCCCCGGCTCGATCTTGCCGCCCGGAAATTCCCAGTGAAGCCCCATGGTGTCGTCGGCCTTGCGCTGGGTGATGAGGATCTTTCCGTCACGCTCGATTACGGCACAGCAGGCTTCGATAAATCGCTTCTTTTTCTTGTCGGTCTTCGCGCCCTCTTCACTCTGCTTCATATGTCCCGCGGGATCCTCCTCTTGATGCGCCAAATGGAGCCGTCCTTGACTTCAATGGGAATGGGAACGAGCGAGCGGCCGGGGCAGGGCCCGTCCACGCACAGGCCCGTCTCGGGAACATACACCGCCCCGTGGGTCTTGCACATGAGCCGGCCCCCATCCTGGGTAAAAAAGTCGTTGTCTCCCCAGTCCATGCTCATGGGGAGATGCGCGCACTCGTTGACGTAGGCGTAGAACTTGCCGTCCATGCGGATTAAAAAACCCTCGATCTCAAGCTCCCCCTGCCTAAAAGCGAACTTAACGCTCGCGCGCTCCTTGACCTCGTCGGCCTTACAAATAAACTCTAACTCTTCTCCTGCCATACCTCATCTATCATACCACACTTACACCGAGCGACACGGAGCCGGGCCCGCAATTTAGAAAGGCCCGGCTCATCCCCTTTGGCCGCCGTCTGTTTTCCCCCCGTACCACCAAGCATGCAGGGGGTCGGTGTTCTCCTGGCCGGCTCGGGGAACGGCTGAACTCGGCCCGATTAAGCACTCGCGCTTCCAAAATCAGCTCACTGGCTGATTTTTCCGCCTGCGGCGGATCGCGCTCGAATCGGGCCTCAAACAGCAGCCGTTCTCTTTCCCTCGCCGTCTGCGGAGAACACCTAAAACAGCCGAAGCGGCCTGCAGGGGCCGAGCCGGGCATTTCCCTTTCAACTGGATGGGACAGATGTTGAAGGTGAGCGGGCCGATCGCAGCCGGGGGCGGCGCCCTTCGGAGCGAACCTCATTTTTTGCGCAGCAGGGTCCGCCGTCTCGTCAGGAAGTTTGCGGTGCGCAAAAAATGCAGAGCGAGGGCCACGCTGGGGCCCGAGCGTTTCGCGGAGAAGGGTGCCGGCCCCGGGTGCTGAATCCCGGATGCTTGAGATCGGCCCGTACGAGGCCGAGGGGGACAAGACGGGCATTTCACTATGGAGAAGGTGAGTGACTAAGAGGGAATGGCGCCAGGAGATGAAAAAGCGGCTGGGTCGGATGACTGCCGTAGGCCGGAGGCATGCGTCGGTAAGGGTGCTCAAGAAGCTTTATCGAATCAGTGCATTCCAGGACGCGAGTACAGTGCTGTTTTATGCTGCCCTGCGGGATGAGGTAGATACGTTTCCAGCCATTCGCAGGGCGCTTAAACTTGGTAAGCGCGTGGCGCTTCCCTGCATTGGAACGGCTAAGGGCCGCATGTTCATCCGCGAGATCCACGACTTGAAACGTGATCTAGTCAAAGGGCCGTTTGGCATTATGGAGCCAGGCGAAAAGCTCCCTCGCATGCGAAAATCCCAGCTTGATCTTGTGCTGTGCCCCGCCCTGGCCTTTGATTTAGGCGGAACACGCCTGGGCCGGGGCGGCGGCTACTATGACCGCTTCTTGAAATCGCTCAAACGCGGCACAAAGGTGGTCGGCCTGGCCTTCCGCTGTCAGCGTGTTGCGCGCCTTCCGCGAAAACCCCATGACGCCCGCGTGCACGAGATCATTGCCGGTTGATTTCAACCCGCACGGATGTTAAAATAATTGGTTTAATATAACCTATAAGAGCTATAGGGATCCATATGGGCGACTTTTCATTACCTTATCTCCTGCCTGCACTTATGATTTCCGTTGTGGCGGGCGCATGGCTCGGTTATCTCTTCCGGCGTTACGTCGCGGAGGTGCATATCCGTAAGGCGGAGGAGCGCGCCCAGGAGATTCTTGAGCAGGCCAGGGAAAGGGCTGTCCTTGAGCAGAGAGAGGCAGAGCTCAAGCATAAGGATTTGTTGCACAAGATACGCGCCGATTTCGAGAACGAGACGGAAGAACGCAAGCGGGAACTGACCCAGTTCGAGAGGCGGCTTCTCCAAAAGGAAGTCAATCTCGATAAGCGCATGGATCTCATGGACCGGAAGGCCGACGAGGTGGCGCGGCGTGAAGCGGCTATTGCCCAAAAGGAACAGGAAATTGCGCTTAGGGAGAAAAAAGCGCAGGAACTGGTGGACGCGGCCCAGCGAAAGCTCGAGCAGACGTCAGGCCTGACGCGAGAGGCAGCTGCCAAGACCTATTTGGCCCAAATTGAACGGGACATCCGCCGCGAAGCGGATGGGCTTATCCAGAGGACGGTCCAGGCGTCGCGCGAGCGGGCGAAGACGGAGGCGCGTGAGATAATCGTGACCGCGATCGAGCGTTTTGCGACCGAGCACACGGCCGACATCACCGTGACCCCGGTCCACCTTCCGAGCGATGAGATGAAGGCGCGCGTGATCGGCAAGGAAGGGCGCAATATCCGCACCCTCGAAAAGGCCGCCGGCGTGGACATTATCATTGACGATGCGCCGTCAACCGTGCTGATATCCGCTTTCGATCCGGCGCGCCGCCAGGTGGCACGTATGGCCATGGAGAGGCTGGTGGCGGACGGACGCATCCACCCGGCCCGTGTGGAGGAGGCGGTCATCGAAGCGCGCAGGGATCTCGAGGAATCTATACGAACGGAGGGGGAAAAGGCGGCTTTCGAGCTGGGCATCCATGATCTTCACCCTGAAATAGTCAAGCTCCTGGGACGTCTTAAGTTTCGCACGAGCTACGGCCAGAACGTCCTGGAGCACTCCAAGGAGACGGCACACCTCATGGCCAATATGGCGGCCCAGCTGGACTGGGACGTGGCCCTGGCCAAGCGCATCGGGCTATTGCATGACGTCGGCAAGGCGGTCTCGCACGAGGTAGAGGGGACCCATGCGGCCATCGGGGGGGAACTCGCCAAGAAATATGGGGAGAGCCCTCCGGTGGTGGAGGGAATCGCAGGGCACCACGATGACGAAGGCTGTGAAGACCGTTCACTCCTTGCCGTCCTGTGTCAGGCTTGCGATGCCTTGAGCGCCGCGCGCCCCGGGGCGCGGGGCGAGAGCCCCGAGCGTTATTTAAAGCGGCTCGAGAAACTCGAGCAGATAGCGAATTCTTTTCAGGGGGTCGAGAAATCGTTTGCGATCCAGGCGGGCCGCGAGATCAGGGTCATCGTCCGTCCGGGCGAGGTCGCGGAAGGCGAGACCCACGTGCTTGCCAGGGAACTCTCGCTGCGCATACAGAAGGAGCTCTCGTTCCCGGGAGAAATTAAGGTGATGGTCATTCGTGAAACGCGCTCCGTTGAGTACGCGCACAGTAAAAAAGTTACGAGGGAGGAAGGAAGAGAGAGGAAGGAGGAGGGAAGTAAAGTCGTCCCTCCTCCGAGCGCAGCGGTCTTCTCTCTTCCTTCCTAACGGAGTTATTTATGAAAATATTGATGCTCGGTGACGTGGTGGGAAAGCCGGGACGGGACGTCATCCAGAAATGGGTCCCGCGGCTGCGTGAGGAAGAGGCCCTGGACTTGGTCGTGGCCAACGCAGAGAACGTCGCGGGGGGGAGGGGGCTCACCCCGGAGACGGCCCATGACCTTATGAAATCGGGGGTGGATGTCCTGACGAACGGAGACCACGCGTGGGACAAAGAAGAGATCCTTCCCGTCATGCGCTCGAACCACCGCGTCTTGAGACCCGCCAATTACCCGGACGGCTGTCCGGGGTCAGGCACGGCCGTCATCGGGACACGGGGCGGGGGCGAGGCGGCGGTGATCAATCTCTGCGGCCGCGTGTTTATGGCGCCGCATTTCCTCTGTCCCTTCCGCACGGTGGACCGGGAGCTTAAGGCCCTGCCCTCCAGGATTAAGGTGATCGTCGTGGACATCCACGCTGAAGCTACCTCCGAGAAGATTGCCCTAGGCTGGTACCTCGACGGGCGCGTGAGCGCCATTGTGGGGAGTCACACCCATGTCCAGACCGCCGACGAAAAGATCCTGCCCAAGGGGACGGCCTACCTGACTGACGCGGGCATGACGGGGCCGTACCATTCTGTCCTGGGGCGCGAGATTCGGCCTGTGCTGGAGCGGTTCCTCACCCAGATGCCCCGTAGGCTCAATGTGGCCCAGGAGGACGCGCGGCTCATGGGGGCGCTCATTGAAGTGGATGCCCAGAATGGCTCGGCCGTGTCCATCCGGAGGGTGGAAAAGGCGCTCGAATCGTGAAGCTTGACGTGTACCTCGAGGCGGAAAAAAAGCGGATTGACGCTTATTTACGGGAGAAACTTCCCTCCAGGAGCCATTACCCCCCCCAGATACACGAGGCGATGCTGTATGCGCTCTTTCCGGGGGGAAAGCGCTTAAGACCCATCCTGGCTTTATCGGCGAGCGAGGCCTGCGGAGGCCAAAAAGAGGCCTGCCTGCCGTTTGCGGCGGCGCTGGAAATCGTCCATGCCTATTCCCTGGTCCATGACGATTTGCCTGCCATGGATAACGATGCCTTTCGGCGCGGTCAGCCCAGTTGTCACAAAAAATTCGGAGAGGCCATCGCGATTTTGGCGGGCGACGCCCTCCTGACGTTTGCCTTTGAGCTCATGTCTCGTGCCGATGACATGGCGACATCTCTCGCGGTCATTCGCGAAGTGAGCGCGCGTATCGGAAGCTTAGGGATGGTGGGGGGTCAGACCGTGGATGTTTTGAGCCGCGGGGGGGAGATGGATCAGCCGACGATCGAGTATATTTACACGCATAAGACGGGCCAGCTCATTGCCGCGAGCGTGCGTGTGGGCGGGATGGCGGCGGGGGCCTCTCCCGAAAGTCTTGCTTCGCTCACGCGCTACGGGGAATATCTGGGCTTCGCGTTCCAAATGACAGATGACATCCTGGACCATGAGGGATTTGCAAGGACCCGCGGCCCCGAAGCCACGCGCGAAGAGGCGCGGGCTTTCATTGCGAAGGCTAAAGACGAGCTTACGTTTCTTCAAGACAGGGCCGGCGTCCTGGCTGCCATTGCGGACCGTGTGCTGGTGAGGGAGAATTGACCCATGGCCGTTTATTTGCCGCGCATTCATTCCCCGGCGGATCTTAAAGAAATCCCGTTTGAGGAACTGCCGCAGGTGGCCCGTGAAATCCGCGAGACCATCATAGACACGGTCTCGCGAGTGGGAGGGCATTTTGCGCCCAATCTGGGAGTGGTGGAACTCGCCCTCGTGCTTCATTATATCCTGGACTCTCCGAGGGACACCTTGATCTGGGACATCGGGCATCAGTCGTATCCGCACAAGATCCTGACGGGCCGGTATGAGCGCTTCTCGACCTTGAAGCAGTTCGGGGGGATCAGCGGGTATCCCGATCCCAAGGAGAGCGAGCACGACCCCTTCATGACCTCTCACGCCTCGCCTTCCATCGCGCATATGACGGGGTTAACCATGGCCCGCGAGTTTAAGCATGAGACCGACCGCCGCGTCGTGGCCGTGATTGGAGACGGCGGATTGACGGGCGGGCTCGCGTTTGAAGGACTCAACAATGCGGGGCATCTGAAAAGAAGGATGCTCCTCGTCTTAAATGACAACGAGATGTCCATTGCGAAGAACGTGGGGGCTATTTCCAATTATTTGAGCCGGGTCTTGAGTACCCCCCTCTATAACCGCCTGCGCAAGGAACTCGAGACTTTTCTTAAGCACATCCCCCTGGTAGGCGGGTCCATGCTCACGGCAGCCAAGCGTTTCGAAGAGGCCATGAAAAACCTCCTCGTGCCGGGAATTATCTTTGAAGAGCTGGGGTTCCGTTACCTGGGCCCCATCGACGGTCACGATATGAATATCTTGAGATCCACGCTGACGAATGCCCTCAAGATGGACCGTCCGGTCCTGGTGCACGTGTTGACCAAGAAGGGCAAGGGCTACCCCCCTGCGGAAAAAAATGCCTACAAGTTTCATGGGGCGAAGCCCTTCGACAAGCTAACCGGAGTGAGCCGGCCCTCGGGGTCGTATAACGTGATGTCGTATACGGAGGTTTTTAGCGAAGCCCTGATTGAGCTCGCCACGCGGGACCCGCGGATCGTGGCGATTACAGCGGCCATGCCGGACGGGACGGGTCTCGACAAATTTGCCGAGGCCTTTCCAGAGCGCTTCTTCGACGTGGGGATTGCGGAGCAGTTTGCCACGGCCTTTGCGGCAGGACTCGCCAAGGGCGGCATGAGGCCGGTCGCAGCCATCTATTCCACCTTCATGCAGAGGGCTGTGGATCAAGTGATTCACGACGTGTGCCTGCAGGACCTTCCCGTCGTTTTTTGCATCGACCGCGCGGGGCTCGTGGGAGAGGACGGCCCCCAGCATCACGGGGCCTTTGACCTGGGATTTCTGGGTAATCTCCCCAACATGCACCTCATGGCTCCCAAGGACGAGCAGGAGTTGCGGGATATGCTGGCCACGGCCTTGAGCTTGAATCATCCCTCTGCGATCCGGTATCCCAAGTCCCGGGGCCTGGGGGTTTCGTTAAGAGACGTGCAGATTCTTAAGATAGGCAGGGCCGAGGTTCTTGAGGAGGGAGAGGACGTAGCCATCTTCGCGCTGGGGAGCATGGTAGCCCCTGCGCGCGAGGCGGTCACGGCGCTCCACGCGGAAGGGATTCATCCGGTGCTCGTCAACGCCCGTTTCGTGAAGCCCCTGGATGATGAACTTATCTCGCGGGTAGCACACCGCGTGAGCCACGTGATTACGGTGGAAGAACACTCGATTTTGAATGGATACGGGGCGCAGGTGGCCTTGAGTCTGGCGCGCCAGCGGTTGAGGGGCGTACAGCTCGAGTGCATGGGGCTTCCGGACCTGTTTGTGGAGCACGGGGAGCGGGGGCTCCTCTTAACGAAGTGCGGCTTAAGCGCGCGCTCTATCATGGAGAAGGTGAAGTCATGCCTCACTTTAAAAACGTAGGGCTTTCCATGAACGCCGCGAAGCCTGATGCCAAGCGCATGAGGAAGGCCCTCATCACGTGGCTTCGGAAGAGGGGGGTCAGGGTGCATGATGACTTAAGGACGCCCCGCGGCCAGGTCATCCGGAGGTCTGATCTCGTCATTGCCCTGGGGGGAGACGGCACCCTCTTGAGCACTGTCCAGCACTTGAGCCCTGCATGGAATCCCCCCATCCTGGGCGTCAACCTGGGGGGGCTGGGATTTCTCACAGAGGTCTCAACGAAGGAGCTTTTTTCCGTATTGTCGCGGGTTTTGGAAGGGCGATACCAGGAGTCCGAGCGGCTTCCCATTCAGGCCACGGTCCTGCCCCAGGGCAGGAAATATTACGCCTTAAACGACGTGGTCGTAAACCGGGGGGCCTTGGCCCGCATCCTTAAATTGGACGTACGGGTAGACGGGGAGCGCGTGGCGTGTTATCAGAGTGACGGGGTTATCGTGGCAACGGCTACCGGCTCGACGGCGCATTCGCTTTCGTGCGGGGGCCCCATCGTACATCCCGGCATGGAGGCGGTCATCATTAATCCCATTTGTCCTCACACGCTTTCGAACCGCCCCATTGTATTGTCGGCGGGGCACGCGATTGAGATCGGCGTGGGGGACGAAGCGACAGAGGTGGGGCTCACGATCGACGGGCAGAGGGGGCAGAGGCTTAAGCCCCGCGCCCGCGTCAGGATTGAGCGCGCGCCTTTTAAGGTGAGACTCGTCAAGAGCCCCAAGCGCTCGTACTGGCAGCTCCTGCATGAAAAATTAAATCTCAACATCCGGCAGAAGGTTTGAGGAGTCATGGACGAACGGTTCTTGCAGTCTGAAGGTTTGCAGGTCTTCACGGGCAATGAGCTTCTGCTCAAAGGCGGGCTCGAGGCTGGAGTGGGACTCATGACCGGCTATCCGGGGTCACCCGTAGCGGCCTTTTTCGATTCACTTACGGCCAACGGCGAACTCTTGAAGGAAAAAGGTATTTGCGCGACCATGGCCAACAACGAAGCCTTGAGCGCGGCCATGGTCAACGGCTCGCAGATGCATGACATCCGCGCCATGACGGTCATGAAGAGTGTGGGGCTGCACGTGGCCATGGATGCCCTGGCCCTGGGAAACCTCTCGAAATACGGCAAGAAAGGCGGGGCCCTCATTGTGGTGGGGGATGATCCCTGGTCCGATTCCACGCAGGTGCCGGCCGACTCCCGGTATGCCTTTCAGCACCTCTATATGCCGGTCATCGAGCCCTCCACGATTCAGGAGACCAAAGATTTTGTCGCCCTGGGGCTGGACCTTTC
This sequence comes from Candidatus Omnitrophota bacterium, assembly GCA_016190205.1. Taxonomy (GTDB): domain Bacteria; phylum Omnitrophota; class JACPQZ01; order JACPQZ01; family JACPQZ01; genus JACPQZ01. The sequence continues at coordinate 203 of JACPQZ010000057.1, read as the reverse complement.
CCGGGCATCTGACCTTTATATGGGGTTCATCGTCACCACCAACCTGGCGGACGGGGGAGGCACAGTGGACTGTTTCCCCAATCGTTATCCTCACGTCAACGTGAATCAGCGTGTCACGATTGACACCCAGAATTTATATCTGAAGGAGACGGTCATCCTGTCCCCGCGTACCGCGTACCGGGAGGCGGATCTCAAGGACCGTT
>JACPQZ010000056.1 GCA_016190205.1 Candidatus Omnitrophota bacterium | reverse complement strand
TGGAGGCAGACAGACCGTCGCGCCGGAATCCCCATCGAGCCAGTCCCTTCCCGAATGGGAAAAATGCATCGTGCTCGACGTCCTCAACAAGACCCGATGGAACAAGTCCCAGGCCGCGAAGATCCTCGGAACCACCCGCTCTTAACTTTACACCCGCCTGAAGCGCTTCGGAATCGACGGCTGATCACGCTCGGATACTCCTAACCGCAGACGCCAAGGGTACCAGTGTCCCCAGCCCACCGGGTGCACTCAAGGGTGCCCGGCACCTCGGAACCCCGGATTGCCTGATTGCCAATCACGGGTCTCCGAAGATGTCCCTTGACGTCAATGATTGGTTCGTCATACGATCCGCACGTCTGAAGGGAGGCGTTCGATGAGGGGGAACAGCCACCCCGCAGCTCGAGAGCAGCCCAAGCTCCCCGACTGCGTCCGCTGGGCCTGCACCGCCAACCCGACAAGCTGCCACACCTTCCGCGATTCCGGAGTTTATCCCGCATTGTGCGGGACCACGCACCTGCTCGAAGCGGGCTACGATATCCGCGCCATCCAGGAGTTGCTCGGTCATAAAGACGTCAAGACCACCATGGTCTACACCCATGTTCTGAACCGGGGAGGACGGGGCGTCCGGAGCCCGGTCGATTCCCTGGGGGCTCCCCCGGCCGCGGGGGTGATAGACGGAAACCGGATAACACCCCAATGACATTGGGAAAAATGGCATAACCGGTTGATATCACACCCCTTGACTGAGGTTTACCTGATGGGGTCTTATCTGACATCGTGCCAGAGATAAGCACTTCGCCTGGAAACCATATACGCGTAGTTCGGCATGAAAACAGAGAGGTGATCCATGTACGACAATCTTGAAGAAGCCGTCGAATACATCCTCCAGCTACCTGCATCCGTTTGGTCGCAAGGTGATTGGAACAGGCTGGCCATGCTACTCCTGTATTTTCAGGTCGCTTCTCTTGCAAAGCGGGTTGACCAACTTGCCCAATTCTTAAACTGCCCCCTCCCACAAAACCTTCAACACGAGAGGCAGTTGCTTCATCCCGTGATAGTTCGTCATTTGGCTGCTGGAACTCCATTTGAACAAATGCTCGCAGCGATTCTAGATAAACCCTCTCAGGCGTAGGTGTGAGAGGTAAATCGAGAAGGTATGTGTCAATCGCCTTGTGGAGTTGGCGCATCGCAAGTGAGTAGTCAATGACTGGTGGTAGCGCGTCTAATGGACTTACAATGTCTCTACCGTGATGGTCCTTCATATTATCGCCTCATGCCGAACCAGCGATTGGACCGGACGCAAAAGCGCGCCGGTCAATCGCCTCACGTTAGGCTGCTTCAAAACGAGGGGAGCGACTGAGGAAAGGTGCAACATGCCTGACCCGTTTGCGGAGACCTGCTATCGAAGGAACTTCCTCAAAGAGGTTATCGCGCGAGTTGACTTCGTCAGCCCGTTGCCGGGCGTGGAAGCTGCACTTCCACCACGGCTTATCGAGGTTGCAGTGGGCACTTTCCCAATTGCGGAACCACGCGAGGCGGTTCAGCGTGCAGTGGAGATCGGCCCGCAAGGTGTTCAGTCGAGTGAAGAGCGGTTCAAGGAATGGCTCTTTCATGGAAAGGAACGAACCAAGACCCTGACCATCGGCCGGCAGGTCGTGCTGGTCCAACATCGGACCTACCACACCTACGAGATCGTCAAGGCTGAGTTCCTTGGGGTTCTCGATCGAGTCGCCGAGCTATTCCCGGGCGCTCAACCGTCGCGTGTGGGTCTTCGCTACGTAAACACGATCGAGTTGGCGGAAGCGAACCCTACTGACTGGTCGGCTTACCTGGCTCCGCAGCTCCTGTCGCTATTTCAGTTTCCCCTGGAAGCAGACCGGCCAGCCCTTTCTCGTGTCTTCCACAACTTGGAGTTGGCGTTTGATGCCTTCCATCTTCGCTATCGTCTTGGAATGCACAACCCCGACTATCCCGCTCGCATTCGCCAGAAGGTCTTTGTACTCGACCTCGACGCCTATACCCACTCGGCCGTCGACATCAGAGAGGTCAGCCACCTTCTGGACGACTTCCACACAACGATCCAGCGCTATTTCGAGCAGAGCATCACGGACAATCTCCGGGGGATCATGAATGCCGCCTGAGGAGAAGGATCCGTTCGGCGAGTACGTTCCCGAGCCTCAAACGGCTGGAACACCTCTTGCGGGCCAAGCCGCAGAACCCGATGAAGTTCAAAGCGCCAAGTACGGCATCGGCAAACCGCGCCGCATCATCGTAAGGGGCACTGTTGCAGCAGACAAAGGTACTGAAGGCAGACAAGACTAGGCTCTGTCAGGGGGACATCCTTCGGGACGTCCACTGGGTGGAGTATGTCGCTGAGGGGTCGGGCCTGATCGAGGTCGCACGGATCGTTTTCCCCCTCGCGATCGTCCTGACTCAGGACTGCGACCTGGAACAGGACCACCGGTTTCGAACCGAGGCTCACTCCACCCAAGACAAGTGGCTAATCTCCGTCCTCATGGCACCCCTGTACAACGTTGAGCACGTGTACCAAGGTGAGCATCTCAGCGAACTGGGCATCCAAATGGAGCGAGTCCCCAAGACGCGCAGTGCAGGCGCCTTCCTCCGCAACAACGAACGGCCGCGCTATCACTACCTCGAGTTCGAGGATGACGTGCCCATCGTACCCTCGGTCATCGACTTCAAGCACTACTTTTCAGCAACGGTGAAGTACCTCCTAGAACTTAAACCAACTGCGTGCGTGTGCTCGGTGGCGCCGCTCTTTCGGGAGGACATCGCGCAGCGCTTTGCGGCGTACTTGGCCCGCGTCGGACTCCCAGAGTTTGCAGCAGCGATCGAGGAGACTGGGGGCGCAGCCTAACAACATGGTCGAGCGGCCCGGCCGAGAGCGGCCGGCCGCTCACCATGGCCGTTCGGCGGACACCCGAGTACGGGGAGGAGATCATGAAGCACGACCCCAAACTCTACGAGGAGTTAGCCGATATCTGGCGGCATTTCGCGTCGTGGCGGGAGAAGATCTTTGCGGGCTATGTCACGGTCTTGGCGGCCCTTGGTGTCGCGTTCTCGCAGAATACGAGCGCTCCCATTCGGGTAGCCGTCTTTGGTGGAGCCGCTCTCGTGTCAGTCGTGTTCTGGATTCTCGACTTTCGGAACAGTCAGCTCCTCAACGCGTGCCAGGATGCTGCCGCACTCCTTGAGGACCAGGCAGGTGGCTACAGGGCTCTCTCAAGCCTTCGCTCAGATCCAAATTCAAAGACGTGGGCCACCTATGGTCTAGCCATAGACTTGCTCGTCGGAGCTGTGATCGCTGCTGCCAGTGCCGGCATGGTTGTTTACATCGGCAGGTCGTCGAAGGACCAGATTGGTCTTCTCACGCTCGGCCTTGCCGTTGTTGCCGCCGCGCTTCTGGTCAGCTTACTGCAGATGTTGCGAACCAAGCAGTGGTCGAAAGAGGTCGCTAGGTTCAAACAGGCGACAGCGAGCCCGGGGGCCGGCTCGCCCGCCGGGACATGATGCCGCCGAACACGCGAATGGAGCCGACGCGCCGCTGATCAGCGACGGCGCGCGGCTCATTCGCCACGTTCGGCACGGCATGAGAAAGGAAGCGACATGACATGCACTTTGTAGTTTCATGGGATATACAAGCGGAAGGCGAAGCGTGGAAAGCCGCAAACGCCGCGCTAAAGGAGTGTCTAAGCGGCTATTCCTGGGTCAAGCCGCTCACTACTCTCTACATCGTGAGGATACGGAACGAGGAAGCCTATGAGTCAATAAAGGAATCGATCAAAGAAGTCGCTCGTACTTCCACTGTAACCGTTCACTTCCTCGTGACACCCGTCATGCACGGCGGACGGTACGATGGATGGCTGCCAAAGAGTATGTGGCCGATGATCCGAGAAAGGGCGCGAGACAATGAATGACAAAGCACGCGCGCCCGAAGAAATGCCAAACCAAGTTGAGGTTGAAGCGTTCGCCGGATCCGAATCCAGTGGAAACCCGATCGCGGGCGGTCTCAATGTCATGGTCTCCGTCCCTGAGACTATCGAGATCAAAATGGTCAACGCGTCCACGCTTGAAGAGTACGAAATATGGTTCTTCATCTCGTCCGTATTGGCCAACTTCCTTGCAGGTTTCGCCGTGGCGTATCTCATGTCGGACTTCAATGGCATACTTGCGGCAAACACAGCGGCGTTTCTCATTCTATTTGGCGTTGCTGTGCTTGTGACCATCCGGAAACGTGCCCGATTGCAGGCAAAGGCCAGACCCCTGAAGTTCAAGGCAAGTCAGATCATCCAATGATGAAAGACGAAGTCGGAATTGCCGAACAAACCGGATGCAGCAAACCCCGCGATTGCGTCTCAGTTGCAGACCGGGCATCAGTGGCGCGGGGTCGCTGATCCGGAACGTTGGACGGCAGCGACTACGCGAGTGGTTTGAGCGAAAAGGTACGCACACGTTCATGGTTGATACGGATTTCCGCAACGAGCACACGGTCGTTCTACGGGTGGTAACGACAGCGTGATCCTCGCGACGGCGGCGGACGTCATTCGTCGCGCTCGAGTCGAACAGCTGGCCGAGTACGAGGACGTCGCTCCGATGACGGATTGCGCCGGGTTCTATGCCTTCCGGCGATATCCACAAGACACGATACTTTCGCGAATCGTCACACGCGATGGTCGCCCTGCCGTGCGGTGTTATGTGCGGTTCGTCGTTCAAGCTCCCGCGACGCCAGAGAGTGTCGTCTGCCGTGTCGAGCTTCAGCCGTGGTTTTTCCGCCGCTGGCGTCACGGCCGTTCACTGGTGCGTGGAGACGATGATGGCCAGGATGAACCGGGGTCGCATGATCGGCCAAACGCCGAGTCGGCGGCATTGCTCCGCAAAGCCCGGATTCCCGTGGACCTGGACGCGGACGATGTTGGCGGAGATTTCCTGTATGACGTGCGCGAGGATGTGTTCCGCGACGCCACTGGCAGTGAGGTTACGCCAGCGGCGATGCTTGAGTACGCGTACGCAAAGCACCTGCGAACGCTCCGCCTCGCGTTCCGAATCCGGTGGTCGATCGGCTCGACGATCCGCACAACGGTCCGGACAACCGTCTGGAAGGGTCAGGACGCGACGTTGTGGCTTCTGTTCAACCTGTACGATATCGAGCTGACGGAGGACACGCGCCAGCGCCACATCGACCGACGATCCCGGGGGTTCTTCCACAAGTACAAGCCCAGAGACTTTCGCCGTATCACGGACGAGGCCAGGGGCCGTCCGCAGTTCTTCGGGTTCGTCTCCTCGAGGAAGAGTTTCTTGACGAACTTCTGGATGGTCATGCTCGCCTGCGGCGTTCTGTACTGGACGGGCCCGCGTGGTGGATTCCTCAAGGTGGTCTACAGCAACAC
>JACPQZ010000058.1 GCA_016190205.1 Candidatus Omnitrophota bacterium | reverse complement strand
TAAGTGGTTTCGTCGCGAGGTCGAGCGAAAAGGCCGAGGTCGAGGCCGCAGGGGCCAAAGGCCCGGAAACGTAGCCGCAGCGCTACGTTGAGGACCTTTGGTCCCCGAGAACGAAGACCTCGGCATTTGCAGCCGACCGCAGCAGAAAGTACTTATGAAACCACCTCTAGGACTAAGCTGCAGTATACCCACCGTCCACGGGGAGGACGACTCCGGTGACCCAGCGCGCTTCGTCGCTCGCGAGGTAGACTGCCGCGTGGGCGATGTCTTCGGGGACCCCGAAAAACCCGATAGGGTAGAGCTTGATGAGCTCGGCCATGGTAGCCTTGTCGCTCATGAAATCCGTGGTCATGGGGGTACTGACGAGACCCGGGCAGATGGCGTTGGCCCGGATTTTCTGGGGTCCGTAATCCAAGGCCAGGCTGCGGGTCAGTTGGACCAGACCCCCCTTCGAGACGTTATAGGCAGCGGCGTTCGGGATCGCGATGAGACCCAGGATAGAGGCTATATTAATGATAGAGCCCCCTCCGTTTTCGATCATGTGGGGGATCACCTTGCGCGTCAGGTGAAATACCGAATTTAGGTTGAGGTTCATGACATCGTCCCAGTCCTGCGGGGAAAGCGAGTGGACCTGGGCATCGCCCTTAAAGACCCCCGCGTTATTCACCAGGATGTCGATCTTGTGGAATTGGCCGAGGGCCTGCTTGACGAAGCGGTCCATATCGGCCTGCCGGGTGACGTCCCCTTGAATCGCGGCGATCTGGGAACCCGACCCAGCCTCGGCCGCTACTTCCTTTAATTTTTCTCCCCTTCTGCCGCAAAGCGCCACCCTTGCCCCCTGCCGCACGAACTCAAGCGCGATGGCGCGGCCAATGCCGGTGCCGCCGCCTGTGACGATGGCCACTTTGTTTTGAAGGCGTGTGTTATAATGAAAGCCCGTTTTCGGCCGGACCTCTTCTGGAGCTTCTATTCTGGGAGGTACACTCATTTGTAGACCTGCTGGTTAGGGGTATTATTATATAATGTACGTAGGCACCCACCCAAGATTTTCCTTAAAATTTGTACTTGTTCTTATCATAAGTGCTATATGCTTAACCGGTTGTTCCAAAGATGAAAAGCTGCATGGACAGTTAGGTCAGACCGTGACACCACCCATTTCGCTTGAGAATAGACTGGGTTCCGAAACGAGCGCCTATCTAAAAAGCGCGGCGGGGCAGCCTGTGCACTGGCAGCCGTGGGGGGAGGCGGCTTTGGCCAAGGCGAGGGAACTTAACCGTCCCATCCTTTTGGACATCGGAGCCGTCTGGTGCCACTGGTGTCATGTGATGGACCGGGAAAGCTACGAAAACGCCGAGATCGCGAAGATCATCAACGAAAATTTTGTGCCGGTCAAGGTGGACCGCGACGAGCGGCCGGATGTGGATTTGCGTTACCAAAAGGCCGTGTCTGCCTTCACGGGACAGGGTGGCTGGCCGTTGACGGCGTTTTTGACCCCGGAAGGAAAGGTATTTTACGGCGGCACGTATTTCCCACCCGACGAGCGCTGGGGGCGGCCGGGCTACGGGATGGTCTTAAAGCGCATCTCGGAGGCCTACCGTGAGCGGCCGAACGAAGTGATGCGCGATGCCGACAAGGTTTTTGAGTTTCTCGCCAAGGTACCCAAGACAGGCTCCGAGCCCTTGGATAAAAAAGTCATGGACTCGGTCTTACAATCTGCCAAGGCCAATTTCGATCCTGTGCACGGCGGGTTTGGGAGTGCCCCCAAGTTTCCCCACGCGGAGGCGGTGGAGCTTCTCTTTCTAGCCGCAGGCACCGGTGAGGATTGGGCCCTTCCCATGGCCTTAAAGACCCTGGAGGAGATGGGGAAGGGAGGGGTCTATGATCAGCTCGGCGGAGGTTTTCACCGCTACTCTACCGATGAGCGCTGGATCGTGCCTCATTTTGAGAAGATGCTCTACGATAATGCGCCTCTTTTGGTGAATTACTGCCGCGCCTGGCAGGCGACGGGAGATAATTTTTATTGGGGGATAGCGGAAGGCATTATGCGATATGTGAATACTTGGGGAGCCGACCGGGAGAAAGGCGGGTTTTATGCCTCCCAAGATGCCGATATCTCGCTGCACGATGACGGTGACTACTATACCTGGACCCGCAAAGAGGTGGAGGCGCTCCTGGAGTCCGACGAGGCCCGCGTCCTTATTCCTTATTATGATATCTATGAATATGGCGAGATGCAGCACGAACCGTCGCGGAATGTTCTCTATATCGCCCGTCCTCTTGAGACGATTGCCAAGACAGAAGGCATTGCGCCGGAGGAGACTCAAGAACTCCTCAACCGGGGCAGGGGGAAACTGATCGACGCTCGGGCCAAGCGACAGGCACCTTTCGTGGACCAAACCCTTTACACAAACTGGAATGGGATGATGATCACGGCTTATCTTGAGGCTTACCGGACCCGGCCGGATGAATCCGCGCGGGATTTGGCACTCAAGACTCTAAACCGGATTTTGACAAGTGCCTACCAGGAGGGTGAGGGGCTCGCACACGAGTTTGGAAGCGGGCATTCGGATGTAAGAGGGATATTCGACGATCAGATTCAAGTGGCCAGTGCCCTGGTTTTGGCATTTGAGGTAACCGGAGATTGGAATTACTTGGGTACTGCCGAATCTTTGATGCAGCTGTGCCTGGATCATTACTGGGACAAATCCTCCGGCGGTTTTCTCGATCGGGACCCCCGCCTCAAGGGAGCCGGCAGACTTCTTGAAAGCCCCCAGCGCGTGATTACGGACTCTCCGACCCCGTCTGGAAACGGCGTAGCCGCCCAGGTCCTCCTAAAGCTCTATTACATAACTGGTAAGGAGGATTACCGTAACTGGGCCCAGAAAACCCTGGAGGCATTTACAAATGAGGTGAGCGGGGCGGGGATATTTGCGGCATCCTATGCGATCGCCCTCCACCATTTCTACCAGCCGCCCCTCCATGCGGTGATCGTCGGACAGAAAGACTCGCCGCTCACCGGTAAACTGATCCAGTCTTTTCATGCGGTATACCGGCCGGGGAAGATCCTCACACTTATTGATCCCCAAGACGCCGGCAAACATCCCCTGCCGGAAGTCGTGCGGGCGCAAATCCAAGCAACAGTCCCTGAGGTGCCGACCGCGTTCGTATGCGCGGGCACGTCCTGCGCGCCCCCCACACAGGACCCTCTCAAGCTAGAGGAGCTCGTCGCTTCGTTCAAGTAGCCCCTGGCTATAGGTAGCTTTGCAGACACTCATGTGTGTCTGGCCAGACACACATGAGTGTCTGCAAAAACCCTTTAAAGCAGAGCCGAAACATGCTACAATATACAATTAGGTTATTACTGTAAGTATTTATGTACCAATGACTAAGATGCCTGTGACTATGGAAAAAAGAGACCTTGTTTTAAACCCGGAGCAGCTCACCCGCTACAGCCGGCACCTGTTTCTCCCCGAGATCGGGGCGGACGGCCAAAGGAGCCTTTTGAAGTCCAAGGTGCTTATCGTGGGAACGGGTGGTTTGGGAAGTCCCATTTCCATCTACTTGGCCGCCGCAGGGGTAGGAACGCTGGGGCTTGTAGATTTTGACAAGGTGGATCTTTCCAATCTCCAGAGGCAGATCCTCTTTACCTCGGACCAGGTGGGGATGCCGAAGATTGAAATGGCCGCGAAAAGAATCAAGGCGCTCAATCCTGATGTGGTCATTGAAAAGTATCCAGAAAAACTTACCTCTAAGAATGCGATGGAGATCTTGGCCCGTTACGACGTCGTCATAGACGGCACGGATAACTTTCCCACCCGGTACCTCACGAACGATGCCTGCGTACTTTTGGGGAAGCCCAATATCTACGGAAGCATCCTCCGTTTTGACGGCCAGACCACTGTATTTAAGCCAAAAGAGGGCCCCTGCTACCGCTGCCTCTTTCCCGAGCCGCCTCCGCCGGGCGAGGTCCCGAGCTGCGCGGAAGGCGGGGTCATGGGGATTCTGCCGGGGATCATAGGACTTATACAGGCCACAGAGGCAGTCAAGCTCATCACCGGCATAGGCCGGTCCCTCGTGGGACGGTTCCTGATTTATGACGCCCTTAACATGTCGTTCAGAGAGCTTAAGCTGAAGCGCGATAAGAACTGCCCGGTGTGCGGGGACAGGCCGACGGTTAAGAAACTTATAGACTATGACCAGTTTTGCGGACTTGGACGGGGAGATTAGCATGGCCAAACCCAATGAAATCACGGTAGAAGAACTTAAGCAGAAGATGGACCGCAAGGATGATTTTGTACTTCTCGATGTGCGCGAGCAGAGCGAGTACGATAAGGCCCGAATCCAGGGGTCCGTCCTCGTGCCGTTAAGCCAGCTTCCGCAAAGAATCGGGGAGCTTCAGAAGTACAGCAATAAGGAGCTCTGCGTGCACTGCCGTTCGGGCGCGCGAAGCGCCCAGGCTATCCAGATGCTCAAGGCCGCGGGCTTTACGAACACGATGCGCAACGTGCAGGGGGGGATCCTCGCCTGGAGTGAGCGTATAGACCCCTCCGTACCAAAATATTAAGAAATAAGAAGATAGGAGGGAGGAAGGGAGAGAGAGGAGGGACGAAGATCGTGGGACGTTGGACGTTGGACGTTGGACGTGGGGCGAGAGCGGCAGGGGGCGCTCCAATTTTTTAGATTGACAGTACATCAGCTTTGATGTAGTCTCTAACTCCCCTCGGTTCGGGTGTATCAAACGCGAGCTCGCGCTTTTGTCCTGATTATCGACCATTCAAACATGGCAAACGGAAACGGAAATCACAATCTCAAGGACCTTGCCCGTCAAATCACGGAGCTTAGGGAGGGCCTTGGCCTCACCCAGCAGGAACTGGCACGAAAAATGCGTACTAGTCAACAGGCCATTTCCCGTCTGGAGCAGGGCGATTATTCGGGATATACCTTGAGGACCTTACAGCGCTTGGCCGAAGCGACCCATACGGAGCTATCGGTGATGTTTATGAAAAATGACCGGGAACCCTTTCACCGGCACGATCCCGTGAAGTACCAGCATACCCTGTACGACCCGCGTTTTGAGCACGATTCCTGCGGCGTTGGCTTCGTGGCATCTATTGCCGGGGACCAAGCCCATGATATTTTGGAAATGGGCATCCAGTCGGTGGTCAATGTCACCCACCGCGGTGCGGTTTCAGCAGACGCAAAGACGGGAGACGGAGCCGGCATCCTGGTGCAGTTGGGGCGGAAGTTTTTCCTCCGGGAGCTTGCTAAGTTAAGTATCAGGGGGACGAGGGATGTTGGACGTGGGACGTTGGACGTGGGACGAGAGAGAAAGGACAGGAGCCTGGGGTCACGATCCACGATCCATGATCCACGATCCACGGACATTAGGGATTTGGCCGTAGGAATGGTCTTCCTACCGGGCCATGACGCCAAAGTCAAAGAGCGGGCGCGGCAGATCATCGAGGAGGAAGTCCGTCGGGAGGGCCTCGCCATCTTCGGCTGGAGGAAGGTCCCCACCGATCCTTCTGCCCTGGGCCAGCAGGCTTTGAAGACGCGCCCGGATATCGAACAGTTGTTTGTGGGCCGGACTCCATCGGTCTCATACGAGGAATTCGAGCGGGTCTTGTACCTCATCCGTTGCCGCATCGAAAGCAAAGCCCTGGAGGAACCCATCGAGGGCCTGCACATCCCTTCTTTTTCCTGCCGTACCATCGTCTACAAGGGGCTCTTGGTGGCGCCGCAATTGAAGGCCTTCTATCAGGACCTCTCGGACCCTGATTTTGAAACGGCCTTCACCCTTTTCCACCAGCGCTATTCCACCAACACCTTCCCCGACTGGGTGCGGGCACAGCCCTTCCGAATGCTGGGCCACAATGGCGAGATCAACACGCTTCAGGGCAATCAAAACTGGATGAGGGCCCGCGAGCCGGAGCTCCATTCCACGATCTGGGGCGACCGCCTGACCGATCTCTACCCAATCATCCATCCGGGGGGGAGCGATTCCCAGAACCTGGACAATGTCCTGGAATTTCTCGTTCACTCCGGGCGCGGGATTCTGCACGCCATGATGATGCTGGTCCCGGAGGCGTGGGAGAACATGCCGCACATGGACCCGGAGCTCAAATCTTTTTATGAATACCACGCCTGCTTGAGCGAGCCCTGGGACGGCCCGGCGGCCCTCGCCTTTACCGATGGCCGCTGGCTGGGGGCTGCCCTCGACCGCAACGGCTTGAGGCCCGCCCGCTACGAGATTCGGGATGACGGGATCATCATCATGGGGAGTGAGGTGGGTATCGTGCCTGTTGATGAGGCTCGCATCGTCGAGAAGGGGCGTCTGGGACCGGGTCAGATGATCGCCGTCGACCTGGCAGAAGGCAGGTTGTATAAGAACGTCGAGATCAAGAGTATGATCAAGGGTTTGCGGCCGTACGGCGACTGGGTCCGGAACCGCATCGTCAAGATCGACGACTTAAAAAGCGAAGCCCCCTCTGATGGCAAGGACACGAGCCGCGGGCTGACTACGACACGGCTTCAGCAGATCTTCGGGTTTAGCCCGGATGACCTTAAGGAGGTCATCAAACCGATGGTCACGACGGCCAAGGAGGCGGTTTTCTCTATGGGGGATGACACCCCCCTCGCGGTGCTTTCGGAGAAACCGAGACTCCTCTACACCTACTTCAAACAGCGCTTTGCCCAGGTGACGAACCCTGCCATTGATCCGGAGCGCGAGGAGCTCGTCATGAGCGTCAACATGTATTTAGGCTCGCGGCGCAGTCTTCTGGAAGAGACTCCCGACCACGCCCACCTCGTAGAGCTCGAAAGTCCCGTGCTCACCGCGGAACAATTTGGAAAGTTAAAGGGCACCCGGGATGCGCGCTTTCGCGCGACGGTTCTTAAGGCCCTGTTTGAGGCGGCGCAAGGTCCGGAGGGTTTGGAAGGCGCTGTGGACGCGCTTTGTCAGGCGGCCTCGCGCGCGGTGGATGACGGCTTTTCCGTCATCATCTTAAGCGACCGCGGGGTGGACCAGTCGCACGCCCCCATCCCCATGCTCCTCACGGTGGCGGCTTGTCATCACGCCTTAATCCGTGCGGGTAAGCGCATGAAATGTTCATTGGTCGTGGAAAGCGGAGAGCCCCGCGACGTGCATCACTTCGCCATCCTGGCCGGATACGGGGCGAGCGCGATTTACCCCTATCTGGCGTATGAGTCGGTGCTTGAGCTTTTGTCTCGCGGCGAGATTAAAGACATGACACCGGAAGAAGCCTTGAGGGCCTACCGGCAGGCGGTCAGGAAAGGTTTCTTAAAGATCATGTCCAAGATGGGTATCTCCACCCTGTCGAGTTACCAGGGGGCGCAGATCTTCGAGGCGGTGGGGATCGGACAAGAGGCAATCGACCGCTACTTTACGGGAACGAGCTCGCCTATCGGCGGAATCGGTCTTCCGGAACTTGCCGAAGACGTGCTCCATTGGCACCGGACCGCGTTTCGGGAGGATTTGAACGCGCTGGAGGTGCAGGGGCATGTGCGGTACCGGAGAGGAGGCGAATATCACGCCTATAATCCGGAGATGATCGATGCCTTCCATGCCGCTACGCGCGGAAACGATCCCAACGAGTACAAAAGATTTTCGGAACTCGTGCGCAGCCGACCGCCGACCGCCTTGCGCGATCTTCTGGAATTTAAGAAGGTAAAACCGATTCCTATCGAAGAAGTGGAGCCGGTCGACGAAATCTGCAAAAAGTTTAACGTGAGCGGCATGTCGCATGGGGCCTTGTCTCGGGAGGCGCACGAACAGCTCGCCATCGCCATGAACCGTTTGGGGGCCAAGTCCTCGAGCGGAGAGGGCGGAGAAGACCCCGGGCGTTATAAGCCCCGGCCCAATGGGGACTGGCCCAATAGCGCCATCAAACAAGTGGCCTCCGGCAGGTTTGGTGTCACGATCCAGTACCTCACAAACTCCAAAGGCCTGGAGATTAAGATTTCGCAGGGGTCCAAACCAGGGGAGGGGGGCCAGCTCCCGGGAAAGAAAGTGACAGAGGAGATCGCCGCAAACCGCCATACCCAGCCGGGCTTAACGCTTATTTCTCCGCCTCCCCATCACGATATTTATTCCATTGAGGACTTGTCCCAGCTCATCTACGATCTTAAGCAGGCCAATCCCGAGGCCTTGATTACAGTCAAGCTCGTGTCGGAGGCGGGGGTGGGGACGGTCGCGGCCGGGGTTGCGAAGGCCTATGCCGACGTCATTTTGATTTCGGGGCACGACGGGGGCACCGGCGCCTCGCCCTATAGTTCCATCAAGCACGCGGGCACTCCTTGGGAGATGGGACTCGCGGAGACGCATCAGATCCTGGTTTTAAACCGGCTGCGCGAGCGGGTGACTTTAAGAACCGACGGGGGCATGAAAACGGGGCGGGACGTGGTCATCGCCGCTATCATGGGGGCCGAGGAATTTGGTTTTGGAACGGCCGCAGTTCTCTCCACGGGCTGTGTCATGGCACGTCAGTGCCACTTAAACACCTGTCCTACGGGCGTTGCGACCCAGCGGCCGGATTTGAGGGCGAAGTTTGAGGGAAGACCCGAGCACACGATCAATTTCTTTCATTTTGTCGCGCAGGAGGCACGCGAGATCATGGCCCGTCTGGGGGCGAGGCGCCTCGAGGATTTGTGCGGACGGACGGATCTGGTGGAGGTGCTGCGCTCAAATGAGCATGCCAAGCGGGCCAAACTGGACCTCTCACGTCTTCTGGCCCGGATGGACCCCAAGCTTCCCCAACGCCATCTTATTTTGCGCAATGACCGTGTGGGTGACACTCCGCTGGATGACCAAATCATCCGGGACGCCGCGCCGGCCCTTACGCGCGGGGAACCCGTCCGGCTCGAGTATCCAGTACGCAACACGATGCGTGCCATCGGCACGAAGCTCTCGTACACGGCCGCCAAGCGTTTTGAAAACGGCGGGCTTCAAGCCGGCACGATCGAGATTCATCTTAAGGGCAGCGCCGGCCAGAGCCTGGGGGCGTTTCTTATTAAAGGTGTCCGCATCTTCCTGGAGGGCGAGGCCAACGACTATGTAGGAAAAGGTTTAAGCGGGGGTGAGATCATCGTCCGCCCGCCTGCCCAGGCAGGCTTCGCGACGCATGAGAATGCTATAATTGGCAACACGGTTCTCTATGGCGCCACCTCGGGGGAATTATATGCGGCGGGCCGCGCCGGCGAACGTTTCTGTGTCCGGAATAGCGGCGGGCTTGCTGTGGTCGAGGGTATCGGGGACCACGGCTGTGAGTACATGACCGGAGGCACGGTCGTTGTGTTGGGCGAGGCGGGCCGCAATTTTGGCGCCGGCATGACGGGGGGATTGGCCTTTGTCTTAGACGAACGGGGCGAGCTGTCTGCCCGTTTCAACCCCCAGCTCGTTCTGCTCGAGCGGTTGAGCAAGGATGGAGATATTGAAGTGGTGCGCCGATTGATCGAAAGACATGGGGAGTTTACGGAGAGCCCGCGGGCCCGTACGGTACTCGATGGCTGGGAAGAATTTCTGCCCCTCTTTTGGAAGGTAATCCCCAAAGAAGTCAAGGCCATCGAGGCGCAGGAGGCCCCGGAGGCTGTGAAAGTATAAGAGTGACACGAGAGACGAGGGACGAGGGACGAGACTGGAAGATCTGTTGGTTCCTGTTACGTCTCAGGTCTCACGTCTCATGTCTTAAGTCTATATAAGTCTATAAAGGAGGATGTTGTGGCAACGATAAAGGCGAAGGAGGCAGCAAAGTCCACGGATTTCGAGACCCAGTCCGCGGAGAGTGTGCTCAAATGGGCCCTGGGAACTTACCATCCCAAGATTGCCTTGGCGTCGAGCTTCGGCGTGGAAGACGTTCTTCTTATCGACATGATGGTTAAGATCAACCCTGCGGCGCGCGTATTTTCTCTCGATACAGGACGGCTCAATCAGGAGACGTACGATTGTATGGACAAGGTCCGCGAAAAATACGGTGTCCGGATCGAGGTCTACTACCCGAATACCGAGGCGGCCGAAAACATGGTGCGGGAAAGGGGCTTGAATCTCTTTTACCATTCCATTGAAAATCGCAAGGAGTGCTGCGGGGTGCGCAAGGTGGAGCCCTTAAACCGGGCGCTCAAGGGGCTGGATGCCTGGATCACGGGCTTAAGGCGCGCTCAAGCGGTCACGCGCACGGATATCAAAAAGGTCGAGACGGACGCGGCGCATGGGGGAATTCTCAAGATCAATCCCATCGCCGACTGGACGACGGCCCAGGTCTGGGATTACGTTAAGAGGAATAAGGTTCCCTATAACGCCTTGCACGACAAGGGATATCCTTCCATTGGGTGCGAGCCCTGCACACGGGCTGTAAAGCCCGGAGAGGATGAGCGCGCCGGGCGCTGGTGGTGGGAGCTGCCGGAACAGAAAGAGTGTGGACTCCATGTCAAAAAGGCAACCGGCCGTGACTAGTTGCTGGTCGCTAGTTGCTAGCATAAAAGCAACCGCTCTTGACTAGTCGTTGGTCGCCAGCAAAATGTAGCGGTGCTTAAAAACTGACGAATTTTTTTCTTGCCAGCGACTGGCGACCAGCGGCCAGCGACTAACAAGGTGTCAAGTATGAAAACGAAGCATTCTAACTTAGTAATTATAGGTTCCGGCTGCGCGGGGTACACGGCCGCGATCTACGCCGCCCGGGCGAATCTAGGCCCCGTTGTTTTTAAAGGTCTGCAGCCGGGGGGCCAGCTTACGGTGACCACCGAGGTGGAAAACTACCCGGGGTTTCCGGACGGGATCCAGGGGCCGGAACTTATGGGGCTTTTTGAAAAGCAGGCGGAGCGTTTTGGAACGGAGGTTATCGGGGACAACGTCTCCCGCGTGGACTTTTCAAGGCGGCCGTTCGAGATTCACGCCGGAGATGATTTGAGGCTCGCCACCCAGGCCGTGATCATCGCCACGGGGGCCTCGGCCAAGTGGCTCGGCCTCGAATCCGAGAAGCGCCTCACCGGGCACGGGGTCAGTGCCTGCGCCACCTGCGACGCCTTTTTCTTTAAAGGAAAGGAGGTCGTGGTCGTGGGCGGCGGGGATACTGCCATGGAAGAAAGTAATTTTCTGACCAAGTTTGCCTCCAAGGTTATGGTGGTCCACCGGCGCGACAAGCTCCGGGCCTCCAAGATCATGCAGGAGAGGGCGGTGAGGAACCCCAAAATTTCCTTCGTGTGGGATTCGGCCGTGACCGAAATTCTGGGAAATCACGAGCACACAGCCGTGACGGGGGTAAAGCTTAAGAACCTGAAGACCAATAAGGATTCCCGGCTCTCCTGCCAAGGGGTCTTTATTGCGATTGGGCATGAGCCGAATACCCAGCTCTTCCGTGGCCAGGTGGAACTTGACCCCGTGGGCTACGTCGTCACGAAAAATGGAACCACCGAAACAAACGTCCCGGGCGTTTTTGCCTGTGGCGACGCGGTGGACCATCGCTACCGCCAGGCCGTGACGGCTGCCGGTACCGGATGTATGGCGGCCATCGACGCCGAGAAGTATCTGGAAGGCTTGAAGAACGCGTAACTCTTTTCCCCTTAACAAAAGTGTTGCCACTCTAACAAATTTGTCATCCCATGAGTTTTTGCTGTCACGCGTCAGCCTAAAAATGTTGGCATAGGACTTGCTCTTAGGTTTCGAATCAAATCACAATTCAAGAAGGAGCTTGCTAGTTATGGGCATCGCAAAAAGTGTTGTGCTTACGACGGGTCTCTTAATTGCTCTTCATCCGGTGGGAGCTGTCATGGCGGGTGGTGAGGAGGATATGCTGGCACTGCGGGGAGAGTTAGAAGACCTGCGGTCGGAGAATCGGATGTTGCAGGAGAAATTGGAGAGTATGGGAGAACGGTTGGAATCCATCGCCAGCAAACAGGAGAATCAGGAAGAGAGCGTGGACCTGGTCCGCGAGGATTTGGAGGCCCTGCACAAGGCGCCTCCTGTGCCGCTAGAGGGGAAGCCGACCTACCTTGACGGCATCGAGATCGGAGGCTTCGTTGACACCTCGTTCGTGCACAATTTTAATGAGCCGGATGACGAGGTCAATGATTTCCACATCTTTGACAAGGAGGCGAGTGATTTCAACCTGGATCTTGCCGAGATCGTGATCGAAAGGGCGCCGGATGAGGAAACCCGGGTGGGCTTTCGCCTGGACGTCGATTATGGCGAGACTGCGGATCTGATTACTTCAGCAGGGGCAGGGGGTTCGAGCGATTTCTTTGACCTTGAGCAGGGCTTTATCACGGCGAAGATCCCGACCGTTGGAAACGATGTGGAGCTCTGTTTCGGGAAATGGGTGACCCTCTTGGGGGCCGAAGTCATCGAATCCCCCAGTAACTTTAATTTCAGCCGGTCCTTCCTGTTCGGCTACGCCATTCCGTACACCCATACAGGTTTATTGGCGACCTATCCCGTCACGGATGAGCTGGGCGTAAAGCTCGCATTGGTGAACGGCTGGGACGTGACCGACGACAACAATCATGCGAAGACGGGTATCGGGCAGATCACATTTTCCTATCCGGAGCCGGAAAACCTGCATGTGAAGGATATTTCCGTATCCCTCACGGGTATTCACGGTGCGGAGCAGGCCGGCAAGAGCGGCCCCAAGCGGTCGGTTGGCGACATCGTGGCGACGGTAAAGCCCACGGACGAGCTCACCCTCAATTTTAACTACGACCTGGGCCGTGAGGAAAAGGTAACCTCTTCCGGTTCAAACGATAATTGGGAGGGTTTTGCCTCCATAGTAAGTTACGAGTTTACTGATTGGTTCACACTCTCCGGCCGGTATGAGTATTTTGACAACGATGAAGGCACGCGTACCGCGACGACGAACGGAGTCATCCTGCAGGAGTTCACGCTCACGGCGGCCTTCAAGTGCACCGATCTCCTGACGACCCGCCTGGAGTACCGGCATGATTACGGAAATTACGAAGTGTTTACCAACGAAAGCGGCACAGACGACGACCAGGATCTCGTTGCCGTAGAGCTTTTCCGAATCTTTTAAGGCTTTGGCGTGCCGCGCGGGCGCCTGGCTGAATGATCCCCCCTTCTTGAAGGGGGGGTTGTTTTTTAAGGGCTCTCTGTGATACCTTATACGCGAGCAGAACAAGTGTCGGTAACCAGAAACCAGTAACCAGATACCAGAAGATACCAGAGACCAGATACCAGATGAATATGTTGGATAAATTGGTTTTGGAAACCCGCTGATTTTTCTTTTTATTTGGGGGTCTTTTTTCTGGTTTCTGGTATCTGAAATCTTCTGGTTACTGGTTTCTGGTATCTGGTTTCTACGTTAATTGCTACCTGGAAAAGTGAATATGTCTCACGAACGCCGGATCGAACCCCGTCTTGTCGTGCCGATGCGGGTGCGCTATAAGGTTCATCATTCCAAAGGAAGGCGTACAGAAATTATCGAAACCATGAGTCAGAATATCGGCCTCGGGGGTCTCATGCTCCTGGCCCACCAACGCCTTGAGGAAGGGACTCCGGTTGATCTTGAGATCTACATGCAGCCAAGCGACAAGGTGCCCGTTCAGGCCGAGGGGCTGGTGTCCTGGCAGTCCCAGCGGTCGCTTTCCGGCGGCCAGGGGCGCTTTGATACGGGCATCAGATTTCGATTTATGAGCTTGAGTGATAAAAGCCGTTTCCTCGATTTTACCTTCCGCAATCAAGACCGCCTGATAGGGTTAAAACGAAAGAAGTTTTAAGACTTACTTAAGATCGCTTGCTTTTGCTTAAAGCGCGTGGCATATTTTTGATAGGTGTATATGCCATGAATAAAAAGCGGTCCCAGGGGGATTATTTTACCCATCTCATGGATATCAGAGAGGTTGCGCGCTATTTGGGCGTGCATGAGATGACAGTCTATAAGCTACTCAAGCAGTCTTATATTCCAGCGTTCAAACTGGGGGGCCAGTGGAGATTCAAAAAGGATCTCCTGGACGCCTGGCTGAATGAGAGGATGCGCAAGAGTGCTTAATAAAAGTAAAAAAATGAAGAGTAGCGACGACCCTCAAAAGGATCAGGCGGACGAGGCGAGGCGGGGCGGCCTGGCCGCGCGGCTCAAAAGCGGTTTTATCTCAACGATTTCGCACGAGATCATGACGCCTCTCTCTGTCATCAAGGAGGCCGTTTCCCTTCTGCTCGAGGGTCTGGGGGGGAAACTTACGGAGAAGCAGAGTCACTTTCTCAAAATGGCGCGGCAGAACGTAGAGCGTGCATGCAATGTTGTCTATGAATTAAGGGGAATGTCCAGGGAGGAGCTGGAGCAGCCGACTTTAAGACGGACGGAGCTCGATCTCCGCGAGCTGGTTCAAGGAGTGGTGGGAGGGCGCAGGGGGGAGTTTGGGCGCAGGGGTTTGAAGGTATCTGTCAGGGTTCCGCGCAAGCTGGTTTATGTGCTGTGCGACGGACTTAGAATGCATAAGGCCCTCGGTTATCTGGTGGATGAATGTATCGGGACCTCCCGCCGCGGATCCCGCGTTTCCCTGAACGTTACGATAGACGGAGAAAATGCCCGGGTGATCATCTATTGGACGAGGAAAGCGGCCTCCACCCGCGATAACGCCCTTCCGGGTTCGGGGCTTGGCTTTAAGATCGCACGGACCCTTATCGAAGTGCATGGCGGCCGGCTGGTGGTTGAGGCGATGAAAGGCGGGTATGGTTTCAAGGCAACACTGCCCCTTTTCAATGTCGATAAGGTGCCTCCGGATTTGGTGCGGGAGATGATTGATAAGGCTGATGCCACGCGCGACGCCTGCTCACTCCTCGTAGTGACGGTCGATCGCTATGAAGACCTGGCAGTCCGGAACGGGGTAACAAAAGCCCGCAAGGCCGTTTTGGGGATGGGGGCACTCCTGCGCAGGCAGCTGCGTCCCGCAACAGATACCGTGGTGCGCTGCGGCCGGGCCTCTTACATGGTACTTCTGGATTCCACTTACCCGTCCGGCCGACGCTCCGTCAAGCACCGTTTGGACCGCCTATTACGCAGATATCAGTTTCAGCTTTTACAGGGCCTGGGTCCGGTTTCAATCCGTTCAGGCGCCGCATCTTATCCAGAAGACGCGTCGGGCCCCTTGACTCTTATGCAAAAGTCCTGGGACCAAATCGAGCCGGTTTCGCCGCTCACGGATCAAATCCTGATCGCCGGCGAGGGGGCAGAGACCCATCGGTCTCTCGCCCAGAAGGTTAGGGAGTGCGGGTATCAGGCCGTCTCGGCCACAGGCGAGGCCGATATCTGGTCCCGGATACTTAAGGAAAGACCCTGGCTCATTTTCCTCGATATCGGTCCGGATGAGCTGGGCCTTGAACGGGTGAAAAAGATTAAGGAGGTTTGCCCGGACGGGGTTGTGATCGTTGCGGGTGCCAGCACTTTTTCACGCCAGATTGTAGCTGCAATCAAGGCAGGGGCATTTGATTATGCCGAAGCGCCTTTTAGCGAGGCCTTGATCCGCGCGCAGATTCAGGCGGCGCGTGAGGCTTATATTGGTGAGTTTGTTGTAGAGGGCAACAGATCGGGCGAGGGCTCGACATCACTTGCAGCATAAGCCGCTCACGAGATTTACTTGCTCACTTTAATGGGACTGTGGTAGGTTATTAAGGAGGCTGGAATTAAGATGGGGCGGCACACGGTCCTGGTGGTTGATGATGAACCAGCCGCGTTGGCGGTGATATCGGCGAGAATCGAAGCGGCCGGATATCATGTCAAGCAGGCGGGTTCCGGTGAGACGGCGCTCGAGTCTGTCAAGAAATTGAAACCCGATCTTATCATCCTGGACGTGATGATGCCCGGTCTCAATGGATACGAGGTGGCAGCCAAGCTCAAGCAGAGGAAAGAAACCTGCGAAACGCCTATTATCATGGTCACTGCTAAAGCAGAAGACCAGGATAAAATGAGCGGCTTAAAGTCCGGCGCGGTGTATTACGTCACCAAGCCCTATGAACCGAGAGACTTACTGAGCAAGATCCGGATCGCCCTGGAGAAGGATTAAGACGGCTTAAAGCGCTTAACTTCCCTCTAATGAAGCAGTTAGAGGG
>JACPQZ010000003.1 GCA_016190205.1 Candidatus Omnitrophota bacterium | reverse complement strand
GTGCGCGCCTGACCGAGGGGGTCATAAGCCAGGAACGTGCGCTCCGTTGTAGTCTCCACGTTGAGGCCGCCTTCGTCCAGAGTCCTCATCGTAAGTCCCGCCTGGCGCCAGGGCCCGCTGTAGCGGATATGGGAGACCTCGGTCGTCGTAGTCACGCTGTCGCGGAGCGGGTTCGTTGTGATTTCCCTGTAACCGGTCACGAGCCCCATCTGACGGTCGTAATCGGACGCCGCGCGGCGGGTTTCGGTCTGGGTGTCGAGCGTACGGTCTACCGAGTAGCGGCGGGCGCTCTCTGTCCACATATCTTCCAGACCGCCCGTCTCATACGTAATATTGCGGCGGGTGGTGACGGTGGTGACATTATCCTGATTCGTGGTTACGGTTTCCCGGTAACCCGTGACCTGGCCCAGGGAGTTATAACCGTCGCCGATGCGTATTCCATTGGAGTCAAAATCCCCGAACTCGCGCACGGCGTGGGTATATTGGTCGATCCCGTCGGGTGCCAGATCCGAAAGTCCCGGGTTCGCCAGCCGGCGGCTCGTCATGTCAGAAATACGGATCTCGTCCGTCACCCCTTCATATTTAAGGATTGCGTGCGTGACGGTTCCTCCGTGACCTAGAGCCGCTGCCTCAAGGGAAACCGCACCTTCGCGGACCGCCTGTAGTTCCGCAAGAACCATGGCCGTCCCCTGTCCCTCGCTTGCCGTAACTTCCATGTAACCCGTGAGCCTGCCATAGACGTCATAGGTCATGCCGCGGCGCGCCGAGGTCGTTCTTTCTGCAAGCTGCTGGGAAGCTCCACCCTGTCCCATAAAACTGGCGTTACGGTCTTCGATACGGATCACGCTCGTTTGGCGGCCCCGCGCGTCATATTCAACCCAGGTTTCCTCAATGTCCGTGACCATGAAGGCGGTGGAATCGTTGAGCGTGGTGCGCACCGAATGACGGGCGCGGTCATTGGCGTCGAAGGAGTCGAACATCGTCCGCTCGAAATAAGTGCGGCCCGTGGCCTCCGATACATTCGCGACAGCCTCCGTCGCCCTCCCCCTCGCCCGGTCATAGTCGGTGCCGAAACCATAATGGACCGTCCGCGTCTCGGTGAGGACTCGCTCGCTCACAGATTCGGCACGGTAGCTCCGCACAACCTCGTCGACCACGTTGTTATAACGGTCAAACCGGCTGCGCGTAGATTCCGTTTCGCTGATCTTTATAGCCTGGAGGGCGCCATCCAGGCGGTATACAGACTGACGAACGAAACCAATGTTTCCGAGCCTGTCCACGCTGGAATTTGAGATCTCGCGCACTTCAATCTCGACCCCGGCCTCGCTGAAGATATGGATGGTCTGTTCAAGCGCAACCCCCCGTATTGTGAAGTTGTAACTCTCTATCACCCGGCGATCGATGAACATGCCCCCGGGGCCCGTGATAACAACTTCTGTGCGTCCCACATTGCCCAGGGGGTCACTATCACTATTCGTAATGTGCTGGATGTCGCGCACTCCGCCCGCCGCCCCCGGAACAAGAGTCTCGACGGTCTGCTCCAGGACCCTCCCCCTCTGGTCGAGGCGTAGATTGCGGATCTCCCGCACCTCGACCAGGGTCGTGCCGTCGGCAAGATACGTTTCGACCCTTTGGTCCTGGATGTTGCCGCGGGCGTCGAAATCGCGGTTCATGATTTCCTGAACGCGCACGCGGGTGGCCGCCCCGCCGCTTTCGGGGTCGGGAACCTTGATCTCCACATGCTGATGACCTGCCTGGCCGCGGGAATCGATCTCGGAATTTACGACCCTGCGGATTTCGATGAGATTGGAGTTGGTCTCGTGCGCCGTTGACCAGGTGCTTACTCCGGCAGGCGCCGCCCAGCGCGTGGTCACCTCTTCAACGACGTTGCCGGCCGGATCAAACCGCTCATTGATGATGAGCTGATGTTCCGAGAATACCAGTGCGCCGCCCGGGCCTGTTGCCAGTGGGTCTCTCACCCGCACATCCACTTCCACCCGGCTCGCGTTTCCGCGGGCCCGCGCCAGAAGGCTGGAATCGCCGAAATAGTTCCTGATATCGCGCCGCTCGAGCTCAATGAGCTGATTTCCGGCTAGGAAAAAGCTGGTGACAAAGAAGATGAGATTCGGGCTCCAAACCGGGGGCACCCCAGTTCCCATTCCCCACGTGTCGACCGTTTGTCTTAAGGCGTTGCCGAAAACATCGTGGGCCCCGTTTGTGATAACGCGCCGGTCGCTGAAAACCATCTGACCGAATTGACTGGATTGCGGATTTGTGTCCAAATTGAACGTGACTACATCGCTCGTTAAGATGTCCCCCAGAGTGCTGTAGGTATTTTGAACCTCCTGCGTCGTTACCCGGATGAGCCGCGCACTGCCCTCCACTTCAGGCACATACACCTCGACATGCTGTCTTAATACATTTCCGCGCACATCGAAGCTCATGTTCTCGCTCACCCTGCGGTCGACGAGCTCGCCCGCCTCATCGTACGTCAGAACCTCCCGCCGGCGGATGTTGTTTAAAGGATCCATATTGGAATTTTTGATAACCTGGTGGTCTAGTTGAACAAGAGTCCCCGCTTCATTCTTAACCCAGGTATCCACCGTCTGGGTGCGCACGTTGCCGCGGTGGTCAAAGCCCTGGTTCCGGATCTCGAGGGCCTCCAAAAACACCCGCGCGGCGCCATCCGGCACATAACTCTCGACACGCTGATTGAGGAGATTTCCCCTGGAATCAAAAGCCCGGTTAAAAAGCTTTTGGAAGCGGGTGGCGACAAGAACAGGTTCGCCGCCGCCGGACAT
This sequence comes from Candidatus Omnitrophota bacterium, assembly GCA_016190205.1. GTDB lineage: Bacteria > Omnitrophota > JACPQZ01 > JACPQZ01 > JACPQZ01 > JACPQZ01. The sequence continues at coordinate 1,189 of JACPQZ010000003.1, read as the reverse complement.
GGGACGCCCCAGATCATCCCTGGCCTGGACCTGGACCGTGATCTCCTGGTAATGCGCATTGCCCGAGGTATCGATGTCAAAATTCCGTATGGTCCGAATTTCGATGAGGACATCCCCGGCCCGCCGGGTTATCACTTGCTCTGTAATATTCCCACGCAGATCAAAGGCCCTGTTTTCAATAATCTGCCTTTCGGCCAAAACGAGCGCAGGCGAAGGCCCGCTCCTGTCCAGGTTCCACAGGTCTATCTCCACATGCACGGGATTTCCCTGCGCAGTGGCGAGCGGCTGGTTTTGCCGGTCGTAGGTGTTTGTGACAAGCCGCCTTTCGAAAAGCGCGCCCCCCAAGGAGAAGATCATGCTGTCCGTGAGCCCCGCGCCCCAGACAGGCTGACCAGCCGGCTCGGCGTCAATCGCCCACGTCTCAATCGTTTGATGAAGCGCGTTGCCAAAAAGGTCAAAGTTGGTATTTGTGATCACACGCCTTTCACTGAAACGATGCGTCTCCACGCCCGAAGCTGGGTCGATGTACAAGGCGAATGTGGCGATCTCGTTTCTCTCCACGAAGCCCTGCGGGGTGTACGAACTCCTGACTTCCTGTATCGTGATCCGGTCGAGTACCGGCGCCCCCCCATCAAAAACCCGCTCCCCTTGCTCATCTCTTCGCTGAACAAACGTCTCGATGCGCTGGCGGATGGCATTGCCGCGGATGTCGAAGCGGATATTCTCCACGATCCTTCGGTCCATGAGCGTGACACCGTCTGGCTCGTACGTCCAGATCTCGGTGCGGCCTGTGCGGTTTAAGGCGTCGATATGTGAATTTGAAATCACCTGGTGATCCAACTGCACCAGGCTGTCGTCTTCGCCCTTTGCGAAGTTATCCACCGTCTGCCTGCGCACATTGCCCCGGCTGTCATAGGTGTTTTCCATAAACCGCACATTGACGAGGACATACTTGGCTTTGTTTAAGGGATCCGATGGATCAACAATAAAGTCCTCCACGCGCTGGACGAGGACATTGCCGCGGCTGTCTTGATCTTCGTTATAGTATTCCAGGACGCGCACGAGGACGGGCCTCATCCCCGCCTGCGGGTCGGGAGAGCTGACTTCTATGGTCTGGCGGCGGGCCCGGCCCTGAAGATCGAATTCAAAATTGTGGATCGTGCGGATCTCGATCAGGGCGTCCGGAGTC
>JACPQZ010000055.1 GCA_016190205.1 Candidatus Omnitrophota bacterium | reverse complement strand
TCGAGCGACCCGGCCGTGAAGGAAAGAACATGGCGCCTCAACGCGAAAGAGGTTCAAGCGCTGTTTACGCATATCCAAAAGACGGTCGATGAGCTCCACGAAGGAAAGATTCCCGACGGAGGGGAAGGGACGTCTTCAGAAAATCAGGAAGGGATTTATTGGGTGGGGATCACGCCGTTTGGGTATCATCCCTACAGCGAAGAAGCAAAGCTGGTCATGGACAGAATGCACAACACGTCCGAATTCCTGAAGGTAAAGGCTGCGCTCGAAAAGGCGCTTAAGTCCGCACAGTAGCGGTTTTACCCTGCTTTACCAAGGCGCCTTGTCAAACGCGCTCTACGCGCGCAGCTGTCTCTCTGCGTCAATCACACCGCGGTTGATCTTTTCAATGGCGACGCGCGCCTTCTCCTTGAGGGCGTCACTCACCCCCGGGGCATTCCGGAGCTGGCGCAAGAGTTGAAGAGTCATACGGAAATAGCGCACGATCTCGCCATCGTCGGTGAACACAAAGCGCCCCATATCCTCAAAGCGCGCCCCCTGCATCCAGGCCTCGATCCCCGGGGCGATGTTAAAGTGGGCGTGCTTGGTGTATGGGCGCACGCGGTAGTCGCGCTCCAGCTTGTAGACCTGCCGGTTGACTAACTGAACGTCGTGCTCGAGCCTGCGAATGGCCTTGTTAAAGTGCGGGACGCGCTCGCCCTTGCGCGGCTCGTAGATCAAGGCGCTTAAAGTCAGTGCCAGCTCCTCGGCCCTTAAGCTGTCAAACCAGCCGCTTGCGAAAAGCTCGGCCATCATGAGTTCATAGCCGTACATCCACGAGGCAAACTCGCCCTTGGGGAGGAGGCCCCTGTCCTCGATATACTGCATTTTCCTAAGGAGCTTAAGCTTGGCCTGCATGAGGCCCAGCGCTTCGCTCCGGCCGTTCTGCGTGGCCTGATGGTGATGCAGGGTTCGGGGGTAGATATCGAGGAGGTCCTGACCGTATTTCTGGTAGAGATTCAAGAGGGTCGCGTAGCTGGAGTTGAACTGGCTGCGGACCGGCTCGTTCTCGCTCATGAGGATGCGCTTGACCTCTGTGATCGGCATGTAGTTGGGATGGATCCGCGAGTAGACATAACCTTCCTCATCCATCCCGCGCCTTCCGGCCCGCCCGGCCATCTGGTAGAAGTCGCGCGTCCGTAAATTGGCAAACCCCATCCCGTAAAATTTCCTAAGCTCGTCAAAAATGACGCTGCGGGCCGGCATGTTGATACCCAGGGCGAATGTTTCCGTTGTAAAGATGATCTTGATGAGGCGGCTTGTGAAAAGCTGTTCCACCACCTCTTTGAGCGTCGGGAGCATGCCCGCGTGATGATAGGCAATGCCGTTCCGGACCAACCCTCTCATCTCGGCCGCGGTGCGGTCGCGCGTGAGGTCGTATTTCTCCACGAGGCTGTCGTAGAGAGCCAGGATCCGCTCCCGCTCTTCCCCTGTGTTTAGTGCGAAATCCTTCAGCTCCCTGGCCAGGGTCTCGGTTTGTCTTCTGCCGAAGGCAAAATAGATGGAGGGGAGATGTCCCTGGTCGCAGATCGAATGGATCAAGGTGTCCAAACGGTTGGGTTTGGGGAGGGGGGCTTCCGCCCTTCTCCTGTGCCGGTAGAACTTCCTCCAGTTGACGACGCCTTGGTACCCCCCCTCCAGGAGGTTTTCCCACGACGCGTAGATTTTGCCCTGGCACTGGAAGAGGTGCTTGAGGGGGACCGGCCGGTGCGTCTCTTCGACCACGCGCACCTCACGGCCATGCACGGCGCGGATCCAGTCCGCGATCTCCTGCACATTGGGCACCGTGGCGGAGAGGCACAAGAGCTCGATATGATCCGGAGTGAAGAGGATGGATTCCTCCCACACCGTACCTCGTTCCCAGTCGTCCAGGTAGTGCACCTCATCGAAGATGACCCAGGACACGTTTTTAAAACGCTCCGGGTTTTCAAAGAGCGTGTTGCGGTAGATTTCGGTGGTCATGATAAGGATAGGAGCGCGCGGGTTGATGGCGACGTCGCCCGTCACGATCCCCACGGCCGGATCGCCGTAGTCGGCGCGAAAATCCCTGTATTTCTGGTTGGAGAGGGCTTTGATGGGAGCTGTGTAGATCACCTCACGCCCCTCCCGCATCGCCTGCTTTATAGCTTCTTCAGCGATGAGTGTTTTACCGGAGCCCGTGGGCGCGGAGACCAAGACGCTTGCGCCCGCCTCGATGGACGCGATGGCCT
>JACPQZ010000054.1 GCA_016190205.1 Candidatus Omnitrophota bacterium | reverse complement strand
TTTTCGATCTGGGCGGAGAGGGTGGTGGAGGCAATTTGGGCGGCGGCGGAGGCGGCGGCGGAGGCGGGGGTGGAAGCGCAGCGAGTTGTTTCATCGCTACCGCGAGCTTTGGAACGCCCATGGCGGACGAAGTCAGGATACTGTCCCGCTTCAGGGATGAGTATTTGCTGACCAACAGGCCGGGAAGCGCCTTTGTCAGATTCTACTACAGGCATTCCCCGCCCTTTGCTGATTACATCAGGGACAAAGAACACATCAAGAGGATCGTAAGAGCCGCGCTCAAACCTCTGATCGCGCTCAGCGAAATACTGGTAAGGGAGAAGGGCTGAATGAATATGAAACTCTGCACGATCGTGGTGATAACAGGAGTCTTGGCTTTAAACGCGTTGTTGCTAGCACAGCTCTTCAGCCGTCCTGTTCGCCCCGAAAAAACATTCACCGGGGATACCGTTCGCGCCCTGCCCGGGGCAGAACCCGCAAGACAAACGCTGGAACGGGAACGCGCCATCGATTCCCAGCCGCCTGACGTCATGACCGCCCGTGCCGACGAACCGCTGAACCTGGAACTTGTAGCAACCGTTCTGGATAAGCCCGACGGGTCTCTGGCGCTGATACGGGATAAGGGAACAGGATATGAAGCCGAGTATGCGGCCGGGGACAGGATCCGAGACGCTATCTTGGATCGCATAGGGCTGGGCAAGGTCGTGCTGACCCGAGCGAGCGGGAGTCAGGAAATCCTGGAGATCACTTACCCCTCCCAGGATCACTCGCTCGATTCTCCGTGCATCACTTCGGAGGGTGGCAAAAGGATCGTGAACAAGAAATCGGTGATGGCAAAATACAAAAACTTAAATTCCGTTCTCAAGGAGGTTGAGTTAAGGCCGGCGCTTGCAAACGGCAGGATCCAAGGCTTAAAGATTATAGGTCTGGAAGAAAAAGGTCTTGCAGCACAGGCGGGATTCAAACAGTTTGATGTGATCAAAAAGATCAATAACCGCAAGATCACATCGCCGAGGGAGGCAGCTGCCCTTTACAAAACGCTGGTACAACAGGCAAGGTCAGACGCAGCGTTTAAGGTGGAAGTAAATGTCGATCGAAACGGCAGCGCGAGGACTTTCGTTTACAACCTTAATTAACGAGACCTGCCGCCAGGCCTCACAACGCAAGCGCGGCGCTTAAACAGCCAGGCGAGACCCATACCCAAAAGGGCCAGCGTTGAAGGTTCCGGCGTCGAGGGAGGCAGTTGTCTGTCTCCGTCTTCGTCTCCGCCCGCGCCGCCGCCGCCATTGCCATCACCCCCATCGCCTCCCCCGCCGTCGTTGTCGCCGCCGTCATCAATAGGGTCGTCCCCGCCGCCCGTCAACCCTTCGGAAACAGAACCGGAGTTCGAGCTCGCGGAAGAACCACCTGAGTCGGAAGATAGAAGCGCGAGCGCCCCTCCCCCCGCGATGAGCCCGGCCGCGATGAGTGTAGGCGTAAAGAAGCGGTTATTGTCGTCATCAATCCCAAAGGCCTCATCTACTCCCCCGCCCCCGGTGAGGGCCATGAGTCCCGGACTTAACTCGCCATCCGAGTCCTCTCCGGCTGCGCCCTCCTGGGCCTTTACAGCCTCTTCGATAACCGACTCCTCGTCCGATATAAGGCCTTCGGCAGGCTGACCTAGTGGAGCGCCGGGGAGCGCGAGCTCCAGACGCGCCTGCGGGAAGTAAAAAACCCCGCCTTTGGAAACTGCTCCAAGACTCGCCTCAAACCATTGGGCGCCGGTACCTGCAGCAAATCCGGTCTGCAATGAAGAACTCTGCGTGAGCTTCACCGCTACGAGCAATGAAAGGGCACAGCACAAGAGAAACGCCAGCACAACGGTACGGTAGTATCGTTGCATCAGAATCCGGTCTCCTTAAAAATAGTTGGGTGTATTTACCCGCGGCGCCGCCGCATCAAGAGCATGCCCAGGAGCCCCGAACCCATTAACGTGAGGGTGGCAGGTTCCGGGACGAATGCGGCGTCGTGGGAAAATGGGGCGTTCTCGTAAATGGTGCCGTCGGTACCTAACGTGTAGAGATCAAAGTGGACCCGATCGAGGGAGTCCGAGATATGAATATCAAAATCAAATTGCCAGCCATCCAAGAGATGAGTCATATCCAAATCGCCGTTTTCATCGGGCTGGGTGTCGAAGACGATGTCCTCCTGCACGGAGCCGAAGTTGAAGGCGTATTCGGTATACCAGGCAGGAAAAATACCGTGTTTCGGCAAATCATCATTCCCGCCGTCAAAAACGCCAGGATCATTAGAAATGGGAGCATAGCCCCACGTCCAGGAGCTTGTCGGAATGGCACTTCCATTTATCGTGACCGAATTGATGGGGGGAGGAGTGGATTGCGGGAAAGTATCCGAGCTAAGAGCCAGCGACAGGATAGCGTCGTTTGTCCCGTTTCCGAACGCGTCCTTGCCCCCGTTCGGCCCGAAGTCACCCTTGTCTAAAGCAAACGCTGTAAGCGTAAAATCAGGCGAGCCGGTTTCCCACGTTTCATCCGCCAGATTATAAAACCCGTCAGCAATAAAAAGCTGAAGGGCCGGAACTGCGTACGCAGGCTGGGTAACCCATAGGAAGATGAAGAGTCCTATAACTGCTAGAACGGTAAATCCAAGTTTGCTCAACATTTTCCTAGAGACTCCAATTATTAGATGTTTCTATATTACAAATACAATCCACCATAGTGATATAAGCAATACAAATGCCACATCGAGGTATAATCTAATAAAATACAATGATATAACCTATTGTAAATAAATAAGTAACGCTATCGTTATAAATGCTCCCGCCATTCATGCGACGTTATCCAAAAAACTGTGCCTTCTTCTAAACATGATGTCCAAAAATAACCCGAACTCATCTCATAAACGGTTTCGTTGCGAGGTCGAGCGAAAAGGCCGGGATCGAGGCCGCAGGGTCCAAAGGCCCGGAAACGTAGCCGCAGTGCTACGTTGAGGACCTTTGGGCCCGAGAACGAAGAGCCCGGCCTTTGCAGCCGACCGTAGCAGAAAGTGTTTATGAGATGAGTTCATTATATTCCGAGATTGTACTTGAGCGCTTCAGCGAGGCCCGCAATTCGTTCCTGGGAACTTTCGAGAGAGTTTGCCCCTAGATGGGTAGAGAAACGCACCAGCGCCGCCTGCGCCCCCATTCCCTTAAGCCTTCTTAGCAGAAGCCCGCACTGCTGACCCCAGTAACTTGCCGTTTTCAAATCCCCGGCCTTGTACCAGTACAGGACCAAATCCTGGCGCCCGCCGTCCTGAACCACCAGCCGGTTCACGATAAGAGCCGAACCTCCGATGTTCAAATTCAACCGGTCCTTTTTAACAATCTCCACTCCTTCTCCGATGTAGCACACCTCGGGCGGGTGGGTTGCCCTGCCGTCTGTCTCCGACTGCACGATATCCAAAAACACGATCTCATCCTCGTGATTCACATACCTCCTCTGGAGGATATTGCGTGTCTCGAGGATTTCGAACACTTCTTCGCGGACCGGCACGTCGCTCCCCTGCCATTCGCCGGCGGCGAGGGGAATATCCTGCATCAAATTCCCTCCCTGCGGGACAGTCCTCGAAGACCTCGCGCGAGTGGTGAGCGCAGTCGAAGCCACAAGACCTTCACCCATGGCGAGCGTAGCGACAAGAATGCCTAGAACGGTGAGATCCCTTTTCCACGTCATCCGGCGACACCCTCCCGAACCATACTCAAAAGCACGAAGGCCGACGCAAAAATGAGGACCCCCGACACATCATGCACTATCCCGCCGGCGGCTGACTCGCCGTACACCTCCGCAACCCAGCAGAGAAAGGCGATCCTGGCGGTATTGACCAGGAGTGCAACGGGAGCCGCCGACAAGAACACGACCGCCCTCCGCCACCAGGAGACCTTGAGAAAGTACGCGACCAGCGCCCCCAGGGCAAGGAGCGCGATGAGGGACCTAAGACCGCTGCATACATCTCCCACCAGGATGCTTGCCTCACTCATACGGATGAAACTTCCCTCCTGCACGGCCCCGATCCCTGCTGCGCCGAGCCACACCAGCGCCCAGGCGGTGCTCAACATCTTAAGGGAAAAGCTCAACCTTGCGATGAGCTCGAGCGGGAGAGGGACCATGGCCATGAGAAAGGCGATGGGAAAGAATAGCTCGCGCAGGGCACGACTTCCATAGAAAACGTGCACGAAGCCCAAAAGAACGGGAACGAGCGTGAGACCAGACACGAACCCCACCCCCGCCCAGCGGCTCATGAGATGAATAAGGAGCCCGCCTGCGATGAGGAAATATCCCGCGCCCGCTCCACCCGACACCGCCGGCACAAGCAGTGCGCGTTTGCGCCAAATGAGATACAGCGAGACAGGGGCGATCAGGAACCCGTGGCTGTAGTAGGTGTCGGGCGCGGTCCACCGCTGGTAAAGCCACACCCAGGTGCCCCGGTAGATGAGCACGAACAAAAGTGCGAAAAGTCCCGTCAGGATTCCGCGTCTCACACCTAAAATCCTCTCTTGAGCGCGAAGTCACGGTGCGCGCCGGGATCGCCGTCCAGACCCGCCTCGGCCGCCTTGATCACGTTGTACATCTCCCGCGCCGTCACGTAGTGCAGGCGGTAGCGCCTGCCGTCGTTATAACGGGACTCCATATCATCCAACATGTCGTGCAGGGGCCTTCCTAAGAGGACCTCCCAGTTGGCCTCCTGCGCCCCGTGCGTATGTACCTTGATGAATATCCAATTGGGCCGGCCCTCGACATGAATGGCCTGCCTCACCCATAAATCCACGCGCTGGGGCGTGGGCGGGTTTCCGCAGGCGATCTCGCCGTTTTCGATCCTCGGGAGGATGCCCCATTTGCGCCGCCTCCAGTTAAAAGCCAGGGGACCCTGAATGAGCAAGAGATCCCCGCTGGGGGCTCCGCCGACCTTTACTTGAGTGCCGCGGTCGTGCGACTTTGGGCTTGCCGGATCGTCGGCCGCATAATAAATCGAATTTACCGTGCGGGTCTGCGCCGCGCTTGGGGCCGAGGGCAGGGTGAAATCGGCGTAACAGCCTGTCTCACGGAGGATGGTGAGCTCGTCGTTGACCCCGCAGAGCGTGCCGTCGGGGAGGGAATTGTCCAGGGCCCAGTTGCCGTGGATAAAGGCGTAGCGGACCGCGCCGTCCGGAGCCCTGGCCAATAGACCTTGACCGGCGAGTTCGTTCCTGAAGCGCTCGAGCTTCTCGCGAAAGCCCTGGGAGGTATCTCGGTCGTGATGGAGATGGACTTCAACCTCGCCATGGCCCTTCCGGCAGAGTGCGGCGAGCTTCTCGACGTGTTCCTTGCAATATTCCTCCTGCGGATAAAAAAAGGTGTGCTGGGGAGGCCTGCCGTCGGAATCCCTGTGCCCGCGGGCCAGCCCCGGCCGGCGCTCGCACCAGGCATCGACCCGCCTTCTTTCCGTCTCCAGCCCCGGGTCCTCCCAGCGGGGCTCGAAGTGATCACAAAGAGCAAAAAAGATATCCACGGGCTTCGAGGGATCGGCAGGCTCGCGGGAGACATTTCTTTTTAAGTACGAGCCCAGCCAAATATCCATGTTCCGCGGGATGAGTTTAGGCACGGCGCAGAACCTCCGCGATACGCTTCGAGGCGCGGCCGTCTCCGTAGGGGCTCACGGCCCTCGCCATACGCGCATAGGCCTCGGGGTCCTCGAGGAGCGTAGATACCTCTTCAACGATTCGGTTCGTGTCCGTCCCCACAAGCCTGGCCACCCCTGCGTCAACCCCCTCCGGACGCTCCGTAACATCGCGCATGACGAGCACAGGTTTGCCCAGGGCAGGCGCCTCTTCCTGAACCCCGCCCGAATCGGTCAGGATAAGATAGGAGCGCTTCATGAGATAAACCATCTCGCGGTACTCGACGGGGGGGATGAGTCTGATCCGCGCGCGCCCTCCCAGCATCTGCTTGACCGGCTCGCTCACGTTGGGATTTAAGTGCACCGGATAGATGACTTCCACGTCCGCATACCGCTGGGCGATCTGGGCGAGGGCCTGGCAAATATTGGCCAGCGGCTCGTCGAAATTCTCACGCCGGTGGGCCGTCACAAGCACCAAGCGATAGCCGTTCATCCAGGCGAGATCTACGGGCCGTTTTTTAAGCTCCTTCGCAATATGCTGGAGGGCATCTACAACCGTATTGCCTGTCTCGAAAATTTTTTCCTGGGAGACCCCTTCCCGCCTCAACGCCGAAACCGCGCGCCCCGTGGGCGCAAAATGGATTTGAGCCAGCGTCCCGATTACGCGCCGGTTCATCTCCTCTGGGAAGGGCCGGTAGGGATCCAAGGTCCTTAAACCCGCCTCGACGTGCGCCACAGGGATCTTCTGGTAGAAGGCCGCGAGGGAGGCGATCATGGCCGTCGTGGTGTCGCCCTGGACGAGCACCCAATCGGGTCTAACCCCCTCCAAAACACCGGTCACCGCCGTGAGGGCCTTCGCCGAAAGCCCTGCGAGCGTCTGATCATGCGTCATGAGATCCAGATCGATGTCCGGGCGGATTCCGAAAAGGGTCAGCACCTGATCCAGCATGTGCCGGTGCTGTGCAGTCACGCACACGGTCACGGCAAAATCACGCGTGTTCGATTTTAAGGCCGCGATGACCGGGGCGAGCTTCACCGCCTCGGGCCGCGTTCCGAAAACTACCAGAACCCTTTTTTTCCTCTTAAAAGACTGCATTTTCTCTTCCCGCTTCCCGCTTCCCGCTTCCCGCTTCCCGAACGATGCTATCCGACACGTGGTAATACAACGTAATCAATCCCCTTCCCCAGGCGTTTTTACGAAAGATGCGGTCGCGGAACCCGCGCAGCACCTTAAGCGGCGCAGCATCGGGATTTTCAAAAAACATGACCAGGGCGCAGCCGCCTGTTCCCC
>JACPQZ010000053.1 GCA_016190205.1 Candidatus Omnitrophota bacterium | reverse complement strand
TTTCGCGAAGAAGGGTGCCGGCCCCGGGTGCAGTATCCTGGATGCTTGAGATCGGCCCGATTGAGGCACGCCGGACGCAATACAGACGGCGGCCCAAGGGGCCGGCACGGTTCTCTTATGATGAATCGCGTCTATGCTTCGCCTCCCAGTACTTCGCGTAGCTTAGGAATTGGTAGAACCCTCCAAACGAGGCCATTATGAGGCCCAGAAAGCCGTCCCGGAAGCCTTGTTTGATAAAGTAACTCTTTAGAAAGCGGTCTAGCGTTTTCCGGAGCATGAGCCAGGGGCCCCCCTTGCGGTTCTCACGCAGCCACTTCTTGATTTCGAGCGTCGTCTGCCGGTTGATCTTTCGAACCGCGTCATGGAAGTCCCGGTAGACGAGGTGGACAAGGTCTCCCTCCAGGCAGGGCCCGCTTTTGCCCCGGAAGATGACGCGGGGGTGCACTTCCACATTTTCAAATGAGAGCGTTCCCCTACGGAAAAAACGCAGTTTCGCGTTGGGGTACCAGCCTCCCCAGCGCACGGCCCGCCCCCGGATGACGTTGCGCGACGGCACGCTGTAGCCGTCGGCGGCGCCCGCCCCCGAAAGGGTCACCTCGCGCAAGGAAGCCGCAAGGCGCGGGGTCACCCGTTCATCCGCATCCAGGCTCAAGACCCATGTAAAACGCGCCTTCTCATAACCGAACGAGCGCTGGGCCCCCTCGTTTTCCATGCGCCGGCTAAAGACTTCCTGCGTATACGCGCGAGCCACTTGCACGGTCCCGTCCGTACTTTCATCGTCCACCACGATGATCTCACCCGCCCACCGGACCGAATCCAGGCACTCCTTCAGGCGAGCCTCCTCGTTTTTGGCGATCACCACCACGCTCACAGGGACCACTCCCACCGGATAGGCGCCGCCAACCTGCTCTTCTTTTTCCCACGCATAAGTATGGGCAGGGGCAAGCTGCCGCGCCTCCCAATATTTGGCAAAAGCGATGATCTCACCGTACCACTCAAGTCCTGCCCGCCGCCAAGCCCCCATCCGGCCCCACCAGCCGCCCAGACAAAGAGACTTGAGAAGGAATCGCGCCGGCGAGACGAGCGCAAGGGAGATAAAATGCGTGCGCCGCCCTTCCCGGAGCCACTGTTGAGCCCTCTGGGTCGTGGAATGATTGAGCTCTTCCACTTCCTCCTCAACCGTACGCTTGATCATGATACCCCTTGGGTGTGCGTCACACAAGTGTCTCGTCACGTCTGTTGCCTTACACGCGGCCTACTCTTGAAAACTAAAAGAGCGATGGGAATCAAGAAAATGAGCGCGCTCAACCAACCCAGGGCCGTAAGTACCGGATTGCGGTAAATAATGCGTCCCTGAACCCGCCCGGACTCGGACACGGGATAGGCGTTCAGGAAAAGGTGCGAAATGAGGGGGGGCGTGGCGCGACCGTTCCAATCGGCCTGCCAGCCCGGGAAATAGGTCTCGGGCTGCATCATAAAGTACGGGGAGTCCGACTCCCCCTGAAAATCCATGCGGTCTGCCCCCACCCGCTGGTACGAAAATTCCTTAACTGCCGGAATCCTGGCCTCTCTCGCGGTATCCTTCACCAAAAGACTTCGAAACGTGTCCACTGCCCCGCGCAGAAGTATCGCGTGCGAACCTTCTTCTAGTTCAATGGCCGCACCAGGAGATACTGGAGCACCGTCAACCTCCACTTCAACCGGACCATCTGCATCGAGGTGAACCTCATAGGTCCCCGGCTTGCGCAGATCCACCCAGGTCTTTCCCCCTTCGGGTGCATTGAGGACACGATCCCGAGTTACGAGATAGAGATCGGAAAGATTTGAAAAATCCTTTCGCGCGTTCAAGAGCCCCTCCGCGACAACCTCTAGAGGCTCGATCAGAACCCCATCAATACCCACAAAGCCCTGTGCGAGGGGCCGGATTTCAAGGGTGTGTTTACCACCGGTGCCGAGCGTGAGATCCCTCACAGGAATCCACCAAAGACCGGAACGCTGGTTAAGCTCCTGCCTTCCCAGGGATCTCCCGTCCAAGAAAATTTCCACAGGGCCCGCCTCAGGTGCATGCAGGGCCCGTACAAAAATTTGATACAGCATCAGGCGAGGCTCGTGCGGCGCCGGAGCTGGAACCTCAAATGTGAATCGCAGCGGCTCGGCCGCTCCCTGCGTGATCATTAAGAAGCGCGAAAAAACGAGATTCCCGAAGAGCTGGTTGAGATATCCGTGGTCCAGAGCCGGAAGGGCCGGATTAAACTGGGCGAGCCCCGTCATTTGAAACCCGAGCTGCCAGCCAGGCGCGCGGGCGCCGTATGCCTCCAAAAAGCGGATTTTTTCCCGGTCCCGGGATACCCACAAATCCATAGGACCCGTGTTGTGAAGCAATAGAAATGAGGACGTCGCCCCCAGGATACCCGCTCGGGCAGCATTGGCCCTTTGCGCGAGAAAAACGGGCACCGGACGAACCTGGCCCCTGGACTTAAGTTCCGGGTAGGCAAGCGCGAAGTAGGCATGGGGCCCTCCCACCGTCAAGACACCATAAGCAGGATAAAGCTCGTAACCGGAGAACGCCTTCCGGTTTTCGAAGATGACGACGTCAGGAGCTCCCGCGGCCCGATGCGCAACCCAGTCAGGCTGTGCCAGAAGCCGCTCCGCCACGCCTTTCCGTTCCAGCAAATTCGAAAAATACTCCAGGACATCCGCGCGGTCCTGGGCGTCATCCGCGCGGTCAGGCATGAAGCCCTTTTTTCCGAACATCTTTTCATACTCCTGGGGCCGGTCACCCAAAGCGACGTATTTAAAACCCAAAAGGGCCAAGAGATCCGCGGAGAAAGGCCGCGCGTGATAGCGCAGCAGAAGCTCATCCGCCAGGACATGGCTTCGAAAAGAAACCGTGGAGAGCCGGGGCATCCCGGATCCGTCTATGACGCGGTGATTTTCAGTATCCCGCGCATCCAGCCAGCCGCGGATCGCGTCCACATAGGCAGGTTGTTCCACCGGAAGAAAGGTAAAGTTGTAATGCGTGCCCTGGAGATAACCGGCGCATATAAAAGGAACAAGCGCGAGGCAGCCGGCGGGACGTACCCAAAGCCCTCTCCCCCGCAGCGCCGCCGTTAAGAGGCGGCTCAATAGAAGCCCCGAAAAAAGGGCAGCCGCAAGGCAATAATGGAGGAGGAAGCGGTTCGGGTGCCTGGCGAGACTAAACAGAGGCACGTGATCGTGACAGAATTCAAAAAGGCTGGGCCGCACGCGCATCCCCAGTGAAAACCAGAGGGAGAAAAGGGCAAGGGCCGTCCAGATCCAAACCCAGCGGTTTTTTGGGGCGAGGATCACCGCCCCGAGAAAACTCAAGCCGGGAAGGATCCATAATGGTTCCAGGGGCGGCGCAATCCCCCAGGTCATGGGGGTGGCCCTCCATTCCCAGTGCTGAAGGGTTATGGCTGTCCATAGCGGCTGCGACTGCCGCACAGCCTCCTGACTGGGAGGGGCCTTGAGCCTAAGCCAGTTTTCCACAGATTCAACGACCGTGTAGGGATTGTCGTGGAGAACTGAAAAGATGAGGTGAAAGCCCCACAGGCCGATGAACAGGACGAGGACTGCGAAGAGGGCTGGAAGAGCTTGCGTGGGACGTGGGACTTGGGACGTGCCATAATTAAGCGGAGGGCGAAAGATGAAAATGAGCGCGGCCGCGAATACCATGAAAAATCCCGTTAGAAACACATATTCGGGATGGCAGAGGGTGGCAAGACCCAGCACGAACGCGCAGGACCACACACTGATGAGGCTGGGCCTCCAGATCACGTTAACCAGCGCGAGATACGCAAAAGGCGCGAGCATGGGGCCCCAGGCCCTGCCCATCTCGGCCTGCAGGGTGGAGATATTGAAAGGGAGAAAAATATAGAGGAGACCGGTTAAGAATGCCGCGGCCCCGTCTCTAAAAAGCCGGCGGCTCAAGAAATACGCCCCCAGCCCGCCCGTGATGAGGTGGAGGAAGGTGTCCGCCTTCACCGTGGCGGCGATATCCCGCGTAAAAAACTGGATCAGGGTTTCGAAAAGGGGCGCAAGTTCCGAGGTCAGGTTAAAGTGGGGGCGGGAGAAGGATTCGCTCCAGGCCGGCAGGCCGTGTCCCGCCGCGAGGGACCTCAGGAAATCAAAGACGGGAGTCCCGTTTCCGGACCAGACGCGCAGGGAATCGCCGCCGATCACCTCCATCGGGATTCCGAAGAAAAGGAAGCGGTGGAAAACGGCGACGGGTGCCAGCACGAGAATGACGAGATCGAGGTTGAATCGCCTAGAAGCTATCCCAAAACCCCCTTTAATTATTCTTCACCCAATACGGAGAAACCAAAGACATGCCCAGCGGCCATGACGACGCGCCGAAGTTCATCGAAACTCTTGAGCCGCTTGAAAGTCCTCCAGATATAGGAGGGTCTTAAATAGAAGTTTCGATAAAGCCTGCGAATGCCCCGCGCCAGCTCCACCTGCGGAACTTCCGTAAATACGTCGTTGTGAAAACCTTGCATGTGGAGCGAGGCCAGGTCCTTTTGGCTCCCGTCGCCGATGTCGGGATTGGTTTGAAGCACCCGGTCAAATAGGGGCGTCCCCGGATAGGGGGTGCAAATCCCGCACGTCATCGTGGTGGGCTCTAGCTCCAGGATAAACCGGATGGTCTTTTCCAACGTCTCGCGGGTCTCGCCCGGCATCCCCATCATGGCGTGGCAGTGTGCCTCGAGCCCCGTCTCATGAATCCACTGGAAGGCCTGACGCGCCTGCTCGAGCGTAGCCCCCTTCTCGATATTGTCCAGAATCCCCTGGTCACCCGACTCCACGCCGAAACGGAGCATGTGACAGCCGGCCTCCTTCATGGCCTCGAGCATCTCCTTATCTACCGTGTCCACGCGTGAGCTCACGATCCAGGAAAGCCTGATCCTGTTCTGAATCAGGAGCTTGCAGATCTCCATGACGCGGGTCCGCTTGTAATTGAAGACCTCGTCCCTGAAAAAAACCTCCCGGTAACCCATCTTTTCGATCTGGGCCATCTCATCCACCACACGCTGGGGTGACTGGGCGCGGTAGATCCGCCCGTAAAAAGGCGGGGCGCTGCAGTAATTGCACTTGGCCGGGCAACCCCGGGTCGTGGTCATGGTGGTAAAGGGCATAAATTTTACGATAGGGTTAAAATAAGTGATGCCTTGTGGGAGCTGGGAGCGGTCGGGAACGGGCAGTTCGTCCAAATTGCGAATGTACGGGTACGGCTCGGTGGTCACGAAACGGCCGTCGCGCCTAAAGGTGATGCCCTTGACAGCGCCGGGGTCCTCCCCCCGGTCGAGCGCCCGCACCAGGTCACGGATCACCCATTCCGCCTCCTTGTGAACGCAGAAATCCATCCCGTCTTTGGCGGCCGTATCCTGCGGATAAAAAGTGGGGTGATTTCCGTACACGATCGTCTTGAGTTTGGGATTTACGCGCTTGATACCTGCCAGAAACTGCGCGTCTTCGTTTACCGTGACGGTATTGGTGAGCACGATGGCGATATCGTCGCCGGCCATCCGGCCCTGGGCCTCTTCCACCCCCATCTGCAAGCCGGCCGCGTCGAGCAGCCGCGCCTCATGCCCCTCTTCTTTGAGCAGAGTTACCACGATGAGCTGGGAAACCGGATCGAACTGGGTGCCCGCGATGCGCTTGCCTTTGCACCAGCAGCCCCAGATGAGGTCGCGCGCCACGTTGCGGCTGTACTTGCTCGGGGGAACGACAACTGTTATCTTCATGCCAAAATCCTCGTCCGTCGTCCGTCGTCCGTCGTCCGTCGTTGGTCCACAGTCCACAGTCCACAGTCCACAGTTGACCGCCGACAGCCGACTGCCGACTGCTGCAGGACGCAGGGCGCAGCACGCGACGCCAGCTCAAGCACGCTCATCGGATGCTCCAGCCGGTTTTGTAAGTTTTAAGTAGATCATGGTTCCGCACGCGTGATCCAGCCATTTGAACAAGCGGCCCCGTATCCAATGCCCGAAGGGCAGGAAGCGCTTGGGGAAATAATGAATCTCGACGTCCCGCGCTGGATCGAACTTAAATCCGCTGAAAAGATCCATCGCGGACCGCCGCGAATAGATACGCCCATAAGGGTTGCCTTCCCCGTCATAAAGGGCACCCAGCTCCTCCACGCTTCCTGCCCTCCCCAGCCGGGCATCGGGTTTTTTTATCCCGAGCAGTTTGAGCACAAGCCTCGTCATTGGAAAAAGTGCCGGCGACAAAAGGGCATTTTGATAATAAAGGCTGACCGCCGCCCTGCCGCCGGGCTTTAAAACGCGAAAGAGCTCGCCCACCCCCGCCCTCGTGTCTGGGGTGTGATGCAGAACCCCGCTCGCGGAGACAAAATCAAAGCGGTTGCTCTCAAAAGGAAGATGCTCGCAATCGGCATTCACCAGCGCTGCCTCAAGCCCTTGATCCTTAAGGATGTCTCGCGTCATCGCGAGCGAGCTTTGGGAAAGATCCAGGGCCGTCGCCCCTGCCCCGTGGGAAGCATATTGAACCGTAAGCCACCCCGGCCCACAGCCTAAGTCCAAAACGTCCTCCCCCCGGTGCTTGTCAAACTCCCAGAAAGCAAGCGCGAAGACCTCTATCTCCTCGCGTTTTAAGCGATCCACCTCCCTAAAATATTGTACCAGATCACAGCGATCTATTTCCGAGGTAAAAAGGGGTTTCCGGTCCCAATATTCCCGCACCCTCTCTTTCTCATTGCGGGCGTGTTTCATGCGTCTCCACAGATTCGAGCTCCGATTTCAGAAAATCGCGGTGCAGGGTGAGGGTCGCCTCCCCAGTCTGATTGAGATGCTCGGCGACAGCCGCCGGCTCCACCCCCCAACCTTCCCACCGGTCGGCCGCCGAGTATTGGAGCGAGCTCGGGACGTGTATGGATGTGTGATCGTTGGCCCTGCCTAGCGAGAGCGCTCTTGCACCGCGACGAGAACGCGTAATTTTGTCCTCAATATCAACGCCCTCGGCAGAGAACACGATGGTCCGCTCAAGCCGGTAGGGGGCGCGGATCTGGCGCCTGACGAGCGCGTTGCGAAGCCAGGCGTCGAGCTTGTGCCGGACCCAAGGAATCCTCCCCACCGTTACAAGAAAAATATAAAATAGCGCCTGACGCAGGGGACTGGGAGAAAAGTGTTTCACCCAAACAAAAGGGGCGCGGCAGCATATTTTCCACTTGCCGGGCAGGAGCTCTTTCGCCTCGTATCCGAAGTCCCGGGACGGCTTCACCTGCAAGGCGTGCGAAGCCGCCACGCGGGAACCGCGAGTCCGGACAAAATACCCGCCATCCACCACAGCCAAGCGGCCCGGACCGGTTCGCTCGCGAGCGTGTGCCCGCAGGACGCCGCCCTTGCGGACGTTTACCACCGCGTAATAATGCTTACGCCTTGCGACCCATAGGCCCGCCCCCTCAAAAAAGCGTGTCGCCTCCTCCAGAAAAAATTCACGCGGGTGGGGTTCCTTTCTTTCCTTGCGTACTTCGTACGCACCTAAAAGATTGGGCAGGAAAAAGAAGATTAGATAGCGCGCATCCATCCCCTTGGGCAGCCAAGGGAGGTCTTCCCCTCCCAGGAGGTTCATCTTGTCAAGGATCGCGGCAGCCGGGGGAATTCTATCTGCCACGAGCTCGAGACCATGCGTGAACAGATAGCGCGCGTTCCGCGAGCCATAGGTCCCCCCCACCGATCCGTCGGGGTGGAGAAACCAACTTAGAAAATAGGACGCCTTTTCAAGGGGCAAGACCACGTTGTCGTCTCGTGACCTGTTGAAATATTGAGCCAGATAATCGAAGGTCACGCTTTGATAGCCCGGATCCGCCCCTCCATATTCAGGGAACCAGCCTTCTTCGGGGTGTTGCACCTTGATAAGCCTCTCAAGTGCCAGCCTTGCACCCGTGCCGAATCTCCCGCCGGGAAAAAAGAGACTTAAATTATGGAGCGCCGCGATCTTTCCCGCCTGGTGGTTCGAAAGCATAAGGTCGTCGTGGCGCAAAAGCCATTCACCCGCCCGCTCAAGGGTATCGCTCGCGCTCCAGCCCGTGCTTTTAGTGATCTGGTTCCCCAGCTCGAGCCAGACTTCTGAAACGGCATGGGTGGTAAACGCCGTGGCCACAAAGCTGTGCTCCTGGGGATACCATTCGTCAAAGGAGCCGTCCCTGTGCTGAATTTTTGCCCAGAACTTTAGCGCTGCGGCTATGGCCCGGAGGACCTCCGGAGAGTGAGCCGGAATCCCCGGGGCCCCGTGCCGGTAAAGCCACGCGAGGACCAGCACCCCCTGCTGGTATGTGGCGCTTGGGAAGGCCTGAATCTTATAGTGCCACCAGTCCCGGTCCATGCAGCCGAAGGTGGGAGAAAAAGGATTGCTGTCGAGATGGGTCAAGAACCGGGGCAGGAGCTCCGCGATACGCCGCTCGTAGGCCGAAACGTCCATGGACCTAGTCTTCCTCCATATGGATGCGCCGCCCGTGCACAACGATTAAGTCCGCCAAAAGTCCCACGGCCGTCACCATAACAGCGGTAAGCAAGATCACGATGTCCGACTGCTGCAGGCGCCCGACAGACACGAAGTAGCTGTAGAGTGACTTGGCCACCCCCGCCCCGGCGAGCAGGAAGGCCAAAGGAAGAAAAACGCGTAAGGGAAAAAAGTACATCACCGTTCTTGCCGACAGGCTCACCATGTTGTACGTATCCCGGAGCGGATGAAAGCTGGAGCGGCCGATCCGCTTGTGATAAGAAATCGGCATATAACGAACGTCGAGCCCGTTCGCGAGGTACGCGAGGGTAATGGTGCTCACCCACGAGTGCGTGTCCGGCAGAAGATACAAAAACCTTAACGCGGTTTTTTTGCGGAACGCCCGCATGCCGGTATTGAGATCCGGGATACGCCTCCGCATCATATATTCGGCAAGCCCTTTAATAAGCGCCTTCACAGGGGCCCTCAAGAATTTAAGGGTGCCGGCCTCCGTCGTGCGCGCCCCCACGGTCATGTCACAGGCCTCGAGGCCCCGGATAAGTTCGGGCAGCCGGTCGGCCGGGTAGCTTCCGTCTGCGTCGAGCATGGCGATACATTCCCCCTCCGCCTTGAGGATGCCCCGCGTGCGCGCGGCGCCCGTTCCGCGATTGGTCTCAAGCGAGATGACGCGGGCGCCGGCCGCCAAGGCCTTCTCGCGCGTCGAGTCGGTGGAGCCGTCGTCCACCACGAGCACTTCATAAGGGATGCGGCTTGAGTCCATGGCCCGGCGGACGGCTTCGATGACAGGGGGAATCGCCTCCTCTTCATTGAAGGCTGGAATGAGAATAGTGGCCTTTCCGATAGCCCTTTTTTCTTCTGTCATAATAAGTGCTCCACGGTTGGCGTTTCCACAAGGGTACGGTCACGATCCACGAACAAACGAAACCAAATTTCCAGAATGAGGAGCGCGGCGAGCTGCTTGGTATAAAGAAGAGAGCGCCCCCGCGCAAGACGCATGATGCGCTCTACGCCTTCCACCCGGAGTATACCCCTCGCCGCCACCCGGTCTCTGTCCAAGTAGCGCCCCGCAAGCTCAAGGAGCGCATTATTATACTCCCCTTCCAGGGGCAGGAAAAAGGCGTGTTTCTTGCGCCATGCCGCCCGCTCACCCAGTACTCCCGCCGCCGCTTCGCGCAGGAGCACTTTATCGGAGCCGCCTGCCAGTTTCGAGCGAAGCCCGAGGGGCGCCGTCCACTCGACCAGGCGGTGATCGAGATAGGGCACCCGGCCCTCCAGGGAATGCGCCATAAGAAGCTTGTCCTGCTTGTGGAGGGTGTAGTCCGGAAGCCAGGTCTCCATCTCGGCATCCAAAAGCCGCTCGACAAGCCGCCCTCCGCGCGCCCCGTTTAAGCGGGTGAGGCGTGCCGCGTCATCCGATAATTCTCCCTCCGAAAGGTTGCGCTTCCACTCGCTGTGATACAGCGTATCTTTGTCACGCGGCTCAAACAAAGAAGTGAAGTGCCCCACGGCACGGGCCGCGTGAGCAAAATCCTCAAGATAGCTTTTCAGCCGCTCTCGCCCCTCATTCCCTGCGCGGGCGGGGTAGGCAAAGAAAAGATCCAAAAACCGCGCGGGCAGGCGGCCCACCCACGCGGACACCACCCGGGAGACCCAACGCCCCGGCACGAGACGGAGAATGTTCTCGAGAAAAAGCAGGGTGCGCTGGTGCACGTATCCGGCCATGAGTTCATCCGCGCCCTCACCCGTTAAAATCACCTTCACCTCCCCCGCCGCCATCCTGGCCAAGGCAAACGTCGGAACGATGATGGCGTCACCCACGGGCTCATCCAGGTGCCAGACCATACGCGGAAGCTCGTAGAGGTCAGCGGGCTTTAGCTCGTGCTCGCTGTGCTCCGTGCCCAAGGCGCGCGCCCGCTCTTTCGCCGCGGCGAGCTCATCATCCCGGCGGCCGAAACCTATCGAAAAAGTCCGCACCCGCCCGGTCCCCACACGCTTGACCAGTGCCGCAATGAGCGCCGAATCCACGCCGCCGCTTAAGAAAAGCCCGACAGGCACATCGCTCATGAGCCTCAAACGCACCGAGTCCTCGAGTAAAGATAGAAATTGGCCGGGATCCCCCCCGCCCCCACGAGCCCCCGCCGCGGGCACGGACCAATAGCGGGAAGACGAACCATGACCCTCTTCCCATACAAGGATATGCCCGGGGAGAAGCCTCCGGATTGAGCTAAAAAAAGTGTGTTCGCCGTGCGTGTATCTATAAGACAAATAGTCATCCACCGCCTGCGTGTTGATCGTTCGGGAAACCCTCCCGGATTCCAATATGGCCTTCGTCTCGGACGCAAATATGAGGCCCTTTCCTGATTCCGCGTAGTAGAGCGGACGGATCCCCAGGCGGTCGCGCACAAGCAGGAGATGCCGGGACCCAGCATCCCACAAGGCGATGGCAAATTCCCCGTTTAAGCTTTTGACAAAGTCCGGGCCCTCCTCCTCGTAGAGGTGCGCCGCCACCTCGCAGTCACAGCGCGAGCGGAAACGGTGCCCTTTGGCTTCGAGGCCGCGGCGCAGTTCAGCGTGATTATAGATCTCGCCGTTCACAACGGCGCGGACCCGACCGTCCTCACTCGCAAAAGGCTGCTTCCCGCCTTCAACATCCACAATCGCCAGGCGCTGATTGCCCAGGGCCACACTCCTGTCCGACCACACCCCCTCCCCATCCGGCCCCCGGTGCCGCAGGGAGCGGCCCATTCTTTCGAAGAGACCTTCCTCGTTCACTTCAATGTAACCGTAGATTCCGCACATCAGTCCACCACGGGGATGCCATGTTCGCGCAGGAGCTGCCACTTGCCGCTGCCCTTGGCCATGCGCTTGAGGATCGCGGCATCGTTCACCCTGCGCATTTTCTGCACCCGGCGGCGCGCGCCCAAGGTGCTCGCCAGATTCGAGAGATTCCAGAGGTAGCTCGCCGCATACACCCGGAACGCCACGTCCCAGCGGCCACGTAAGAAAAAGAAAAAGAACTCGGCCGCATTGATAAACGCATACCCGGGCAGCACCGTGAGCAGAGAACGCACAGAGTAGTTTTTGAGCAGCATGCGCAGTGTGTACGCCTCGCTTAGAAAACGCTTGCGGATGGTCGTCCGGTACTTGCCGCCGGCGTCGAAGGCGCAGAAACTGTCATGGTGAAAGACCGCCTCCGGTACGACGCGCACCTCCCAGCCCAAGAGGAGCACCCGCCAGCAAAGGTCCACGTCTTCCTTATATATGAAGAAGCACTCGTCAAACCCTCCGATTTCGTCGAAGAGAGATTTCCGGATCATGATCCCGGCATCGACGTAGAGCGGCTCCCCTTCCCCATAGGGGTAGCCGTAACGGTCGCACGCGACGCCCGCATTCAAGACCCGCTCGCCCGCAAAATCCTTCGTGACACACCCCGCCACCCCCACGCGCGGATCGGATTCCATCACCTTAACCAGCTCCTCCAGCATGTGCGGATCAGAAATCGTGTCGTTGTTAAAAAAGAACAGATAACGCCCGCGCGCAAGCCTCGCCCCCTGATTGCTCGCGCGGGCGAGCCCCAGGTTGCACGGGTTTTTTACGATCTGGATATCCGGGTAGTGCTCCATCACCCAGGCGGCGCTTCCGTCCTCGGAGCCGTTGTCCACCATGATGAGTTCAATATCCCGGAACGTCCCCCCGATGAGCGAGCCAAGACAGCCCTCGAGGTACTTGAGCCCGTTCCAATTCGTAACAATAACGCTGACCAGGGGAAGTGCCATGCCGGTCCCTCACCAACGAAACAAACGCGCAAGACGCAGAACTTTTTCGCCGGGCCGGTCCGCCCCCTTCATCTTTCCCACCTCGTTACGGTGCTCAACGTACCAGTCATAGGCAGACTGCATCTCACGCAGAGGATCCTGCCTGGGCGCCCAGCCCAAGAGCTTTTTGGCCCTGGAACAATCCAAAACGTAATCCCGGTCGGCCAAAAGGTAGTGTTCGGTCCCCAGGGGGGAAAGCCCCAGCTTATCCAGCCCGCGCAGGATAAGGCGCGTGGGCGCGGCCGGTGCCGCCTTGACCTTGCACCCCGTCCCCGCATGAGCCGCAAGGGCCGTAAGCACTTCCCGGACGCTGGGGAGCCGGTCGGCCCCCAAATTAATAATCATCTGATCCCCCGCCGCGGCGGCCTGTACACAGGCCTCTGCGAGGTCATCCTGGCCCAGCATCTGAAAACGGTTGGTCCCCCGTCCTAAGGTGTAGATCGTGTGCCCCGTCCGCACCCATTCAAATAGAATCGTCAAAAGCCCCAGGCGGCCGGGGCCGATAATAAAGCGGGGGCGAAGGATGGTGAGGCGCATTCCCTTTTCCTGAAATGCGAGGCACACGCGCTCGGCCTCGAGTTTGGTCCGGCCGTAATCTCCCACCGGACGGGTGGGACTCTCCTCCTTGAGGGGGACCTCCGCGGGAACGCCATAGACGACGCTCGTGGAAAGATGAATAAACTTTTGGAAGCCTTTTTCGCCCTGCGCCGCCTCCAAGAGCACCCGGGTCCCGTGTACGTTTACGCGCCAAAAGTCCTTCCCTGCCCGTGAACAGGGCAGAAGCGACACCAGATTATAAATATGAGAGCATCCCCGGACCGCCTCACCAACGCCGGCCGCATCGGTCACGTCCGTCTTGAAAAAGGCGATGTCTTTCTGTTCCTCCGGCGACTCCCTCCGGTCCAGCACCCTCACCTCGTGGCCCTCTGCGCGGAGCCGTCTCACCAGGCCCCGGCCGAAAAAGCCCGCCCCTCCGGCCACCAGTACCGTCACTTAAAGAGCTCCTGCCTTCCGGCACCACTCGATAGACCGCCGCATACCCTCTTCGAGCGAGACGAAAGGCCGGTAGCCAAGCTCCCGACGTGCCCGCTCGATCGAGCAGGCGATATCCTGAATCATCTCGCCTGCCACGTGAATTTCCTGCTGATAAATCCCTGCGGACTGCAAAAGGGCATCCACCCCCTTTGCCGCCTGCGACACCCAGCGGGGCACGTACCGGACTTTAAGCGAAACGCCCAGGATGCGGGCGACTGTCTCGTAGATCTCGATCGTCTCATAGGGCCTTTCATCAGCAATCCAAAAGAGTTTTCCCGCGGCCTGCGGGTTCGACTCCGCGAGCAGGATCCCCTGTATCACGTTGTCGATATAAGACATACTTCGCAAGCTGTGCCCATCGCCAAACAGAATCGGCCGCCCGGACAGGATCATCCTAAAAAACCTGGTCTGACGCAGGGGCTGTCCCGGCCCGTAATACCAGCAAGGCCGTAGGATGACAGTCTCGATCCCTCCTTGCCGGCCGGCGTCCCGCACGGCCTCCTCCGCCAGCCACTTGCTCCGCCCATAATGCTGGTAAGGCGCGGGTGGATCATCTTCCTGATGCAAGCGTCTGCGATCTCTCTGACCCCCCGCGGGGGAATTGGAGCTCACGAAGACAAAACGCCGCACCTTCTTGCGGACGGCCTCCGCGATCAGGTTCTTCGTGCCCTGAGTGTTGATGTCGTAAAAATCACGTACCCGCCTGGGATGGATGACCCCGACACAGTGAAGGACGGTGTCCACCCCCTCGAGCGCCCCGGCCAGGGTTTTGGGATCGCGCACGTCCCCCGTCACCCGCTCCACATCCCACGCCGGCGGTATTCCATTCTCGTATCCTGGTAACACCAGGCACCGGACCCTCCTCTCCGGCGCCCGGGAGAAACGGGCCCAGAAGGGATCTCTGTTTCCGTCCCCCGCCAAAATCTCCACGAGCCGCGATCCCAGCCAGCCTGGCGCCCCGGTCACCAACGTCCTCACCCGCTGAATCTCCTGCCATAGATGAGCGCGACGATGGCCAGGAGCCACAGTAAAGTATTCACGCGCAGCCGCACGTCCTTCAGCAGAAGGTCGGTCGGACTTTCGTCCCTGGACGCATCATAAACCAAAGCGTAAAAACGGAAGAGGCCGTAGACCACGAACGGGCTTGTGAAAAAAAGCGCATCCGTGCCAAACTTAAGGAGGGCGTAATCGGAGAGGGTGTAAAGAAGATACGACACGCAGGTCGCGGCCGCAACGAGCGCGATCATCTGGTCCAGGAGGACCGCACTGTAGGAACCCAATACCTTACGGTGTCGGCGCGCCCCCGCTCCCAAAATAAGAAGCTCATGCCGGCGCTTTCCCAGCGCCAACAGGAGCGAAATAAAGAAAGTGGCCGCCAGAAGCCATTCCGAGATTTCCACCCGGATAGCCTGGCCGCCCGCCAAGACGCGCAGCGCAAACAGAGCTGCGATGACAAATATGTCCAGGAACTCGACGTCGCGCAGCCTGAAGGAATACCAAAGACCTGTAAGAAAAAACAAAGCAAAAATGGAAGCGGTGGAATAGCCCAAGAGGAAAAGCGCCAGTAAAATGCCGAGCGCCGCCAACAACCCTGCCGCTCCCAACACGGCCCGGCCCGTCAAGAGCCCGGCGGCAATGGGCCGCCGCGATTTCTCGGGGTGCAGGCGGTCTGTCTCTTTGTCCCTCCAGTCGTTGATCAGGTAACAGGCGCTTGAAATAAGGCTTAATAAAACGAATCCCACGGTTGCGCGAGCCAGGCGGTCCGCGTCAAATAGCGTTTTGGAAAAAACGAGGGGCGCCAGAAAAAATAGATTCTTGACCCATTGCGAAATCCGCATGCTGCGGATGATATATTGAATCATGGATGCAGGATCCGGATTTTCACCAATCCTACCAGGCTTCCCACAATGTCGCGCATCAGGCGCACGTGCGTGACCCCCGAGTCACGCCAGCGCACGGGCACCTCGCGTACCTTAAATCCCATGCGCGCGGCGAGATAGAGGATTTCCGCGTCAAAACTCCAATCCGATAACCGCTGACGGCTGAACAAGGGCTGAATCGCATGGCGCTGGAAGCACTTGAATCCGCAGGTCACGTCGCTCACGCGAACACCTAACAAAAGATTTGTGATGGCCGTAAATCCCCTCCCCAGCCATTCGCGCAGGATGGGTTGGCGCTTCAAGATCTGGGCGCCTCTTGTTTTTCGAGACCCGATGACGACATCGGCTCCTGTGTCAAGAACCCGCTCAAATTTTTCAAATTCCTCAATCGGGGTCGCCATATCCGCGTCGCAAAAAAGAACCCGCTCACCTCTTGCCTGAAGCATCCCCCGGCGCACGGCAGAGCCCTTGCCCTCGTGGGCGCTTTCCAGAATAGACACCGGAAGACCCAAGGCGCGTGCAGCCTTCCGGGACTCTTCGAGCGTACCATCCCGGCTGCCGTCATCAACGACGATGTACTCCGCACGGGTCCCCTTCCCCCCAAAATAGGCCCCGATCTCCTTCAAGGCCCTGTAGATATTCTTTTCCTCATTGTAGGCCGGGATGACCACAGAGACCTCCACATCCGTACCCACCGCCCCCACGGCCCTAGACCTCCTTGAGACGATAGATCTTGATCACCGGACCCCAATGCCTCCCGCTGGGCTCAAACTCCTGGACAAGCTCGAGCCCATGCACCTCCGGCTGCAGGAGAAAGGCAAGATAATAACGGCGCGCCCGGTCCGCCAGGTGGAACATAAGCCCGGACTCGTGCTCGGCACGGTAAACCGCAGCCTGCCGGTTATTGGCCAGCGTGTTTTCCAAAAAGAACGGGTTGAACAAGGCGTCCTTATGCACGTCGCCATCCAGAAGAAAGTGGTTGTACGCGAACTTGGAAATGACAAACGTGCGGACACCCTGCGACTTAAGCGTCTCTATGTCCACAAACCGAAACCAGCTGTAGAGCCTGCGCAGGAATATACTTTTTTCCGCGCGCTCCACGGCCTCGGCCGGCATTCCAGCGGGCCATTCCGGCTCACGCGCAGGCCGAATCATGGACACCACCCGGTACGCCGCTTTTTTCCCAACAGCCGTCCGATACCGATCGGCCAGGCCGGCAGAGAGAGGCCCTCCCCCTGTCAGGGGATCCCGCGGACCCTCCAGGATAGGGGGTCCTTCTCCTTGAACAGGAGGGCCGAAACCATACCAATCGATGGCGATCGTTTCGCCCGCGGGCACATGTTCTTCAATCCACGCCCTGGCAAGCTCCCTCGTGTCCGGCTGTGTCTTGACCCACAAGGCAGGTGCAAGCCGCACGAACACGATGAAAACTGCAAGGCTGCCTATGGCCGTTGCAAGGCGCTTGGCATGGCGAAAACGCATTCCTCCGACAGCCTCCACCAGGAAGCGCGCCGCATAAAGACACAGCAACGGGAACAAGATTGCGCCTAAGTACAGGTAGCGGATCGAGCTCTGCGACATGCCGAAGATAAGGACAGCCAAAAAGGAAAGGAACAGAAAATCCAGCCGGGTCCTGCGCAAGAGCGCCCAGCCGATACCCGCAAGCACAAGAAAGCCCATCACATCCTGCTGCCTAAGAAGCTCCCGGCCCCACCAGAAGGAAAAATCAAAAACATTGTTTGAGAAAAGCGGGCTTGAGCTAATCCCCAGCCGGGCGGACCCGCCCAAGTCCGAAAGCCGGGTGACCACGCGGTCCCACCTGAAAAACCACCCTGCGTAGCCCACGAATGCCGCCAGGGCAAATAGGCCGCAGACACTGCCTACCCTTCCCGGGCGGCTCCGTCCGGGCCCCATCCAGGCGGCCAAGAAAAGCGGGACGGCCAGGAAAAAACCCTGATACTTTGTGGCGAGCGAAAGACCTGCGGCCAGGGCGGCACACCGCAAATAGGAGGGCTCATGCCGCCTCACCCACTCCCCCATCAGAAGAAACGACACCGCCGCCATAAACATCATGAGGGGATCCGGAAGGGCCCACTGTGAAAAGTGCACCAGGAGAAAATTCACGGCCGTAAACAGGGCCCCGGTCAAGGCGATGGGGCGTGAAAAAAACCTCATCCCCATGAGGTAAACGATCCCGACCGTGCCCACCCCGAGTCCCACACTGGCCAGGCGCGCCGTCACGATAAAAAGGGTCGGGTCCAAAAGGGCGGCGAGACCCATGTCCTCCGGCGCCTGGTATGCGCCCGTCACTCTTCCGATGAAGTAGATTGGAACGTATACGGCCAGAAGCAGGTAGTTGTGAAGCACGGGATAGACGCCGTTGATAGGGAGGAGATTTTTTGCCTGCGCCATCCCGAACGTCTCCAGGATGTGCCTCCCCTCATCCGGGTGGAATATATAGGGAAGTCCGTAGAAGATGCCGGAGATTCTTAAAGCGGCCGCCAAAACCAGAATCCACACAATCGGGGAACTTGTCATCCTACACCGCGATGGAACGGGACACGCGCCATAATGAACGGTTTTCCTTCATCCACTCCCATTCTTTTTGAATGCCCTCTTCCAAAGAGACGGCCGGCTCCCAGCCCAATGCCCGCGCCTGACCGACGCCTAAGACCATGGCCTTTAGTTCATAGGGAATACGCTTACGCTCCGGCATATGTCTTGAGGACTCCCCTTCCGCAGCATCCTCATAAATGGGCTCGGCCTCAGCACCCGTTACGCGGCTCACCATCTCCGCCAGGGCCCGCACCTCGGTCCCCACCCCCGTGCCTACGTTGTAACAGGAATGGGACCAGGAGTTTTGTTCCAGAAGCAAGTTGTGGAAACGGACCACGTCGTCCACAAATACAAAATCACGCACCTGCCTGCCGTCCCCGAAGATGACCGGGGGTTTACCCTCCAGGGCCCTTTTAAGAAAGCAGGTCAAGACCCGGCCCAGCCATTCCCGGGGACCATACACGATCCCGTATCTTAAACTCACGGTTTCCACACCATACAATGTTTGATAAAGGCGGACATAATGCTCCGCGGCGAGCTTGGACACCCCGTACGGCCAGTTGGGCTCCTGGGGATGCGACTCCGCCTGCGGAAGGGTCTTCGCCTGCCCGTACACACACGCGCTGGAGGCGTTCACGACACGCTTTACGCCGGCGGCGCGCGCGGCCTCTAAAACGCTCAAAGTCCCCAAGGTGTTCGTCTTAAGATCAAATTGCGGTTCTTCGAGGGCGCGGAATATCTCGAGCTGTGCCGCCTGGTGAGACACGATCTCGTGTCCTCTAAGCACCCTTCTGAGCCGAGACGTGTCTAGGACGTCCCCCTCCACCATGCGGACATGGTGCGCCACCTGTTTCAGGTACTCGCGGCGACCCGAGGAGAGATCATCATATACGGTTACCTCCCAGCCCGCCCGGACGAGCGACTCGACAACATGGGATCCTATGAAGCCGGCCCCGCCCGTGACCAGGATCTTGCGGACCGGCATCGCCTAGCTTCCCTTCCTCAAATGAAGGCCGTGGAGCATCCCCTCCGAAATAAATGACCGGCCCTGGCAAGTGCCCAGGACCGACGTCGCGTAAACTCCAAACTGGACCAGTGACGCCCACGGGTGCCAGAGCCATTCGGGCCTTTTGTCTTTGAGGGCCAGAACCAGCGCATGCAAAAGGCTCGCGGGGATAAACAGGGTGTAGAGGATCCAGAGCGCAAGCTTCAGCCGGAAGCTGCGGTCAAAGGCCCAGTTCATGTTCCGGGTTTTGCGTTCGCTTAAGAAATGCCGCACAAAATCGCGCCGCCATTTGTGTCCCCATCCGGACAGCGTCTCCACATGGTGGTGAACGGTCCGCCAGGAAGGACAGTACGCGACCGCTGCGTGCCCCTGCTCCATCAGAAGTTGAAAACAATCGTTGTCCCCCACGAACTCGGGCACGGTGATGATCCCGCGCACCCACTCGGTCCGGTACGTGAGGCCGTTGGCTCCCCAGATAAGCGGCCGGGCAGGATCGACCTTGAAAAGGTAGACCTCCCGCCCCCCCACGCTCACGCGCCGTGCGGCTCTTAAATACCCTTTCAGATTGCGATTGATGAACCAGGAAAGCGGGTCATTTTGGATGAGCTCGTAATAGCGGTTGAGGGATGGGTCCCCCGGCCCAGCCCGCATCGGTCCCCAGCAAGACGCCAGATCCGGCTCCCGGCTGAAAAGATCCGACAGGAAGCTTAAGGTTCGCCTGTCACCCAGCTCGTTATCCGCCGCAAAAATGATAAAAAGCGCGCCCGAGGCATGGCGCGCGTTAATCTTGGCCCCCTGATCGGCCAGGCGGGCGGGATTGTCAAAGATGCGGGCGCCATAACGCTGAGCGATCCGAACAGTCTCGTCCGTTGAACCGCCGTCGGCTACCAGGATCTCGACATCGTCCTGAGGGTAATCTTGGCCGCGTATGCTCTCGAGACAGCGCTCGAGGGTGCGGGCGGCATTCAAGACCGGAAGTGAAAAAGAGATCTTAAGGTTTGACACCGCGACCCCCCGCGTCGACAAAGACCTCCTCCCAGTAGCGCAGCATATAAAGGTCGTGCTTAAAATCCAACGCCCGCGCGGTGACGCACGTGCCCATGGCCATCTTGAGGTGGATGAGCGGGACATTCACCCCCGCCGCGGCGGTGAGCGAAAGCCCCGTGCCGAATTTGGGGTTGAGTTCCAGAAACCAGATTTTGCCTCCGCGCACGATGCACTGCACATTCGCCGGCCCGTCCACACCGAAGGCGCGCGCGATGCGCGCGGCGTAATGCCTGAGCGCAGGCATGCGGCGGGTAGCCCCCTTGTAGGACGTACCGGCCTTTGTCACGATCCTCTCCCGAGGAATACATCCCAGCACCTCTCCGTCCGGCCGTGCGACCAGATCCAGCGTGAACTCGCGGCCTCTGACCCTGGACTGCGCGAGCCACCCACGAAAACGCCGGCGCACGGCCTTCCACTCCGCGCGGTCGAAGATCTCCCTCACGCCCGCCGAGCCCCTGCCCCGCCGCGGTTTAACGAGGAAGGGAAAGCCGACGCGGGGGAAGCCCCGACCGTCCAGCCGCTCGGTATTCGGAACCCGGATCCCTTGCCTGCGGCAGTAGAGGTACGACTTCCACTTGTCCTTCGCAAGGGCCACTGTGCGGGGATTATTGATGATCAACCCGACGCCGGCGCGCTCGAAGGCGCCGCGGCTTCGGGAAAGGGGCAGGAGTTCCTCGTCCATCACCGGGAAGATCCAGCGCACGCCCTTCCTCCTGGCCAGCTTAAGGAGCGCACGGACATAGCCGGGTGAGCGGGCAGGAGGTACGGTCCCGAAATCGTCCACGAGAAACGCCCCGCTCGCCAGACGGGCCATGTCACAGCCCACGATGCGCAGCGGGACCTCGCACTGGGCGCGCAGGGCCTTGATCACCGCCACAGCCGGCAGGGACCCGGCGCTCGTGACGAGGACGGACGTTTTCATAGCTCCACAGGCTTGCCGCCGTTATTTAGCGAGCGGGAGACTGCGTCCAAAACGCGCAGTACCCGTATTCCTAGATCCACCTCCCGTTGGATGATGCGGGACGCTACCTTGCGACCCTTGATACGGGCAAGAAATTCCTGCACTTCCATCTTCAAAGGCTCGCGTTTGGGGATGTGCGGCATCTCGCACGAACCAGAGCGAACGATAAGGCGGAAATCCTCGAAACTTTCGTACGGCTTGCGGTAACGCTGGTGCATGACCCCCTTGTCAAAAATCCTGACGGGATGAGAAGTGTCCAGATCGTCGAAATACGCCATCTTGCGGTCTCCCACCACCGTCACGCGCCTCACCTTGTTGGGATCCAGCCAGCTGACGTGAATGTGCCCGAGCGTGCCGTTCCCGTACTCCAGCGTAATGAAACCGACGTCCACCGTGCCACTCTTCAAGAAGACGCCTCCCGAAGCGCGCACGCGCACCGGAAGACTGCCTCCCAGACCCCCCAGCAGAAAATTGATAATGGAGATGTCGTGCGGAGCGAGATCCCACACAGCATTGACATCCGTGCGGATGGGACCTAGGTTCGTCCTCGTCGAATAAAGATAAAAGATTTTGCCGAGCCCCCCCTTTTTGATCGCCTCGTACAAATACTGGATACCGGGGTTATAGAGAAACGTGTGCGCCACCATGACCAGGCGGTCGCCCTTCAGAGCCTGCGACGCAATCTCCTCGGCCTCCTGCACGTCGACGCACAGAGGTTTTTCGACCAAGACGTGCTTTCCGGCGCGAAGCGCCTCTAACACGAGCGGGCCATGCGTGGAGGCAGGTGTGGAAATGATCACGCCGTCCACCCCTTCATTCTTCAAAACGTCCCGGTGATTTCGTGCGCGCAGCGCTTTCGGAAAACTCTTCGTGGCGGCATCCAGGGTATCTGCCGACAGGTCGCACAGCGCCGTGACCTCAACACCTTTGAGCTCACTCAACACGCGGATGTGATTCTTCCCCCACTCACCGCAGCCGATGACCGCAACCCGAATCATGTCTTGCGCACCTGGTCGAGCGAAAAGTCGGATAAATGCCCCCACATGGCCAGGACCGCCCGCCAGAGGTATTTCACATCGTCGGCCGTGCGGATGCTTAAGACCTTACGGACGAGATAGAGCGGCGTGATCGCGGATTTGTAAATCCCCTGTGTGAGGGCCATGACTTCGTCATCGGGTATGGGGCATTTCATCACGGGCCCGCGCATGTCGTAATCATCCCAGTCCCTCGTCTTGAGCCACCCCTTTTCCTCGCACTGCTTGAAGAGCTGGGTGCCGGGATAAGGGATGACTATCGTCGCCTGCAGGGTGTCTATCCAGCCGCGCTGGAACAGCTTTTTGGTCATCTCGATCGTGGCCCTGGCCTCTTCCTTCGATTCCCAGGGGTAGCCCACCATGCAAGTGACGTGGGGGTCTAAGCCCGCCCGCTTTGCCATCCGCGCGGAGTTCCACATATCCCCTGGTTTCTGGCCTTTGTTGATGCGGTCGAGGGTATTCTGATTTGCGGATTCGAGACCATACAGAATAAACCTGAAACCCGCCTTCCCCATCATGTCGTACTCTTTCTGACCGATGGCGCCGGGCCGCATGTTACAGCCCATCCTGATCTTTTTGTTCAAGCCCCGTTCGATTAACCCCTTACAGAACTTCTCAAGCCATCCGCCGATCGGGAAGGTTCCCGTGTCGTCAAATACTTCCCGGATGCCATAGTTTTTGGAGAGGTGCTCGACCTCGCCCAGCATGTGCTCCGGCGTCCCGCACTGAAATTTAGGAAAGGTCGTGGTCCAGGAGCAAAATGTGCAACCGCCATCCTGACGCCACCAACAATTATGGACAGCAAGGCCGTCGGCGATATAAGACTGGTCCCCTTCGACCGAAAAATTGTAGACCGTTGCCTCGCCGCCCTCGCCGATCTTGCGAACCCTGTACCACACGAAATCTTTCTCAATAAAAGCAATGGTCTTGCCTTCATATTGCAGCCCTGCTGGGACCCTCCCCTCCATAGTATCCGGGCACAGAGTAGGCGCGATAAGCCCCCATGCCCCTGAAAACTGGCGCGTTACGTTCAGCCGGTACGGCGCCCAGCGCCCTCGTATTACTCGCCCACCGATGAAACCTTCATACAAGCCCTCTTTGTACACTGAACTTATAATCTTACATCGAAGAAGCACGTTTCTAAGATCAAGGGAAAGTCTCTTAGAAACAGTGACACAACCCAATGCCTTATGACGTTTGTCCAAATGGCCGTCGCCCGCGTAGTAACCGTCCAAAAATGCGCGGAGTTTTGCGGTGGGAAGCTGTTGTATCGCAGGATGTATTCCTTTTGAGTGCGCACCCAGCCCGAAGAGGGCTTTGAGACCGTCCAGCAACCCGGGTCCGTTTACAATAACCTGCTGGGCCGTCCTTATAACTCTCATGCGCGCGTGATAGCCCCTGTGAGCGGCATAATCCATAAGTCGCTGGCGCAGGGTATCTTCTTTCATCCCCAGCGTGAGAGTCACGTCCTGGCGCCCATGCTTAGCTGCATAGCCTTCAGCCACATACAGACCGTAAAACCACATGTCTTCCTCTTCCATAGGAAGACTGTAGAGATGCGTTGCGTCACTTGACCCACGTTCGCAGCGGTAACCGACATAATCTTCGGTCGTCAGATTCTTGGCTTCCATCCATCCACGTCTCGTCCAAAAAGGGTGCTCGGGCGTGCATTGCACCGTGACGTTGCAATAGGGTTTCACGAGCACTGTATGCGGGACTAGGCGCGAGCGCGCTTCGAATACACGTCCGTAGCGGCCCGTGTGCGTGCGGGCGAAGTGATTGACGTGAATGTGCTCAACCGGTACCTGTCCCTCGGACGTCTCGATCAGGGTGCCTGCCACAAAGCAGTCCCGGCCGATCATTGAATACGTGCCCGGCAGATGCTTGAAATTACCATTGTTATAAGCATAGAGTTTCCAATTGGTTAATTCTCGGTCAATGAAGGGCAGGTTCTGGAGCGACTGATCCTGCACAAAATGGCCGCTGTTTTTGACCTGGTCGCCGTCGCGCCAGTAGACGCCGGGTTTGAGCGTCTCGCCGCGGGCCAGGTGATTAACAAGATTCAAAAGCGAAAAATCAAAATTGCCGCTCGTCAGGCAGTAGTCCACAGGCGAGTGCGCGAAGGATTCCTCCGGCAGGGCCGTGATATGATCGCCCATGAGAACCAGCTTGGTTTCGGGACGGTGTTCCTTCAAAATCCGCAGGGCCTCCCAGATGCGCTTGACCACAGGGGTCTTCACCTCGCAGACGTAGAGATCGGGCCTGAAGCCCTCGAATTCCTTGACGTAGGCATCCATGGTTTTCCGTTCCGCGATGCCGTCGGCCCAAAGTACGTCGTACCCCGCATTTTTTAGAAAAGTGGCCGCATAGGCGGGAATGACGGGATAGATGAAGGTGGGATTATTAAAATACTGAAACTGGCGGTTCTGCGAAAGGAGCGCGACCCCCTTGTCAGATTCAATGGGCGGGTATCCGATCATGATCTTCACTAGACTCGCTCCTCCTCTAACGCGTAACGCCTTTCGCAGTTAATCCAATAAGAAAAAAGATTCCATAGGTGAAATGCGTGAGCACCAAACCCATCCAGAACAAGGCTCCCATCTTTATCCGCCTCGTCGGAACGGCCGCGAGCACGGTGGCACCCAGGTAAATCGCTATCCCCGCGTTCCAGAGGGGCATAAGCGGCGGCAGGAGAAAAGCCAAGAAAAGACCGCTCGCCGCAAACAACACGAAGAGAGAAGGAATAAAGAACGCCGCCTTCCGGCTCGTCTCCGGAAAACGCTTCGCAAAATAGCCCCGGTGGTAGGCGTATTGCCGCACCTGGCTCAAATGCCCCCGGAAAAGAGAGCGCCGGTGATGAAAGACAACGGCCTTCGGCTCGTACACGATCTTTTTCGATAACCGATGCACGAGGTCGCGGCACAGCACGGTGTCCTCCCCCGGCCAGAAGTCGCTGTTAAACCCCCGCACAGCTTCGAAGTCCGCACGCCTTACGAGCAGGTTACAAGACGGGAAGTCGTCCACTTCACGCAGTGTCCCGGGCGTGTACCGGAAGCTGGCCGGGCCTCCGCCCAAGGGAGATTCGTAAATGAGCCCGCTCACCTTCTGCAAGAGGCTGTCTTCCTCCGGAGTCACACCGGGCCCCCCGACCGCCGCCACGAGCGGATTTTGAAAATGTCTCGTGGCCAGGGTGAGCCATTCCGGCGTGGGGTACGCATCGCTGTCCAAAAAGGCCAGGATTTGGCCATTGGCTTCGCGGGCCCCGATATCCCGTTTTCTGCCCGGGTTCACCGGCCCGGTGGGCACGAACCTGATTCTTTTGTCATGCACCCACTCCGGACCCTCTTTCACCTCCTGGTCAGGCAGGACAATCACTTCAAAGCATGGATATTCCAAGAATTGACATTGCGCAAGACACTGCGCCAGATAGGTCCCCCATCCCTTCACAGGGACCAGGACGGATATGAGAGGGGCTTTATCCGGGGGCCACGGCGCCCACTCTTTATGATCATAGTAGCGCAGGATCGTCAAACGATAGAACACCGCCAGGGTATCCCACGTAATATCCAGGATGGTCCTTAAACCAATCCGTCCGAAACGGCGCTTAAAATCGATTTTAACGGGGGCCTCCGCGACCTTAAACCCAAAGTGGTGGGCGATCACCAATAGTTCCAGGTCATAGGCAAACTTCTTGATGAGTACCTTGGGAAACACCTGGGCCAGCACTTCCCGCCTGAAAAGCTTGAGGCCCGTTTGGGTATCCCGGATGGGCAGGCCAAACAGCGACTTGACAAGCCAGAAATAGACCGTACTCAAGACCTTTCTGTACAACGGGTATCTTAAGACCGATTGGGGGTGTCGTTTGGAACCGATGACAACATGAGACTCCGTATCCCGCATCCTGTCCATCAGCACCTTAAGCTGCGAGGGGTGCACGTCCAAATCAGCATCCAAAAAGGCGATGAGCCCGCCCCGCGAATTCCAAAACCCCTTCTTGAGCGCCTGTCCCTTTCCCAGATTCATCCCCTGCCGGATCGCCACGAGCTCCGGTATCCGGCCGCGCATCTCGCCCAGAAGCCTCCACGTCTCATCTCCGGACCCGTCATCTACCACGACCACCTCAAAAGACATGCCCATCCCGCGCAGGACCTTGACCGTCTCGGTGATATTGCCCGCCAACCGCTCTCCTTCGTTGTAGGCGGGCATCACCACCGATAACTCGATGCACGGCTCCTGCGCCCTCATGCCGAAAGCTTGGACAAGCTCCCCCACTCAACGCGCACCACGTTCAAGGCGAGGGCGCTTACGCCGCAGAGACACAATATCCACAGTACCTGCTCCAAGGACTGATGAAACATTACGATGAGACCCAACTGGATACAGGAGAGCAAGAGCATCGGGCCCAGAAATGAAAGGTTCCGGACCGACAGTTGATAAATCATGATGATCTGGGTCAACGCATAAAAACTCATGGCCACGGAGAAAAACCGGGTCAGGGGAACAAAGAGCTCCTGGTGATCGACGCGGAACAGCCACACGTACACAGCAGGATAGGCGAACGACACCAGAACCGCCAGCCCGCACATCACAGCGCCCAGCAAGAGGCTCAGCTTGAGCAGTCCGCTGCTCCCTTGATTCAAGACCCTGCGGCCTGCCGCCTTGGGGAGGAGGGTCCAGCCCACCGCCAGGGGAAGGAAGAGCACAATCTTTCCCACCATGGAGCCCTTGGCATAAACCCCTGCGGTGAAGGGTGAAAAGAAATGCTTGACGAGCACCATATCCGACCCCGTCAATACAGCAAAACAAAGAAAGGTGAACCCCGCCGGGAGCATGTAGCGGCACGCCTCTCCGCTCTCCGCCAGGGACCACCGCCATCCGCTCCACACAGGCGGGAGTGTCCACTGGCGGCAGGCCCACCAGGGCACGGGGATAATGAACGAGAGCGAAAATAAGACGGCAAGGAGGGCCCCCGTGACGGCCCAGCCGAGCTCCACGAATAGGACACCCAGCACCACCTTGAGGAGGGCCGCGGCAATCAGGACAAGACCCATCACGGCGAACCGCTCAAGCCCTTGTAGAATTCCCAGCCAGAGCGGAAGAAGAGTGGCGAACACCACAGAGCCTGCGGTCACCAGAATGAGGCCGGGAACATCGATCTGCAAAAAACCAGCCACGGTCTCTGCCTGCCACACCGCCACGGCCAGAAAGAACACGAGAAAGAGACACACCCACTTTCCTACATCCCAAAAGAAGAGCCGGATCTTCTCGCTTTCGGCCTTCGCCTTAAACTCCGCGCTCCATTTGGCTATGACGGTTTGCAGGGCGAAGCACGGGATGGAAAAGATGATGAGTGAGGCCAGAAGCGTCGTGAGCACGCCGAAGGCCTCGCCATCCAGGTTGCGCACCATATAAATCTGGTAAAGCAGATTGCACACGTTGGCGAGCGACGTCCCCAACATGACTATACCGGCATCCCGAAAGAATGACTTAAGCATAAGGCTATAAGCCTCTACACGAACATCCTATATTTTGCTATAGTCAGATATTCTTTACAAGTCCAATGTACTGAATAGGATCAAACACGTTGCTCCGCTGGGTCGCTTATCCCAAGCGCAATCCCTGCCATGACCCAAAACAATACGGCCTGCCTGAGTGAGAAAAAATTCGTATCGAAAGCGGCCTGCACCAAATAGGCGGTGAGTCCGGCGATGAGACCGAGCAATAAAACTGCCTTATGGTCTTTCAATCGCCGAGCAACCGTAAGTAACTTTCTCATAAGTGTCATGACGACAGCCAGGAACATGACAAGACCTATTAAACCCGTTTCTGCAGCGATTTGGAGGTAACAATTGTGGGCATAGACCGGAACCTGTATTCCGCCCACCCAGTAATCCATATAATGGGACAAGAACGTATTCAAACCAAACCCCAAAAAAGGACGATCTCGTATCATGGCCAGAGAAGATTTTAGCCACGCAATGCGGTTAACCTGGATTTCCTGGAAGTGCATCACAAGGTCTTTTACGCTGCTAAAGTAGATGAGGGTGGCAGCCGTCGATAAGAGCAACATGCCCAACAATGGACCAACGAACCGACGTGACGTGAGATGCATAGAGAAAATGACGGGTAGACTGCACATTATCCCGAGATAGGCAGCAATGGTACCCGTCTGGAGAAAACACACCAGGAGAAGGGTCAAGAGCACTCCCAGGCCGACCCTAACGACCCAACGTACCCTCAGTGCGGTCGAAAGTAAGACCGGGATCACAACAATGAGGTACGTTGCAAAATCGTTCGGGTTTTCATAGGGGCCGATCATCTTGTCAAACATATCGTACCGATAGTGCCTGAATAGTCCATGCAAACGAAACCATTGCGAATATGCCTCCAGGGTGACCCCCACAGCTCCGAGCGTCATAAAGAGTAATACCCTCCCCACAACGCCCGGCCGACGGACAACATCCGCCGTTATAACAAAAAACAGAAAATACTC
This sequence comes from Candidatus Omnitrophota bacterium, assembly GCA_016190205.1. GTDB lineage: Bacteria > Omnitrophota > JACPQZ01 > JACPQZ01 > JACPQZ01 > JACPQZ01. The sequence goes on along the minus strand of JACPQZ010000053.1, from coordinate 4,317 downwards.
AGCCCACTTGCTGAAAAAGCCGCGCAGTCCGAGCATAGGGTAGTCGCTCCGGAGAATGGACAGCGCGGATACGAGCAGAAATGTCCAAATCCACAGACGGAGCGCATGCGTTGCGGGGGTGATCCATATCGTATCCCGACGCGTTCGAGGATTCAGGCGGTCAATCAACCATCCCGCAAACAGGAAACCGAAGGAAATCTCACAGGCGGCCTTTGAAAATGGCAATAAAAAAAGCAGGGCGTAAAGCCCGCCCTGTTGTAGAATCTGGGCAAGGCCTTCCCATTTCCTCATAACACGTCCGTAACCCCTGCCCGAACCACCCTCCAGCTGACCCCCGAAGGTTCGCACAAGCGCCTCATCTGCTCGAGCAGTTCACCCGACGGATCATGAATCGCGATGAGAATCTCTTCAATGCCGCGCTGGGTAATGAGAGAGGCCAAATTGCGCCGTGATCCGATCACGGAAGACCCATGAATGCGAGTACCTATTTTACGGGGATCGTCATCGATAAATCCTACCACTCGCCGTTGAGCGCTCCTCTCGTACTGGAGATGACGAAGGACTCGCACCCCCGTCTCGCCGGCCCCCAGGATGAGAACGGCTCTCCGCCCCCTTTTCGCGGCGCCGATCCAATCATCCATCAACCGTTCAAGAACACGGGCAGAACCGACCAACAGAAAGGTAAGCATCCCATCAATGACAAAAATGGCTCTTGAATAACCTTCAAAACGCCAGAAGTATAAAAGGGTCAGCGCAGAGAGAACAGACCCAAGTGCGACCGCCTTGAGGATGACGATCATGTCGGAAAGACTGACATAACGCCAAACACCCCTGTACAGACCGAAGCCCCCAAAACAAGAAAGTTTAATGACGAGAAGGACGGGAAGCGACTGTAAGACGAGTTGTTGCTCATGGGCGCCCAGGGCCCCCTCAAATCGCAAAAGATACGCCCCGACATAGGAAACGCCGAGGAGCATAAAATCGACCAGGACCTCAAGCAGGCGACGTTTGTGCAACAGCATGGTCTCAATGAGGGTTACAGGGCCGGCCGCTAAGGGCTCCGACCGGACGATGGGTGAAACGGTTTCGAGCCGGTACACCTTGACCTGTGCCAAGTAGAGTCCAAAGAGAACGAGCGCCGTTAACACAACCAGCCAGATGATCAGTGCTTGAACGGGGTTGAGGGTAACGGATATCACGCTCAAAAGCCCCAAACCTGCACTCAGCGCATAGAGTGCAACAACCGTCTGCCTGACGCTCAAACCTAGGATCGCCAAACGATGTGAAATGTGATCGGCCCCTCCAGTAAACGGGTGCCGCCGGTGAAGCTGCCTTTGAATTATGACAAAGCAGGTGTCAAAGATGGGCACGGCCAAAACCAGGGCTGGAACCACCAAGACACTTAGGAGCTGCGTCGAATTCTGCCAACTTCCCAGCAGGGCCAAGGCAGCCAAGCTCAACCCCAGAAAATGACTTCCGGAATCACCCATGTAAATCTTGGCAGGCGGGAAATTATACCTTAAGAATCCCAAAGAGACCCCGCATAAGACAGAACCCAGCATGACAATGGACCATTGACCGGTCCAACCGGCAAACCACACACAGAACCCCGCGGCCAGCGCCCCCGTCCCCGCTGCAAGTCCGTCCATATTGTCGAGCAGATTAAACGCGTTCATCACAAAGACAAACCAAAACACAGAAAGTGGGATAGACAGCCACGTCCACTCAATGAGTTCGATCCGGGTACCGCTGGCAGCCACCACACATCCGACGATGAGCTGAACCAGGAGCTTTGTGTACGGGGGAATCCGCCTGAGATCATCCACGAGCCCCAAGATGAACACGGCAACGAGTCCCACCATAAGCCCAAGGAACCCGCCATCCAACGGAACCCAGGTGAAGACGGCGACAAGAAACCCGATGAACATGGCCGCCCCCCCGAAGCGGGCCACGGCACGCTTGCCCCACCGTTCCTCAACGGGACGCGAAACCCAGCCGAGCCGCACCGACAGCCGGCGAACCCAGGGCGTGAGGAGCCATGTTAAGCCCAGGGCCGTCCCACCGGCCAAGGCAGCGCGCAAAGGCGGCCCCATGCCACCCCACAGAGAATCACTCATAGATAACGGCAGAGAGGGGACGACGCATGCTTTCCACAACGCTCCTGATGATCCCGTCCAGAGTCATGCTGGGCTTAAAACCTATCAGATTTCGAACCCGCGTGATATCCGGTACCCTCCGGGGCATGTCTTCGAAACCCTCCTCATACGCCTGCTGATAGGGCACGTAGACAATTTGTGACCGGCTGTTCGTCAGCTTGATCACGCGCCGGGCCAGCTCTTCTATCGACACTTCCTCCTGGCTTCCCAGATTAAATACCTGTCCGACCGCCCCGGGATTGGCCATCAATTTGGAAAGGGCCGAGACCACGTCGCGCACGTACAGAAAACACCGGGTCTGCTTTCCATCGCCATGGACTTCGAGTGGCTCATGGGCCAGCGCCCTCGTGACAAAGCGGGGAATCACCATACCGTAGGCCCCGCTCTGGCGGGGGCCGACCGTGTTGAACAGTCTAACGATGAGGGTGGGAACCGCCTTTTCCTTCCAGTAGACATAGGCCAGTATCTCGTCCACGGCCTTCGCCGTCGAATAGCTCCACCGGCTCTTGAGCGGCGAGCCCAGCACGCGGTCGTCGTCTTCCTGAAAGGGGCCCTTTGCATTTTTTCCATAGATTTCCGACGTTGACGTGATGAGGGTCTTTTTGCGGTATCGATGCGCCATCTCGAGTATGATCTCACTGCCCCGGATGTTCGTAACGAGAGATTCCAGGGGACGCTTGATAATAAGCTCCACACCCACGGCCGCCGCCAGATGAAAGATGGTGTCGCAGCGCTCGACCAGTTTATCCACAAGTGTTTCGTTCAAGATGGTTCCGACCACCACCTGAAAACGCTCATGCCCGTCCAAATGGGCAATGTTTTCGTATTTGCCGGTGGAAAAATCGTCCAGGACCGTCACCGCGTGCCCCTCCGCAATAAGATAATCCGCCAGATGGGAACCTATAAAACCACCGCCTCCCGTGATGAGTGCTTTCATGTCAATATCTCCTGATAAATCTTGTCAATACCCGTTACCAAACGTTCCAGGGAAAAATGTTCTCCAACGTACGCCCTCCCCACGGCCCCCATCGCGAGGCGTTCGTCGGCGCGCCCCACGAGATACGACAAGGAGGCCCGGAAACCTTCTACATCCCGGGAACCGAAGACAAGGCCATGGGCGTGCTGCTTGAACAAGCCATGATCCCGAACCAGGGGGCCCAGGATATCACGGACGCCGCCCACGTCCGACGCCATCACCCCGCGCCCCGCAGCCAGCGCCTCGATGATGGATACGGGCGTTCCTTCGTTCAGGGATGTGAGGCAAACGATATCAAGCGGGCCGTATATCCTTAAGACGTCAAGTACCCATCCGGTGAATACAATCCTCCCGTTCATGCCCATCGACCGTACCCTTTGCTCAAGCGCCCGGCGGCCGTCGCCATCCCCAATGATGGAAAAATGCAAATCACGCTGGTCTATGATATCCCGGCACCGCTGGATGCCATCGAGCAAGAGCGCATGGTTTTTAATGGGAACCAGGCGGCCCACAAGCCCAATATGAATGCCTGCCGGACGGGGGCGCGGCATATCCATGGCCAGCAAATGCTTAAGAGGGAGGCCAAGCGGTACGAGCCGCCATTGCTCCGGGCGCCCGATTCGGCGGCTCATGAGGTCCTCCCGCACCGAAGGGCTCACCGCCAAGATCCGGTCGGTCATCCGGGCCAAGAGGCGCTCTATCCTTAAAAAAAGGGTTGTCTGCCACGTGCCGAAATAACCCTCCAGGACATGGCCGTGAAAGGTGTGCACCGTACGAATGGGGACGAAGGGCCTCCCGCGCAGGCGGGACAAAATCCATTGAAAAACGTTCACGACCCACACCGCACTTCTTCCAATCGCACCTGCTTTTGCCGTGTGCGTATGCACCAGGCGGGGGCGAGCCCGCATGAGAATACCCAGGATCCCTAACCAGGCCTTTAGATCGCGCCATGGTTGCATGGAACGGCCGAGAGGGCGCAGCTTGATAAGGTTAATCGAGCTCCCGTCTGCCAGATAACTCATATCCCCTTCCCCGCGAGCAGTCTCGCCCGCCACTAAAATGGACTCGTACCGAGGGGGCCCCAGCCGCTGGGTTAAGGTAATCGCCTGGATCGCAGGACCCCCTATATTCAGCCGGGCGATGATCCGAAGGATGGGGACAGGGCTAGACTGCACGACTCATGCC
>JACPQZ010000052.1 GCA_016190205.1 Candidatus Omnitrophota bacterium | reverse complement strand
TCAACTTTCACGCAGTACGCAGTACGCAGTACACTTTACGCTGTACGCAGTACGATCGCGCTCGCATGGAATAAGGTACGCAGTACGATCCGGGCACGTTATACTTTCTAAAGGGGCTGTAGCTCAGCTGGGAGAGCGCCACATTCGCATTGTGGAGGCCGCCGGTTCGATCCCGGTCAGCTCCAGGTTTACGCGTAGGTACGACGTTCATTTTAGATTTACGATTGTTGATTTTAGATTGGGGGGGTCCCGGAGGTAGAAATCTACAAGGTACAATCTAAAATCTAAAATCTACCATTCAAAAATGAACGATGTTATTTCGTTGAAGCGTGCGATAAACGATCACCGAACACCGATAAACGAACCGGTGAATCAACGATGAAATTCGCTCTCGCCAGCTTTGTCCTGGCGCTTCTCTTTGTGGTGCAGGTGCTGGGCATCCCCTTTGGCATCCTCGCCTTGGTGTTCGGGGCCGCGGGCGTGATCCTTTTTTTGACTGGACGAGCGGCGAGGGCGGGGGTTTTGGTACTCTCTCTCGCCGGAATCGGCATGTCGCTCGTCGGTCTTTTTGTGCTGCCTGGTATTTATGTTGAAAGGGGCATCCATGAGATCGAGGCCCTCAAAATTCCCGGTGCCCCCCGGACCTACGGCCCGAAGGGGCCGGAGGCCCCTGCGGAAAGTCCGGAGGCGCGGGTCTTCGAAGATATGAAGCGAACCATCACGAAAGGAATGAGGGGAGAACTGAAGTCTTCACTGCCCGACGATGCGGCGGAACTCGTTGGGGTCGACAAAGTCTACGGCGGTCCGTTCTTCCCGGAGCAAGCGGAACAGGCCCGCCTGGCGCAGGAGGCGGAGGCAAGCAATCAGGGTCCGCCTTCCGGATCACAGGATTTTTATCTAAAATCCGGCGAAGTCCTAAGCGGCATGATCCTGCACGAGGAATGGGATTACCTTTTGGTGCTTACCGAGCAGGGGGAACGGGTCAAGATTTACCGATCGGCCCTCTCCACTTATTGAACGTTAGTGCAAGGCCAGACACGCATTCGTGTCTGGCCCTATGGGGAATAATTCTCTTTGCACATTGCACCTTGCGCATCGCGCAAGACTAGCTGTTAGAATTAGCCTGCGCAGGACGCAGTACGACCGCGCTCGCTTGGAGTAATGTACGCCGTACGAACCGGGCTATTTATTCGTTAAAAAATGGTGACGTTAGAAGAATTTAAAAAGCTGGATCTCCGGGTCGCGACTGTTCGATCGGTCAAGGACCATCCGAACGCGGACAAGCTCTATCTCCTGACGGTGGACCTCGGAGATGAAACACGCGAAATCGTGGCCGGAATCAAACCGCATTACCGGGCGGAGGAGCTTACCGGTAAATCGGTGATCGTCGTGTGCAACCTGGAGCCTGCCCTGATACGCGGGGTGGAAAGCCGGGGGATGCTCCTCGCTGCCAAGGATGATCGCGTGTTGGGAATCCTCACGTTGGATCGGGACATTCGGCCCGGCTCCCGTGTTTCATAAACTGTCTTTGCTGCAAAAGGAATGGCTATTAAAGTCGGCACGGGGGGCGATCGAAGGCCGCCTGCTCCGCAAACCTCACACGGTGCCGGAACCTGCGCCGGCCGGGCTGGACGTGAAGCGCGGGGTCTTTGTGAGCTTATACGTTAAGGAAGAGTTACGCGGTTGCATCGGAGCGGTGGAGCCTGACCGGCCTCTCCGGGAACTCATTTCTGTTGTGGCCATAGATGCGGCGTTTTGTGATCCGCGCTTTCCGGAGCTTGCCTTGGCAGAACTGGATGAAGTGAGGATGGAGATTTCTGTGCTTTCGGAACCGGAAGAAATCCATGGACCCGACGAGGTCCGGGTGGGCGAGGACGGGCTTTTGATCCGAAAGGGGGCCGCCAGTGGACTCCTCCTTCCCCAGGTGGCGGTTCAGCATCGTTTTTCGCCCCGCGAATTTCTGCGCCAGGTCTCCCTCAAGGCTGGGCTCAAGCCCGGGGCCTGGAGAGAGGGGGCCCGGCTGTGGCGCTTTCAGGCGGAGGTCTTCGGTGGAGATTAAGACCGTGCGCGGCATGAAGGATATCCTGCCCGGGGAGGTAGCGCGGTGGGAGCGGGTCGAGCAATCGGCCCGCAGCACCCTAAGGGCTTACGGATTTGAAGAAATCCGGACACCCGTTCTGGAGGCGACAGGGCTTTTCGAGCGGGCGATCGGTCAGGCGACGGATATCGTTTCAAAGGAGATGTACACGTTTAACGAACGCGGCGGGGCGAGCGTTTCCCTCCGGCCGGAGGCTACCGCATCGGTTTGCCGGGCCTATGTGGAACACCACATGAATAGCGAGGGGGCCCTCGCGAAACTGTATTTGATCGGACCCATGTTCAGGACGGAGAGGCCCCAGGCGGGCAGGCAGAGGCAGTTTCATCAGATCAGCGCGGAAGCAATCGGCTGCGCTCATCCCCTGGCCGATGTCGAAATGATCACGCTCTTGTCAGACCTTCTCATCGGGGCGGGGGCGGATCGCTTCACACTGCTTTTAAACAGTGTAGGCTGCGGACACGAGACCTGCAGGGCCCGTTTTGTGACCCTGTTCACCCAGTATCTCAAAGCTCATCTCCCCTCGCTCTGTCCGGAGTGCCGGGGGCGTTACCCCAAGCGGGTGTGGCGCATCTTGGACTGCAAAAAAGAGGGCTGCCGCAAGGTGACCCGGGGGGGGCCTTCACTTGCGGAACACATCCGGACTGCGGCCTGCGACTGCGGCCGCCATTTCGAGACGGTTCAAAAGGGTCTCAAGGCTTCCGGCGTGGCCTTTCAAATCGAACCTTGTCTTGTGAGGGGGTTGGACTATTATACGAAGACCGCTTTTGAGGTAGTGGCCCAGGGGCTGGGCGCCCAGGATGCTGTGGCGGCCGGCGGGCGCTATGACGGTTTGGTAGAGCTCTTGGGAGGGCCGCAGGTGGGGGGAGTGGGAATGGCCATAGGTCTGGAACGGCTCATGCTGGCGTTGGAGGCAGGCGGAAAAAATGCCGCCGAAGAGGCCAAGGGCGGTGTTTATGTCGCGTTGCTGGGTGAAAGCGGCGTGGAGAGCGCACTTCATTTCGTGCGTAAGCTGCGGGAGGGCGGCGTCCCGTGTCATATGGCATTTGAAACCAGCCGCAGTCTTAAGTCACAGCTTCGGGAGGCCGACCGGCTTAAGCTCCGCTCCGTTGTGATGCTGGGCGAGCGCGAGATGGAGCGGCAGGTGGTGACGGTCAAGGACCTCGTCGCACGCGAGCAGAAGGAGCTTCCCATACGTGAGCTCGTGGCTTATCTCACGCGGGCGGTCCAGTGATGAAGAGAACCCATTCCTGCGGCTCCCTGACATCCCAAATGCTGGGTCAACAGGTGGTCCTGACGGGTTGGGTGGCTGCCGTGAGGGATCATGGAGGGCTTTTGTTCATCGACTTAAGGGACGAACAGGTCATGGCGCAGCTCGTTTTTAATCCCGAGGGTGACGCTGCCCTGCATGCGCGCGCGCGGGAGGTGAGGCCGGAGTACGTTGTAGGTGTGGAGGGCCAGGTGAAGCGGCGTCCGGCTGGGACAGAAAATCCCCGTCTGACGACAGGCGGTATCGAGATAGGCGTTGCGCGTCTTGAGATCATCAATATCTCCTCGCCGCTTCCCTTTGAGCTGGACGCCGCGGCATCGGTCTCCGAAGAGGTGCGGCTGGCATACCGGTTTGTGGATCTGAAGCGGGCGCCCATGCAGCGCACGCTCCGCTTTCGTCACCGGCTGACGTTGGAAGCGCGCAACTGGCTGGCTTCCCAAGGCTTTGTAGAGATTGAAACGCCTGTCTTGACCCGCAGCACCCCCGAGGGCGCGCGGGACTTTCTCGTTCCATCGCGGCTCGTGCCGGGGACCTTTTATGCCCTGCCCCAGTCTCCCCAGCAGTTTAAACAGGTCCTCATGGTCTCGGGCTTCGAGAAGTATTTCCAGATCGCCCGCTGCTTTCGGGACGAGGACCTTCGCTCCGACCGCCAGCCGGAGCACACCCAGATAGATCTGGAGATGTCATTCGTAGATGAGGACGAAGTTATCCGGGTGGTCGAGGGGTTGGTATCCCGGCTTTATCAAAGTCTATTGGGGATTAAGTTGGAAATCCCTTTCCCGCGCCTTAAGCACGCGGAGTCCCTGGCTCGCTTCGGAACGGACAAGCCCGATATGCGTTTTGGAATGGAGCTCGCCGACGTGAGCGTCCTGGTGCGGGAAACCGAGCTCAAGATTTTTCGAGCTGTAATGGATCAGGGGGGCGTCGTTCTCGCCCTTGCCACGGAGGGTAAACCCCGTTTGAGCCGGGAGGACCTAAACCGTCTGACCGAGTGGGTCAAGGAACAGGGAGGCCAGGGCCTGGCGTGGCTTAAGGCCGGGGCCGGCGATGAGGGGTCGCCGATCTCCAAGTTTTTCCCGGAGGGCCTGGTCAAGAGGCTGGCGGGACGTTTGAAGGCCGCGCCCGGAGAAACCCTCTTTTTTATCGCGGACAAGCCGCACAAGGCCAGGATGCTGGCCGACATGCTGCGCCGCCATTTGGCAAGCCGGTTAGACCTCATCCCTTCGAAAAATAGTTTCGTCTGGATAACGGAGTTTCCGCTCTTTGAATGGAGCGAGGACGAGGGCCGCTGGGTATCTATGCACCATCCGTTCACGGCCCCTCTGGAAGCTGATGCGGCTCGCGTGGAGAACGATGCAGGGTCTGTATACGCGCGCGCCTATGATTTGGTGCTCAATGGAACGGAGGTGGCCGGAGGCAGTATCCGAATTCACAGGAGGGATCTTCAGGAAAAGGTCTTTAAGGTGCTGGGGATTGGAGAGGTCCAAGCCCGGGCCCAGTTTTCATTTTTGTTGAATGCCCTCGAATACGGGGCGCCGCCGCACGGGGGTATCGCCGTCGGCCTTGACCGCCTCATCATGCTCATGCTCAATCTGACGACGATTCGGGATACGATCGCATTTCCCAAGACCCAGAAGGGGACGTGTCTCGTGAGCGGCGCGCCCGCGACCGTATCCGATAGGCAGCTCAAGGAGCTAAACATAAAGATTCTTCAAAGGGACGACGGACGACGGACGACGGACGAGGAAAGGGATGAATAAGTTCATACGAATCGAGAACGCCGGCGAGGCCCAGCGTTTATTTGGGCCGCGCGATGAGCACCTGAAGCTTATTTCGCGCGCCTTCGGTGTCACCTTGATCGGGCGGGGCGAAACCCTTACCATCGGGGGCGAGAAAGATACGGTCGAGCGGTCGGAGCAGTTCATTCATCAACTCCTGGAGTGCTCGAGGAAGGGCCAGGTTTTGAGCCGGACCGACATCACCCAGGCCCTGGTGCTCTTTCAGCAGAACGGCACTTTTGACCTCGGGCGGCAGATCAGCGAGGCCATCGAGGTCCCTTCGAAAAGAAAACACGTCGTCCCGCGCACCCGGACGCAGCGGGAGTATATCGAGGCGATCAAACGCCACGATGTGGTATTCGGCATAGGCCCGGCCGGGACGGGAAAAACTTATCTCGCGATCGCCATGGCCGTCGCGGCGCTCGTGAGGCAAATCGTCAGCCGCATCATCCTGGCCCGGCCTGCTGTGGAGGCGGGTGAACAGCTGGGTTTTCTCCCGGGCACGGTCACGGAAAAGGTCAATCCCTATTTAAGACCCTTGTACGACGCCCTGTACGAAATGATGGAGTTCGACCGGGTCCAGCAGCTCTTAAACCGCGGCATCATCGAGGTGGCGCCTCTCGCCTTTATGCGAGGGCGCACCTTGAACGACTCCTTCATTATCTTGGACGAAGCCCAGAACACGACCTCGGGGCAGATGCTCATGTTCCTGACGCGCCTGGGGTTTGATTCCAAGGCTGTGATCACAGGAGACGTGACCCAGGTGGATCTGCCCCGCGGCAAGGCCTCCGGACTCGTGGAGGCCCAGAAGCTATTGAAGGGCATCGAAGGGATCCGTTTCGTTCAGTTTGGCGGCGAGGACGTGGTGCGGCATCGCCTGGTGCAGGAAGTGATCAGCGCATACAAGAAAACACGGCCGCGTTCCAAGAAAAATGCGCGTGAAGGTTGAAAACCGTCACCGGACGATCCGCCTTCCGCTCGAGGAGATTCGCCGCGCAGCGCGGCTCGCCCTGCGCCGTGTAGGGCGGCCGCGGGCCGAGGTGGCCATCAGGCTCTTAAGCGACTCGGCGATGCGGAGCTTGAACCGCAAGTTCCACGGCCGGGATGAAGCCACCGACTGCCTCGCGTTTTATTATGATGAAGAAAAAAGGCGGGGTGCCCTCCGGGGGCACGTGGGGGATATCGCCATCTCTCTCGACCGCGCGAGGGTGAATGCGAGGCGTTGGCACGAACCCTTCCGGCGCGAGGTCCGGCGCTATGTGGTCCACGGCATCCTCCACCTTGCCGGGTTCAGGGACCGCGGTCCCGGACGGAGCCGGATGTTACGCGTGCAGGAGGAAATCCTTGATCGTTCAGATGAATTGACGACATGAGGCCTAAGCACCTCACCGGGAGTATCAACCGTGCCATCAAAGGCATCGTGGAATGCCTGAAGACACAGCGCAACATGCGTCTGCATTTTCTCGTGGCCGCGGGGGTCCTGGCGCTTTCTCTGGCCATTCAGCTCAATGCCCAGGAGTTTACGCTGGTTTGTCTCACCATCACCCTGGTTCTCGTGGCTGAGATGGCCAATACGGCCCTCGAGGGGGTCGTAGACATGATGACGAATACCTATCATCCGCTCGCGCGGCGCGTGAAGGATATCTCGGCGGGTATTGTGCTTCTCACCGCGATCAATGCCTGTATCGTGGGCTATCTCGTGATCTTGCGCCGTCTCATGCCGAGCGTGGGAGATTGGGCGGGTTGGGTCTTGGAATGGCCCTGGCATGTCAGCCTGGCGGCCGCGATTCTCGTGCTGATCGCCGTGATCAGTGTCAAGGGACTTTTTCATAAGGGCTCTCCCATGCGGGGGGGCATGCCCAGCGGGCATGCCGCCGTGGCCTTCAGCGGCTGGGTGATCTGTTCGCTCGTGTCTTTGAACGGGCTCGTAAGCCTCGTGACCTTTTCCCTGGCAGGGCTGGTGGCCCTAAGCCGGGTGCGCAAAAAGATACACACGGCCTGGGAAGTCGTGGCAGGCGCCTTTTTGGGGATAATCATCACGGTGTTCATCTTTCAGATTTTCCGCTAAAATAAAAGCGTTCCCTTTTAAGGAACAGGGGTTTTCAGATGTCCAAGCTTCAAAACAGTTTTCTGACCGGCGTGATTGTGCTCCTTCCCATTGTCGTGACGGCGTATGTCGTCTGGATACTTCTCAATGCCGCGAACGATTATGTCATCAATCCCTTCATCAAGCTTTTGTCCACCGTCATTCCATTTGAAAAGGTGAATCAGCAGCTCATCGTTTTTCTCGTCAAGGTTCTCGTGTTTCTCCTGTCCCTGGTCCTCGTGACCTTCGTGGGCCTCGCGACCCGGGTGATACTCTTCAAGAGGATGCTAAGCTCGGCGGAGGGCCTGGTGTCGAGAATCCCCCTCCTCAACAAGGTCTATGTCACCATCCAACAGATCGGACACGCCTTTTTGGGACGGAAGCAGGTTTTTCAGCGTGTGGTGCTGGTAGAATACCCGCGTAAAGGGATATATATGATTGGCTTTGTGACCTCGCAGGCCAGGGGGGAGACCCAGGAGAAAACGCCATCTCACGTCGTCAATGTCTTCGTCCCCACGACGCCTAATCCCACTTCAGGGTTTTTGTTGCTCGTTTCTGAAAAGGAACTCATAGATCTTAAGATGTCCGTGGAGGACGCCATGAAGCTCGTGGTCTCGGGAGGCGTTGTGGGGCCGCGCGTCATGGACTAGAGGGGCACAGGAGATGAGAGCCCATCTGCGTAAGAGCGCTGGCCTTGTGCTGCGACGTTACGATTTCCGTGAGACGAGTCTTATCGTCATCCTTTTTACAGAAAAGTACGGCAAGATCAGGGCCTTGGTCAAGGGAATCAAGAGAGACCCCAGGCGGTTCGGATCGAGGCTTGATCTTTTCACGCTCAACGAGCTCGTTTTTTACGCGCGTCCCCACCGGGATTTCGATCTGGTAGGCCAAGCGGCACTTCTGGATCACTTCGGGGGCTTAAGCGAGGATGTGGGGCGCTTCGGTGCCGCAGGGTACGTGACGGAGCTCACGCATGCCGCTACCGTGGAGCACGACCCCGATCCGGCACTCTTTCAGCTTCTCGTAAGCACACTGCAAGGTCTTGAAGGTGCTCAGGAGCAATTTTGGCTTATGCGCTTTTTTGAATTGCGGCTCTTGAAACAAGGAGGGGTTTTACCTTCTTGGGCGTGCTGTGCCAAGTGTCGTAAGACGCTCTCGAGCCCCTATGCCGTGTTCAGATTTTCTGAAAGGGCTTTCCTGTGCAGCGGCTGTTCGGGGACTGCGCGGGAGGGCCTCGTGCTCCACCCTGGCGCGCTGGAAGCCCTGTCCCAACTGTCTGCCCAGCCTTCGGCTGATTCTCAAGATGCGGCCGCGGAGACTCCAGAAGTGCGTCGGGAGTTGAGCGCATGGCTCCGTCTCCTGGTGGATTACCATATCGGGCAGCGTTTTCGCCCCTTGGAATTTTTGCGTAAATGCGCGCATGTCGCAGAAGCCAGACATCCCAGCGTGTCTGGCGCAGGGGTACTGTAGATTCTGCGTGTTGACACACTAGCGTACGTGGTATAGAATTAGATACTTATCCTAACTGTTTCTGCGGCTGAAGGTAAACGCTATGAAACGTCATCAAACAAAAATTCGTTTAGCCATTGCGGGAGTAGGCAACTGCGCAAGTTCCCTTCTTCAGGGAATTTATCATTATTCGCAGAATGGTGTACAACACAAAGATTATACGCTTGGACTCATGCACTATAGTTTGGGAGGGTATATCCCTTCTGATATCGAAGTCGTCGCTGCGTTCGATATTGACACCAGGAAAGTGGGGCGGACTTTGGCGGAGGCGGCTTTTGCCAAGCCCAATTGCACCGAGGTCATTGCCTCCCAGATCGTGGACTACCCCACAGAGGTAAAGATGGGTCCCATCCTGGACGGGGTGTCCGAACATATGCATGAATATCCCGAGGACTGTACGTTTCGTCCGAGTACGGCCGCCCCTGTGGATGTGGCCCAGATTCTCCGGGACGAGGGGGTCGAAATCCTGGTCAACTATATGCCTGTCGGGTCCACGCAGGCTGCCCAGTTTTACGCCCAGGCCTGCCTCGCAACGGAAGTCAGCTTTATCAATTGTATGCCGGTGTTCATCGTCAGTGATAATGACTGGGCCCACCGGTTCACGAAGGCGGGCATCCCCGTGGTCGGCGATGATATTAAATCACAACTGGGATCCACTATACTCCACCGCGCCTTGGCAAAGCTCTTTCATGACCGCGGGGTTCGGATCAACCGGACCTATCAGCTCAATACGGGCGGGAACACGGATTTTTTGAACATGCGGAATTACACCCGCCTCAAGCAGAAGAAAATCTCCAAGACGGAGGCGGTGATCTCACAGCTCAATGGCTACATCAAAGAGGACCAGGTTCATATCGGCCCCAGCGATTACGTTCCCTGGCAGAAGGATAATAAAGTGAGCTACATCCGCATCGAGGGCACCGGCTTTGGGGGGGCGCCTGTTGAAGTGGAGGTGCGCCTCTCGGTCGAAGACTCCCCGAACTCGGCCGGGGTTGTGATCGATGCGATCCGGTGTTGTAAGCTTGCCCGCGACCGAGGCATTGCGGGCCCGCTCACTTCTGTGGCGGCTTATATGATGAAGCACCCGCCCGTGCAGATGGATGATGAACGGGCCCGCCAACAGGTCGAAGAGTTTATCGGCGGAGAGAGGGAGCGCTAGTCGCTACAGCCACCGGTTGGATCCGCCGGGGGGTAAACGCCGTTAAGTCGGCCGTTACGGCCGGCCTCGCACAGATCCATACCAGGCCCAATACGGTCACAGTCTTGGGCCCTTTTTTTGCCTTGGGGGCGGGCCTCGCAGTGCTTTCCGGGGGGATGGGGTGGGGCGCGCTGTTCGTCATCTTAACGGGTGCCTGCGACGTCCTGGATGGCCAGCTGGCCAAGGTACAAAATAGTGTGACGCGTTTCGGGACCCTTCTGGATGCCACCATGGACCGGGTTTCTGAAGGGTTCATCTACCTGGGCTTTTTGGGATATTTTGGATTTCGAGGGGAGCCCGCGCACGCCTTTTTCGCGTATGTGTCCCTGGTGGGTTCTTATCTCGTCAGTTACGTGCGTGCGCGCGCGGAGCTTCACGTCCAGTCTTTAACGGCCGGGTTTTGGGAGCGCCCGGAGCGCCTGGTCTTCCTTATTCTGGCACTCGCGGCCGGCCGGCCGGATCGCGCCGTACTCGTCCTTGCCTTTTTCGCCCCGCTGACCGCCCTTCAGCGCGTATTCGTGGCCTGGGAAGCAATCGAGGGGCGTCCCTGCTTCTGGGCCTCGTGGCGGGGTCCTCTGGGGGCGCTGGGCAAGGTGCTCTTCTGGAACTACAAGCGCTACAGCTGGCAGTATGATGCCTACTGTATGGTAGCGGTACTTGTCGTATTTCTTTGAAAATAGCGATAGTCCAAAGTCCCATATCAACGTTGAAAGATTCCGGTTTGTCCCAAGTCCCATGTCCCAGGTCTCGGGTCACGGGGCTCGGGTCTCGAGACCCTGTACCCAAGACCCAAACCCCAATCCGCGGCATGCGGGTCACGGGGCTTGTATCACGCGTGAGTAGTTCAAGAACTTGGGACCTGGGACAGAGAAATAAATCATCCTTCTATGGACTGTCTGATTAAGTTCTGATACACTATAAGATTAACTCTTACCTATAGATACACAAATAATGGTATTCGAAGACCTTATTACTACACTCTCCGCCTTCTGGCAAAGCCAAGGCTGCTTCATAGGCCAACCCTATGACGTGGAGGTGGGCGCCGGCACCTTTCATCCGTTTACCTTTTTCAGGGTCCTGGGCCCGGCGTCCTGGCGCACTGCCTACGTTCAGCCCTCGAGAAGGCCGACGGACGGGCGCTACGCCTCCAACCCCCTGCGCACCCAGGCCTATTTTCAGCTGCAGGTGATCGTGAAGCCCTCACCTCCTGACATCCAGCAGATTTATTTGCGCAGCCTCGAGGCGGCGGGGATTTCGGTCAGGCGGCACGATGTGCGTTTTGTGGAAGACGACTGGGAGTCACCTACCCTGGGCGCTGGGGGCTTAGGTTGGGAGGTGTGGCTTGATTCCCTCGAGATCACCCAATTTACTTATTTCCAGCAGATGGCCGGGATAGAACTCAACCCCGTCTCCTGCGAGATTACGTATGGTCTTGAGCGCATTGCCATGTATCTTCAGGGCAAGCCGGATCTCTTCGAGCTCGTCTGGAGCAATGGGAATGGAAACGGAGAGCTTCTCTACGGAAATCTCTTTAAGGAGCGCGAAATCCAGTATTGCACGTACCACTTTGAGCAAGCGGACCCGGCGCTTCAGCAAAAGTTGTTCGAGCTGTACGAGAGGGAAGCTAAGCGACTTCTGGAAAAGTCTCTTTACCTGCCCGCTTATGACTATGTGCTCAAGACGTCGCACAGTTTCAATCTGCTCGACGCCAGCGGCAGCCTTTCCACTACGGAACGGCAGGCACTGATCGGCCGCATCCGCGGTCTGGCAAAGGGGTGCGCCGATCAGTATCTTCGGCAACATGCTGAGCTGTCAGCCGTCAGCCAACAGCCGAAGGCCGATAGCAGAAAGCTGAAGGCCGAAAGCTGAAGGCCCTATGAAATCCACCCAAGACTTGTTACTTGAAATCGGAACCGAAGAGCTGCCCCCGGCAGGGATCGAGCCTGCCCTGGAACAGTTGGAATCGCTGTTCTTCGAGGCCTTTCGCGCGAGCCGCCTGGATCTGAAGGAGGTCCGCACGTACGGCACGCCCCGGCGGCTGGTGGTTCAGGCATGCGGGTGCTCTACCCGTCAGGCCGCTCTCTGGAAAGAGGTCATAGGTCCTGCGAGAGGCATCGCGTACGACAATGAAAAGCCGACGCCGGCCCTCCTGGGATTTCTTAAAAAACAGGGCGCGGCCTTAAGTGACGTAGCGATCAAGAATACCCCCCGGGGTGAATACGTGTCGGTGCGGGTTGAGATGCCGGCGCAGCCCGCGGAGAAAATCCTGGCGGGGATTCTGCCGGGCTTGGTCGGCAGGGTTCAATTTCCTAAAGCGATGCGCTGGGAGCCGAGCGGTTTTCGTTTTGCCAGGCCCATCCGCTGGCTTCTGTGCCTGTGGGGGCCGAAGGTCCTTCGGTTTAGTGTTGCGGACGTGTGCTCCGGGCGCATGACGTTCGGACACAGGATCTTGGGTCCCGGCCCTTTTACGGTCAGGGGCGTCGGTCAGTATTTTACCGTTATCAAGCGCGCCCAGGTGATATTAGACCACCGGGAGCGCCGTGGCATGATCGAGCGCGAGTTTGAACGCCTGGCCCGGTCGCAGGGGGCGGATGCGCGCATAGATCCGCACCTCGTGACGATCGTAAATCACCTGGTTGAAAAGCCGTATCTCTTTGTGGGCGGTTTCAACAAAGATTACCTCAAACTTCCAAGAGAAGTGCTGACCACCAGCATGGCGCAGAACCAGCGCATATTTCTTCTGAGTAACCGGGCGGGGAAACCGCTCCCGCGTTTTGTGGCGATTGTGAACGGGGTGGCGGGCGCCTCGCGGGCGGTGCGCGCGCACTTTGAGGGCATCCTGGAGGCCAAGCTTTCGGACAGCAAGTTTTTCTTTGAAGAAGATACCCGTACCCGGCTTGAGGAAAAGGTCCCGGAGCTCAAGCGGACCGTGTTTGAAGAGCGGCTCGGTTCTTTACATGAGAAGGGCGAGCGTGTGGCCAGGCTTGCGGTTGTGATCGCGGGGGAGTGGGGAGTAAAGGACGTCTTGGATCGCCATTTGAAGCGGGCGGCCGTTTTATCGAAGGCGGATCTCGTGACGCATATGGTGGGGGAGTTTCCGAATCTGCAGGGCGTGATGGGCCGGGAGTACGCGTTGCGCGACGGAGAGTCTCCGGAGGTGGCCGAGGCCATTTTCGAGCACTACCTTCCCAGGTTTCGCGAAGATATCCTGCCCAAGACGCCCGCCGGGCAGATCCTGGCCATTGCGGACAAAATCGATACGCTCATTGGTTTTTTTGGCATCGGGAAAGTCCCTACGGGGAGCTTCGATCCCTTTTCCTTAAGAAGGCAAGCGCAGGGAGCCGTAGGCGTCATCCTGGCCTTTGGCAGGCCCCTGTCCTTGAGCCGGCTCCTGGACGAAGCCCAAGCGCTCTACGGGGACCGGCTGGACGCCAAATGCCGGCCCGGGCTCTCACGAAAGGTGGTCACGTTCCTCAAAGACCGTCTCATCACGATCTTAAATGACTCCTGCGACCGTTTTGATATTATAGACGCCGTGCTGTCCAGCTGGGATGATGATCTGGTGGACATTACGCAGCGGGTCAAGGAACTCAAGGATTTGTCATCGAGCAAGGGGTTTGAGCAGGCGCGCACGGTGGTGGAGCGCACGCACAATATCATACAAGGCGCCGGGGACGAGGGTCACAAGCCGAACCCCAAGCTTTTTCAGGAGCCTCTGGAAGACCAGCTTTACCAGATTTACAGTACCAAGCAGGATGAGATTCATAAGCTGATTGAGGCCCGGCAATACCGGCAGGCCACCGTGGAGTACGGCCGCACCTTTTTCGACGCCATTCACGTCTTTTTTGATAAGGTTATGGTTAACGTTGAAGAGCCAAAGATCCGGACCAACCGGGTGGCCTTACTTAAGGCAGTTAACCGGTTGTACACAGACCGGGTCGCGGACCTTTCAAAGATTATCGTATCTCGGGAAGCGAGGGGGTGAAGGGTGACTATCACCGTGAAGGGTCGTAAAGAGCGCGGGCGCGCCCTTAACCGCCGTGGGTCAGTGGGGACCCAATATGTCTACTTCTTCGGGGAGGGAAAGGCCGAGGGGAACCGCGGCATGAAGGACCTCCTGGGCGGCAAGGGGGCCAACCTGGCGGAGATGACCAACTTAAGTGTACCGGTCCCGCCCGGTTTTACCATTACCACCCAAGTGTGCGCCCTCTACTATGAGAACAAGAACCGTTTTCCCGGCGGTCTGGATGAAGAGGTTCAAGCGCACCTGGCCCGTCTGGAACAGGTGATGGGGAAGAAGTTTGGCGATCCGCGCAATCCCCTCCTCGTGTCCGTGCGCTCCGGGGCCCCGGTGTCCATGCCCGGGATGATGGACACGATACTCAACCTGGGACTCAATGACGTGACGGTGAAGGGATTGGCCCAGCGGAGCCGGAACGAACGCTTTGCCTACGACGCCTATCGCAGGCTCTTGCAGATGTTCGGCGATGTGGTGCTCAAGGTGGAGCGCGCCCATTTCGAAGAGGCGCTCGAGGGCGCCCGTAAGAAGCGCGGCGTGACGCAGGATACGGGGCTTGTCGTCGAAGATCTCAAAGAGCTCGTCAGAACGTTTAAGAAGATTATCGCGCGGCATGCGGCACAGCCATTTCCGGAAGATCCCCGAGAGCAGCTTAGGCTCGCGTTTCATGCTGTCTTTGGCTCTTGGCACAACGAGCGGGCCATCAAGTACCGGAATATCCACAGGATCAGCCATGCGCTTGGCACTGCGGTCAACACCCAGGCCATGGTCTTCGGAAATATGGGCTCCGACAGCGGTACGGGAGTTGCTTTTACCCGGAATCCCTCCACAGGTGAAAACCGTTTCTACGGAGAATATTTGGCCAACGCCCAGGGGGAGGACGTTGTCGCTGGGATACGAACTCCCCAGCCGATCGAATCCTTGAAGAAGGAACAGCCCAAGGCCTATGCCCAGCTCGTCTCGCTTTATAAAAAGCTCGAGCGCCACTACAAAGATATGCAGGATATCGAGTTTACCATCGAGTCCGGCCGGCTCTTCATTCTTC
This sequence comes from Candidatus Omnitrophota bacterium, assembly GCA_016190205.1. Lineage (GTDB taxonomy): Bacteria > Omnitrophota > JACPQZ01 > JACPQZ01 > JACPQZ01 > JACPQZ01. The sequence continues at coordinate 6,155 of JACPQZ010000052.1, read as the reverse complement.
AGACCCGCTCCGGAAAGCGCACAGCGCAGAGCGCTGTACGCATTGCCGTGGAAATGGAGGAGGAGGGTCTCTTAAACCGCCAGGCGGCCCTGGCGCGGGTGGATGCCGGACAGCTGGATCAGCTCTTGCATCGCATGATCGATCCCGGTGCAAAAGTTAAGGTGCTGGCCAAGGGTCTCCCGGCCTCGCCGGGGGCTGCCGTGGGTCAGATCGTCTTTACGGCCGATCGCGCCGAGGAGCTCGTCGAGACCGGTCAGAAAGTGATTTTAGTCCGTCAGGAGACGAGTCCCGAGGACATCGGGGGCATGGCCGTGGCGGAGGGCATTTTGACGGCGCGCGGCGGGATGACCTCTCACGCCGCAGTGGTGGCGCGCGGTATGGGCAAGTGCTGTGTAGCCGGCTGCTCGGACCTCGTCATCGACGAAAAGACCGGTACCATGACGGTGGTCGTGCCCGGTAAAGACCTCCAGTTAAAGGAAGGAGATCCCATCACCCTGAATGGTTCCACGGGGGAAGTGATAGATGGCCAGGCCCCTCTCATCGAACCCAAGCTGGGCAGCCATATCAAGAAGCTTCTCTCCTGGGCTGACAGCGCGCGCCGTTTGAGGGTGCGGGCGAATGCGGACACACCGCACGATGCCAAACTCGCGCGGGAGTTCGGCGCCGAGGGAATAGGGCTCTGCCGGACGGAGCACATGTTTTTTAACGAGGACCGCCTGCCTTTCATGCGCCAGATGATTTTGTCGGATGAAACCGGTCAGCGAACCCGTGTGTTGGATAAGCTCATGCCCATGCAAAGAAGCGATTTCAAGGGCATCCTGGAGGTGATGGAGGGCCTTCCGGTCACAATCCGTCTCCTGGATCCTCCTCTCCACGAGTTTCTCCCCAGAAGCGAGGAAGAGGTGCACTCCGTGGCCCGGTCCATGCAGGTGCCGAGATCCAAAATCGAGTCCATGGTCAAACGCCTGCATGAAGTTAATCCCATGCTGGGTCATCGCGGCTGCCGTCTCGGGATCACGTACCCTGAAATATACGCGATGCAGGTGCGGGCGATCATCGAGGCTGCGTGTGAGCTCGCCCGCGCAGGGGTAGACGCCCGTCCCGAGATCATGGTGCCCCTCGTAGGCCATGTGAATGAATATACGCGCATCCGCGACATGATCAGCCGTCTCACGCAGGAGATTCTCGAAGCGAAAAGAGTCAAGATCAAGTTTAAGGTGGGCACCATGATTGAAGTCCCGCGCGCGGCCCTTACGGCGGGTGAGATTGCTGCGGCGGCCGACTTTTTCAGCTTTGGCACCAATGACCTCACACAGCTTGTGTTCGGGTTCTCGCGGGACGACATCGGCCAGTTCCTGCCCTTTTACCTGGATGCAGGGATTTTGGCGACCGACCCCTTTATGAGTCTCGATACGATCGGCGTGGGCCAGCTCGTTGAGCTTGCGGTACGCGAGGGCCGAAAGCGGCGGCCGGACTTGAGTGTCGGGATTTGCGGGGAGCATGGAGGGGATCCTAAGTCCGTTGAGTTCTGCCACCGGGCGGGGTTGGATTACGTGAGTTGTTCGCCCTACCGCGTCCCCATCGCGCGTCTTGCGGCGGCGCAGGCTGTTGGCAAGGATAGGTGAATGGTCTGTCGTGAGCGTTGAGTGATGAGTGATGAGAGTGATGAGATTGTCTCACCACATATCACGCATCACTCACGACAAGCGCAGTTCATACAAGAGTCGTGGATCGTGGATCGCAAAATGAAAAACCAGGATTACTAATGAATCCCAAGCCATCACAGAAAAAGGACCTGGCCGAGAAAAAGAAACGCTGGATGTCTCCCAAGGCGCGGGGGAGGTCTCGCGCGTCTTCTGCCGTGGACTACGAGTCGAAGACGCGGGACCTGGACCCCATGCGCCTTTATCTCAAGGACATCGAAACCATCCCGCTCCTTACGGCGGATGAGGAAAGGCGGCTTGCCAAGCGCGTGGCGGAAGGCGACAGCGAGGCCCGTCGCAAGATGATCCGCTCCAATTTGAGGCTCGTCATTTCCATCGCGAAGCGCTACACGCACCTGGGGCTTCCTCTGGAGGACCTCGTGGAAGAGGGCAACTTGGGGCTTATGAAGGCTGTTCAGCGGTATAACTACAAGCGGGGCTATCGCTTCAGCACATACGCGAGCTGGTGGATCCGGCAGGCGATTATTCGCGCGCTTTCCAACCAGGGGAAGACCATCCGCATCCCGGTGTACATGTCCGAGACCATCACGAAGTGGAAAAAGATTACCGAGCACCTCTCTCAAAAGCTGGGCAGGAGACCCACCCCGAAGGAAGTTGCCAAGGCCATGGACCTCGGGGTCGACAAGGTCAAGGAGATTTCGGAGATGGCGTCCCGTCCGAGCTCCCTCGACGCCCCCTTAAGTATGGACGGAAGCGGCCAGCTTCTGGACCTCATTGAAGACCAGGCGGCGTCTTCTCCTGCAGAGGCCATTGAAGAAATCCTGAAGGGCGAGCGCGTGGATGAGCTGTTGTCGCTTTTGGATGCGCGCGAGCGGCAGATCCTGGAGCTCCACTTTGGCTTGAAGGACGGCCACAACCTGACCCTGGAAGAGACGGCGAAGCGTTTTGGGCTTACGCGCGAAAGGGTGCGGCAGATCGAGTCGGCAGCCATTCGCAAGCTGCGTCTCTTTGTGGCGCTGGATGAAGAAACCACCGAACACGCGGGGGAGTAGGGGGGGCATGCAGACGTTGACTCCTGTTCAAGAACTCAAGAGCGCCATCCGGGATGTTCCTGATTTTCCCAAAAAGGGCGTCATTTTTAAGGACATTACGCCACTTTTGTCCGACGGCAGGCTTTTCAATGACGCGGTGGGGCTATTGTCCAGGCCCTATACGGCTTCCCACGTTCACAAGGTGGTGGCGGTTGAGGCCCGGGGGTTTATCTTTGGAGCGGCGATCGCGGCCCGTCTGGAAGCAGGTTTTATCCCGGTTCGTAAAAAGGGGAAACTCCCGCACACCCGTATCAAAGAGTCTTATGAGCTTGAGTACGGCGTGGATCAGCTGGAAATTCACCAGGATGCCATTGTGAAGGGAGAACGGGTGCTCCTGGTGGATGACCTTCTGGCAACGGGGGGTACTTGCGATGCGGTTATTAAACTCATCCGGCGGCTCGGCGGAGAAATCGTGGGCTGCACCTTCCTCATCGAACTCACTTTCCTGAACGGCCGGAAACGGCTTAAAGACTACCCGGTGACCTCGCTTATTACTTACTGAATAGACAGGTTCGTGAATCGTGGTTCGTGAACCGTGGATCGTGAAAAAAAGAAACCAGATACCAGTTACCAGTAACCAGATGATACCAGATACCAGTTTCCAGAAAGAAGGAGAATCCGAACAAGATCAAAATTCAAAACAAGTTCTAAACAAAGAGGCTATCGGCTGTCAGCCTTCAGCCATCTGCTCAAAGCTAACAGCCGAAAGCCGGAAGTTCGAATGGATTCGTGCTTCGCGTTTCGTATTTCGAATTTTATCGTTTTACTCTGGTATCTGGTTTCTGGAATCTTCTGGTATCTGGTTACTGGTTTCTGGTTACTCAAGTCGTCAACTACGTTTCACGAATCACGAATCACGATTCACGTATCACGCTCCGCGCACGCTTAGGGCTTAAAATGTGGACCAAAGAATCTCTCATTGAAACCATCCGCGCCAGATATGCCGATTACCACCTGGTGATCGTCTCGAGCCGCCAGCCGTACGGGCATTTCATGAAGGATGGCAAGATCATCTGCCAGAGGCAGCCGGGGGGGCTCGTGACTGCCCTGGATCCTGTCATGCAGGCTGTACAGGGGACCTGGATCGCGGTAGGCGATCAAAAATATGACCGGCAGGTGGTGGGAAAAGACAATAAGGTGCGGGTTCCGGCCGAGGCCCCGAGCTATGACCTAAGGCGCATCTGGCTTTCCAAGCAGGAAATGGACTGTTATTACTATGGGTATTCGAACCGGGCGCTGTGGCCCCTGTGTCACGTCGCCTACACGCGGCCCGAGTTTTCGAGTAAGGACTGGGAGGGATACGAGGAAGTCAACCGCAAGTTTGCAGAGGCTATCCTGGATGAGGTGGGCGGCCGGAACGCCTTTGTGTGGCTTCAGGATTATCACCTGACCCGGGTGGCGAAATTTCTAAGGGAGGCCAACCGGCCGAATATCATGTCCGCCCTTTTTTGGCACATCCCCTGGCCTAATCCGGAGGTCTTCAGCATCTGCCCCCAGAAACGCGAAGTCCTTGAGGGCCTGCTCTCCACGGACCTTTTGGGATTTCATACGCGCCATCACCTGACGAACATGCTGGACACCGTGGACGTGGAGCTCGAAAGCCGGATTGACCGCGAGAGGGGCGTGGTTTCTTACCAGGGGCATGAGACGCAGATCAAGGCATTTCCCATTTCTATTGATTACAAACGCACGCATGACATCGCCTCCTCGCAGGAGACGCGCGCGCGTTCGAAGGCCCTCATCGAGCGCTTCGGGGTGGGCGGCATGGCCGTCATATTGGGGGTGGACCGGATTGATTACACCAAAGGGATCCTGGATAAGCTTCGCGCGGTGGACAGGCTGCTCGAGCTCCATCCCGAGCACAAAAAGAAGTTTGTTCTTTTGCAGCAGGGCCAGGTGAGCCGGATTCACATCCCGCGCTATAAACAACTGAACGATGAAATCAATGCGGCTGTAGAGGCCATCAATTGGAAGCATTCGGAGGCCGAGTGGTCTCCGGTCATCTTGACCCGCGATTACATGGATTATGAGGAGATCATCGCCCTCTACCGCATTGCGCAGGCATGTCTCATCACCCCGCTTCACGACGGGATGAATCTGGTGGCGAAGGAGTTCTGCGCGGCCCGCGTGGATCAGGGGGGAGTGCTCGTGCTGTCCCAGTTTACAGGCTCCGCCTGGGAGCTCACAGACGCCCTCATCGTGAACCCTTACGATTCGGACGGGGTTGCCGCGGCGCTGGACCGGGCCCTGCGTATGGATCCGGAGGAGACGAGGACGCGCATGGGAAGGATGCGTAAGGTTATCCGGGAGAATAATATTTACCGCTGGGCGGCCAAGGTCCTTTCTGCGCTCGCGCGCCTAGAGTTCCAAGAGCAGTAAGCGATGCAACATCTTTTGTCCTCCTGGCCCCAGTTTTCGGGGCGGCTCAAGTCCCAAAAATTGCTTCTCTGTCTTGACTATGACGGCACCCTCACGCCCATCGTCGCAACTCCCGGGGACGCCGTCTTTTCAGAGGCAGGACGGCAGGTTCTAACGTCCCTTGTTTCCCTGCCGGGTATCCTGGTGAGTGTCGTGAGCGGGCGTGGCGTCGCCGATGTCAAAAATCGTGTGGGAGTAGGGGGAATTCTTTACTCTGGTAACCACGGCCTGGAAGCGGACGGGCCTCGGGCTTCCTGGGTGCATCCGGAGTCATGGCTTCTTCGGAAGCGCATGGCGCCTCTCGCCGCAAGCCTGCGCCGCGGGATGAGCGCCTTCCGCGGTGTCATTGTGGAAGACAAGGGCCTTACGGTGAGCGTCCATTACCGAAACGCCGAGCCCCGAGAACTTCCTCGTGCACAGAAGGTATTCTACAAGCTGGTGGATCGTGCGGTCAAAATGGGGCATTGCGTCATCCGGCAGGGCAGGAAGGTGTGGGAAATCCATCCGCCGTTTGATTGGGGCAAAGACGCGTTTGTGAGCAAACTGTATCACGAAGAAGCTGCCCGGCAGGGGTTTAATCTGATCCCCATATATTTTGGGGATGACCGCACGGACGAGGGCGCGTTCCGCGTGGTCGCCGGGCGGGGCATAGCCGTTAAAGTGGGCAGCTCTAATGGCAACAGTCAGGCCCTTTATTTTCTCAAGGAACCCCGTGAGGTTCTAGAGTGCCTTAGAAAAATCAGAGGGCTTCGGGTTGCGTGATTCGTGATTCGTGAATCGGTGATCGGTCATCGGTGATCGCAACAACAATACAAGTAACCAGAAACCAGTAACCAGATACCAGATTGTAAAATTCGAAATATGAAATTCGAAGCACGAACAAATTCGAAATCCAAAATCCGAATTGTTGAACCTCTGGTATTGAATTTCTAATTTCGAATTTCGATATTGTTCGGATTTTCCGCCCGAGGCGGATCCGCCG
>JACPQZ010000001.1 GCA_016190205.1 Candidatus Omnitrophota bacterium | reverse complement strand
GACAACGCGGATGACTTTGGTGACTTAAAAGTCACCGGGGCCGGGACTTGGACCTTATCTGATGACCTTGTGGTGACGGATGACGTGGACCTTGCGGCCGGGACGTTGGCGACGGCAGGCTATAGCCTTGATATCGGAGGCAATATCACACTGAATGGCACCTTAAACGCTTCCTCTGGCGCAGGGGGAAATAGCCAAATCAATCTCACCGGAAACTGGGCCAACAGCGGCACCTTTACCCCGGGCTCAAGCACCGTTGTTCTGGACGGCACCAGTCAGCAGATCACGGGGAGCTCAAACTTCTATAACCTCACAAAATCCGTCACCTCGGCCGATACCTTAACCTTTGGGGCAGGGGCCACACAGACGATCACGGGGACGGCGACCTTGGGTGGTGCAAGCGGCAGTCTCTTGAGCCTCCGGTCCTCGGCAAGCGGCACCCAGTGGCGGATAGACCCCCAGGGCACCCGCTCAATCTCCTTTGTGGATGTCATGGATTCCTACAACATCCACACTACGGTTATAGGCCCCGCGAGCTCGACCAATAGCGGCAACAACACCAATTGGTTCGCCGCGCAAACGGCCGCGACCACGACCCCCGATACATTCCCGGATCCCTCCCCCGCGCAGACTCCGGAGCCTGCCCAAGTGGATCAAACCATTGACGAGATGGGCACCGCCGAGACCGGCACAACCGAGACCGGGGCGGAAACAACCGCCGAATCCCAGGCGGACACGACCGGAGAGACCGATGCGGATACTGCCGGCGAAACCACCGTTGCGAGCGCGGCCGGACCCGTTCAACCCACCGCAACTACCAGCACTGGACAGGGCGCCCCCGGGGTCCTTCCCAAATCGGATAGCGGCAAAGAAGACGGGCGGCCCGCCACCACCACGCACGTTTATGTCTACGAAGGCGCGGTGGAAGTGAACAAGACCAAGATTTATACAGGTGAAAAGATCACGGTTGACCCCCAGGGAAAGGCCCACCTCGACGCCCGCACGCTCTACATCACCCACGTGGACGGCGTGCGCGTCCTGCGGGCAACCGTCAATGAGACGATCCGGCACTTCGCGAGCCTCGAGGCCCCCTCCGACATCATCTCGGCGCCCGATGGAAAAGCAGTCTACGCCATCCTGCCCTCGAGCCGCAAGCTCGCCACTTATGACACGGCATCGTTAAGAAACAGCGGCTACATCTACGGGTTAAATGAGGAGGCCTCGCAAATTATCCTGGCCGCCCACGGCACCAAGGCCTTTGTCGCAAATGCCTTGACCGATACGGTACAGGTGGTTGATCTTGCGCAAAAGAAGGTCACGCAGACCTTCTCAACCGGCTCCCACCCTTCGCAGATTCTCCTCACCCCTGACGAGAGCGCGCTCTACGTGAGCAACAGCCTGGATGGGACGGTTTCCAAGATCAACGCCGAGACAGGCGAGGAAGAGCTGGTCATCAAGGCCGGCGGCTCGCCCTACGGCCTGGCTTATTCCGACGACGGAAGCGCGCTCTACATCACAGATACCCAGAACAACAGGATCCTGATCATCAGCACCCTTTCGAAGACGAAGGCCATCCCCGTGGGTAATTACCCCCACGTCATCGAGAAGGGCCCGGACGGCATCCTCTACATCTCAAACCGGGGAGATGGAACGGTCTCTGTGGTGGATCCCAAGGAAGGAAGGGAAATCGCGCGCCTGAAGGTTGGGGAGCGTCCGGCGGGCATCGCCATTACGCCGAGCGGTGACGCCGTCTACGTGGCGAACGAGGCCTCTGGAACAGTTACCCTCATCAATCCTAAAGAGGTGAGTGTCATCGGGGAGATCCACACCGGCACGGGGCCCAAAGAAATTGCGATCAGCACACCGCAAAGACCCTGATCTAAAAACAGACTTCGACTCCTAACACCTCATTGCCCGCCAACCAAGATGGCAATTCCTTAGGCGCTGTAGTGGAGTCGTCATTGGGAACCTCCTTGAATAATAATCAGTCTTGAGGGCTCTTTGGAAATCTCAAATCCTGAAATGGAGACGAGGCCTGCGGCATCTGCCGTCACACTGCCCGACTGGAGGGGCACGCCGTCACTTACGCGCTGATTCCGCCACGAGTAACTGATCCCGGGTACATGGGTCATCGCCTGCAATCTGCGAGGAGTCACAGTGACGGTGGCTGTGTTCTGCGGCGCCTCCACCAGGAGATACAGCGTTATCTCGTAACGGCTGGGCGTGTCTACAATGGTGGAGCGTTCCCAAGAGGTGTAGCGGCTGATCCCGCCGCGCAGATCCCCCGACAGCGGGTCCCCCGTGCCCGGGTCATTATTGAGCGAAAAGTCCGTGAAGGCCGGATAACTTTCATTTTGGCTGAAGTGGAATATGTTCCAGTAGGGCGCTTTTTGATCGGCCACAAAATTGCGGCTGTCGACACGCTCAGGGAAAACCGCCTCCGGATCCCCTCCGGAATGTTGGGATTGATCAAACCAGGCATGGATTCCGAGCCTGGCCGCGCGAGCATCGGCATAGAACGGCGGAACGTGGTTCCAGACAATGGTGGTATCGTTTTTGCCGTGGAGCAGGCGTATGGAAGGATAGTCCAGGCCCGGCATGATTCCCGCGTATTTGCCAAGATCCATGTAGTCATAAATTCCCATACCCCCGGGTGTCCGGATATTTTCCGCAACACTGCCATATTGGCGATCATTTTCCTTCCCTCTTCCGGCCGCGAGATACTTCAACCTCCCCTTTATAATATCCGCCGCGGAGATCAAATCCGGGTGATGCACTGCGAGCTCCGCCGCACCCCAGCCTCCCATAGAGGCCCCTGTCGCGTAAACGCGGGCCGGGTCTCCGTTCTTCGCCCAGGGGCTTGTCGTGAGGAGCCACTCGGCAATGAAGCGTATCTGTTTTTCGGCGTAGGGGACGCTCACCCCTTCGTTAAAGGGCCGGGCGCTCTTGAAGGTCGGAATGAATCCTTTGAGCACTTCTGTGGGGGCGTAATTCGAGTTCCAGCCCGTGTAATAGGAATAGTCGTAGTCATTGCCGGCATCCAGGTAGCTCACGTTACGCTTGACCCCTTCCTTGTCCTTGATCACGATGCGAGACATGTCCGTAAAATTCATGCAAAATCCACCATAGCGCTCGCTGTCCACCACGATGGAGTTATCCCTGCCCTCATTGCTGTCAAAGTACCCGTGGCCAAAGGAGTGGAGGTAAATCGTGAGGGGGAAGCGTTCGTCGGAGATGATGGGAAGCCTTTCCCGGCCAATGCGGTCGCGCTCACTCGGGCTTGGGACCGCCCGGTGCGGGAACGAGATTGAAAAAAGAACCGGCGCCGAGCGGCGGTTGTCAAAGCCGAAGCGGTCTGCAGCGTCCTTCGGATTGAAGCGCCCGAGCCACATGACGTATCCCGTGTAATAGCCGTCATAATTATGCTCGTTAACATAGAAGGCGTCCGGAATCCCCACATGCTCTTCAATAGGTGAAACAATAGCATTCACGCCAAGGGTGATATCGCGATTTTCATTGCCCTCTACAACGGTCGTCACGGCGTAATAGGCAGATGACCCCGCCTCGACAGGATAGACATAAAGCCCGCTGTCCTCCGCGAGAGTTATTCCAAGGGGCGCAAGATCCGGCTGGCGCGCGGCCGTGTCCGTCGACCAATCCGCAACCCACGAGGAGCCCTGGTAAACCTGATCCAAGAGCTCTGCAGAGCTAAGATCGTCGGTGTGGGTGATCGCGTTGGCCGAGCGATAGATCTTGTAACTTGTTTCGTTGCGCCCCGTGACCACTTCCTTCCAGGTGACGAAGGTCTGTCCAGAATGATGCACGGCGCGGATGTCAGCGGGGAGCGGAATGTTTTCAGTTTGCGTTCCTTCAAACGTCACTTCCAGGTACGGCCTCAAGGCTGGGTCGGTATTTTCCTTAGCCCCCACCCTCTTGTTAAAGTTGGCGTGCTCGGGGATGAGGACGCCCAGATTGGACGATGGGTTATCCACCCATCCCTGCACGAGCCCGGTGAGATCGGCATCCAGGAAATACTGTCCCCCGGCCAGCCAGTTCTTGAAGTAGATCGTGGCGCCGGAAGCACCCTTGACGGTGTCAATAGTTCCCGAAGTGCCGCTCCATGGTACTCCGTTACGCTTATTTTTCCAGGTGACCTCTTGCTCGGCCCAGGCCCCTGTTCCCTCCGGATCCGTCAGGGCATAGAGCGGTAATGTCACGCCCGTCGCGCCGCCGTCATAGTAGCTCGTCGGCATGAACATGCGCAGGAGGGCCCGATGCACCCGTGCCCCCGTTGGGATACCGGCAAGGTCAAATCGCATCAGGATATTGCTGTCCCAACGGTAGTAGTGCTCACCGGACGAGCCGCCGTTGTAGTTTTGATTCTGGGCGCCTGACTTAATCACCGCGTCTTGATGCACACCGGTGACATCGCTTGTCAGGTGTTCGCCGAAGCGCAGGGTGACGAGATCCGTTCCCGGCACGGGCGGGGGGATAGTAATTACCTCAATCGTAACAATAACAGTCGATGAATCTACTGTTCCATCGTTTACTTTAAAGGTGAAGGTGTCAGGGCCGGTATAGTTAGAAGCGGGTGTATAAGAAAATGTTGGCGCAGTGCCCGTTAATGTGCCGTGACTAGGTTGTGTTACTACAATATAGGTTAGGGGGTCTCCATCAGGGTCTGAACCCGCTAATGTAATGGGCTTAGCGGTGTTTTCGATTGTGGTGACAGATTGAGGTGTAGCGACTGGCGGCTGATTCGTAGGAGATGGACCTGGTGAAGGGGCTGGTGTCAGATCGTATTCGATCACCAAACGCGGTCTCACCGACGGATCTGCAGAATAATTCGTCATGATGCCCACTAGGCAGCGATTCTTGGGGTTTGGACTTCCCGACGTACCAAAGTATGTTGTAGAACTTGAGTTGTTCGCATCCAGGAATACGCCAAAATTTTCTATACTTCCATCCGTCCAGCCCTTAACAAGTTCTGTAATCTCGTCGGAATAGCTCATGGATCTATGGTCAGGATTGAAACTGATTCGCGGATCGTTCGCTAACATCCTTAGTGCGGTGGATAAATTGCCATAACGCCCAGGACCCGTGCCCCATCTTTCAGTGCCTGTGGCTACCAGCGACCAGGGCGCTAGATTATCGGGGTAGCTGACGTTTGTTACAGTTCCTGATGCGCTCACAAATGAATAGGTCTTCATGGTGGTAGCAGGAGTGGCCACTTCCTGTTTAGAAAATCCCCAACTCGCCCCATCCCAGTTGGCTTCCTGGGTGCCAACGGTGCCCGGTCTTAAATAGGCCCGTGTCCAAGGCGTTGGCAAATTCAATAAATTAAGAATTTGCCGAACAGGAATGCCTTCTTGCCCGTGGGGATGATTTCCAAATTCATTGTATTCATTCGTCGCCGATAATCCAATATAAGCGCGCTTAATATTGAGATCCTTGGGCAGTTTACTGACATCGAAAAATAAAAGTTCACCGCAATCCACCAAACCCGCATCTAGCCAAGACTGAGCCGTGTAGGTTGTCCCATTCCATGTATAAGTATCCTGTCGCAGGCTTGCTAAAGGACAATAATTTCCACGCGTTGCCGTCTGATAAAGTGCGGAATTGCCTTGAGTCACGAAATTTTGGCTGACCCCATCGTAATTGGAAATTCCGAATTCTGGTATATTGGCCCCCGCATACAATTCAATCCGGCGTAAATTACTCGGCTGCGGGACATCTACAACTGTAATCGAAACGGTTGCAGTAGTAGAAAGGCTGCCATCCGAAGCGGTGAATGAAACGACGTAACCCGCTGCCTGATTGAAATCAGGAGTCCAGTCATAGCGTGCAGAGCTGAATGTAGCCCCTGTGGGCAGGCCCGATGCCGTGAGCGTGACGGTATCACCGTCCGGATCACCGGCCGAGACCGTAAAGTTGAGGGCTGTGCCTTCCTGGACCGTCTGAGGCCCTGGGACCGAAAGCGCCGGGGGATGATTCAGAGGAGGCGGAACCACGCCGCCTGCCAGTACCTCATGCCAGTTTTGAGGTAGCTCCACGCGGTATAGCTCCAAATTGTCCTCTCTTCCCCAGTTCGCCCCCCAGTAGATGTTATTTCCGCTCGGATCAACATTGGCAAAGGCCTCGGCAAAATAATCCTTAGCGGTCGTGCCGACCGCAAACGGCCCGTTATGTGTGGACGCGATTCTCCAGACGCGGGGACTCTGCGCCTTCGGAAGGACTTCGACCATGAAGATGTTATTCGCCCCCCAACCGACCGCGCTCGGCGGCGTATAGGTCGCCATCAGGAACCATCCCTTTTTAAGCGGATTATGAATTCGGGCGATGTGCTGACCTAGACTCCAGCCCACGCCGAAATCCAAAAAGTGAGCTATATCAATCCGCTCCCCCGTAGCCGGATTAAACGCTGAAAACCAGTCATTTCTGTTGTCCTGAAAGACGTGCACCTCATCCCCGTTAGAATCGAACGCCCAGCCGGAGTGGCCGGCGCTCGCGGTAGGTATCAGGGCAAAGGGAGTGGTGTTACCCACATCCAGATCGGCTGTCCTGAAGTAACGGCCATCTGAATAAAGGAAGGCTCCCTTAGGAGACACGTCGTATCCGTATCCATTCACGATTCCCTGCAAGGGACGTTTCTCATATAGATCAAATACGAAAACCCGGTAATTCGACAGGCGGCCCGGCCGGTAACGGGCGCGGGTAGCTTGATCCATGTGGTCATCCGAATAGATCCATTCGCCGAAGTTATAGATCACTTCGCTGGCCTTGGTGAGCACGTTCATCTTTTTGATGTATGTCCCGGAGTGGTAATAAAGATCGTATTCGGTCCCGGGCCTTCCGGATAGATCGAAGCGCGGATCATTAGTCTCCCCTACCCCTAAGGAATGGATAAAGGCACAATCGGAAAGGCCATAGAGGGCGATTGAGTTACTCGTGTTGTACGCCAGGGCATAATCCCCGAGATAGTTAATATTGGTATAAGTGGAGTAGCCATTGTAGAACCCGATGGAAGGGTTTCCGTTCTGCAGGGGATTGTATTCGTTGATATCTGTGATGCGCGTGATGCGGTGACCGGTTTCAGGCTCAATGAACGAACCGCTTTTTCCAGGCTGCGCCCCGGTATATCCGTTGACGATTGAATGGGTTCCTGTCCCTATATGCTCTATGAGATAACTACTAGGTGCTGTTTGTCCGGACGGCGGCGGGGGCGGCGCGCTTCCGATGCGATATGTAATTTCCAAGGCGGGTCGCAGGGCGGCGTCCGCGTATTCCCGGTGCGCGATCTTGTCCTTACGGATTTCCGCGGAGACTAGAGTGCGGTCAACCGCAAGACCCTCATACCGACCGCCCGAATTGAGAATCGCCTGAATGGCTGGTGAAAGATCGGTAGAGACCTGATCACCCAGCGCCTTGACAAAATTCATGTAGCCGGCCGCAGGCGATTGGTATGCCGATGACAGGTCGCCCGTGGAATAGTGGCCCGGGAGATCCGACCAGGCATACCGGGGCTTAAGACCGGACTCGTTATCCTTCTTGAGCCAGCTCGTCCCGCCATACTGGTCATAAAAACCCACGCCTGACCCTTCAACCCATGTGATCGCTCTATTGGGCTGTAAAGACCGCACGACAAAAATGGGAGCCGAACCCCCTAGATCAAAAGAATTCATCTCCACCGAATAAAGATGGAGCCGGGCACGGGTTATGCTGACTCCAGCGGGCAGGACGGATAAATCGAACCAGTAAAGCCCGAAGCGCAGGAACCGGTAGGTCACCACGGGTGCTGATCCTTGCTCGTAGTACCCTGCATTCGGAGATTCTGCCTTCAGAAGTGTATCCTTGGACCCCGTAAAGGAGGTGACGCCGAGCCCGGGCACAGGGCGGCCGTATTGCAATACGACGGTTACTTCACCCTGGGGTAGCGAGCTATTTTCAACAGTGGGCGGAGTCGTGTCCGGTGGGGGAGGGGCTGTCCCATCCACGACCGTAAAGCCCAGGGAACTACTGGTTCCTGACCTGACGCGTGAGCCACGTTTGACAAGCGGTGTCGCCGTGAGGTTGTGTGTGCCTGCCGAAGGCGTCCAAGAATTGAAGTTTCCGCTCACATCCCCCGCCAGGGCATAGGGAGCTATTGTGTCGAGCCGACCGTCATTGGAATCGCCGGGCAGGCCAAAACGCACGCCCACTATTTTCCCTGAAACGTTTGCGCGGATATTTAAATTGCGGGTAGGGAGAGCTCCAAGATAAATAGAAGCGCTGGCTGGGATTGGATTAAAGCCCGCGATCGGCTGGTCGGTATCTGCGTTTATGAGCGAGAAGCTCACGACCTCACCCGACCAGGCTTGAGAAGAGCCCTGGAAGACGAGCCAAGCACCCAGAGAAAGAACTAAAAAGTAGAAAAATTTATGCAGGATGCATCGCTTCATTCCCCGTCTCCTCCCACCAGACACGTTATCGTGTCTGCCTCAAAAGCTTACTTCAACCCCCAGAACCTCGTTGCCTGCTAACGAAAAGGAAATCGCGTTTCCTGAAACGCTCACTTGTTTTGTATGGAGCCCGTCGGAGACCGAGTAAGCCCCCTGCACCATAACGAGCCCTCGGTCGGCGAACGTGATTCGGTATTCCTTGGGCGCGCTCCAATCCCCTTGCGTGACAGGCTTCCAAAACATGATCTTATATCGGTTCCCGTCGGCCGCAGCCTTTGATATGAGCACCTTGGCGCCTCCGGCCTCCACGATGGCGATTCCCTGGGAATCGCGGCTTAAGGAGTCGAAAAACTGGTGGATATAAAACACAGGCCGGGGGGTCCCCTCCTGGGTCAACAGGCCGTAATACGTCTGGTCTGGATAATCTAGGGGATGGTCGTCCACCCAGCTATAGACGGTTTGGATATCTATCCCCGCCCGTGTGATTCCCAGGTAGCCCTCCGCCATGATGAGGGGTGCCCATTCGGAGGTGCGGGTCTGGACCCCGCTCATGTTCCATTCGCTCACCACAAAGCGTGGCATTTGGGGCAGGCGGTAATAGGTCACTGCTTGAGAATAGGCGTCTTTAGCCTGCTTAAAAAAAGCGGGGTCGCTGAAATAACTGTGCCAGGAGAGAAAATCGAGCGGCAGGCCTTCCGCGGCAGCTTTTCGGATGAGCTCGAACGCGAGCGGGTCGCGGTCCGCGTCGATCCTGGCATACCACTGGTTCACCGCCGGCCCGCCTACTTGGGCCGAGGGATTGGCTGCTTTCATGGCACGTGCCGTTTCAGCGTAAAACTCCAGATATTCGTCCGTGTTCCCCATCCAGAAAATCTCAAAGTCCGGCTCATTCCAAATCTCAAAATAAAAATCAGGGCCCTCAAACTGGCCGTAGAATGCCGCAATCTCACGCGCCACGTTCCGCCAGAGGTCGTAATCGGACGGCGGATATTGCAACCCCTTCCCGCCGTTGAGCCATGCGGGCATTCCCCAGATTGGAAATATCACCACAGAATGCTTATTACGAAAGGCGTCGCTGTGCATCAGGCTGTTCGTTTTGAGTTTATACATGAGCGCCTCCGCGCCGCAGCCGTCGTACGGTGCGCCTGTTACTTCCGGCCTGAAGCAATCGGATGTCTGCAGAAACCATTCCAGCTCGGTCAGGCGCACCGCTCGATGGTCCGGAAACGCCTCCATATAGGTTCGGCTGGCAGGATCGCTGATCGTCCTGAAATGAGCGGACGAGCGG